>CAMDPK010000232.1 GCA_945904015.1 Candidatus Kuenenia stuttgartensis | reverse complement strand
CCGGGTCAATCCGGGTCACGGTCTTGATGCGAAAGCCTGGGTACATGCGTCCGTTTTTGGCGATGTCGATAGCTTCGATGGCTTCGTCGGTGAGTAGCTTCACGTTCGCGGGTCCGAACTTCTGCGGACTCATTCCGACTTGCTCACGGATAACTGTGCCTGTCTCACCCTCCGGGTGTCGCTTGTAGGCGGCGAGCAGCTTCACGGAGTCACGTTCGATTTGAGCGGCGGCCTTTAACTCGGCCTTGCTCGTTTTTGCCTCTTGGCGTTGTTCGATGTTCGCGGCAATGGCGGTCGATGCGGTCTCGACTGACACGTCCCAGCGTCTCCCGCCTTGGTCTTTGCGGGAACCTTCCTCGATATCGAGTGCCCACATGCCGCTATGACCTGCACTGCCGCCGACACTCAGCCACAAGCGATGGCTGCCAGCTTGCTCCGGGTCGTAGGCTTCACGGCGTCCGAGCAAGATCCATTGTCGGCACCATTCCTGAAATCCGCTCCACGAAATGTTCTCCAGTTCGGGAGCAGCGAACGGATCAGTGACCGACTTTTTTGTGTGGTGGCACAAGATGATCGTGCAACCGGTCTCGGCGGTAACTTTGGTGAGGTCGGCGAGCATGACTCCCACGAGAAATAGATTGCCAGCCGATTCGCCAAGAGGCATACACAAATATGCGGGGTCGAGAATCAAAACCTCCAGTGCGTGTTTCTGGATGTAAGCGATGATCGTCTTGGGCGTGTCCGGCTGACCGAGCTTCGGTAAATCAAAACACCAGAATGCGTTCTCGTAGTCGCTCAGGTGCATCCACGGCTTTGATCGTGCCACTCGGCGAGCGGTCTCTTGGATCGTCGCCTGTCCGCTTTCGCCGCTCACGAGAGCCGCTCGGACGGGCCTCGTGACGTAGAACTCACCCAGGAATTTGCACTGACTGGCGAGCGACAGCGTGAGGTCGATCAGGATGTTGGTCTTGAGGCACTTCTTTGGTCCGGCCAAAACGCACGGCTGGCTTTTGACGAGCATGTCGGCGACGTAGTAATCCAGATTGAACGCTCCGTCATTGAGTTCGCGGCTGGTGAGCGTGTCGAAAGTCTGCGGCTTGGTGTCCACCGTGATCGTGCAGAGCACCGTACTGATTGCTCCGGCGACTTCATCGAGGCTACGGCCTTCGCTAAGTCCTTTGAGTCCGTGCTGTAGTGCGTGCCGCAGTTTTTGTTGCTGCTCGGCTGTTTCGACTTGCTCGTCTGACTGGCATTCGATGAGAGCCTTCATCGGGAGGTTGACGTCTTTTGTGCCGTAGTCGCGAGCGATCTTTTGCAGTTCGTCATCGGGCTTGCCGTTGCCGCAGCGTGTGAGATTGAAGACTCGGAGAATGCCAGCAATCTCGGCCTCGTTCGCTCCGAATGACCGCACAGCACCAGCGACTTTCAAAAGCGTGTCATGCCGGCCGCCAACAGGGAACGTCGGCGGCAAGATCAGCTTTGGCTTGTCGAGCGTGCAGCCGTTGCCGTTGATGCGTGGGCTGGCTGTCGCCGGTTGATCGAACAGCGAAGCGTCTGCGGTCGCTGGTGTCGCTTCGGCAAGAGCGTCGATCGTCGCCTTGGCAATCTGGATGACGCTGACGACTCCCTGACCTTCGGGCACCGAAAGCAGCTTCGAGAGCCGATGCGGTCGTTCTGGTCGATCTTCGCCTTTGCGTGCCGCAGTGCCGTAAAGTTTTGTGATTCTGCTGGCGTTGTGGACGCTGATATCGACGCCGACGTGATCGTCACCGAAACGCTGGGCGAGTGCCTTCAGGAATCGGCTGATGAGTCCCTTCGTCGGCTCATCGTTCGGCAGGTCGATGGCAAAAATCAAATGCCAGCCGTTGCCGCTGTCAGCGATGATCGGAGCGGGCCAACCGTGTTCGTCGAGCCACAGATCAACCTCCACCATCTTCCGCCTTGCCGCTTCTTTCTCCGCGTCGGTCGCAGAGTCGTTTGGTCCACGTTCCGGCGACGACGGGTCGAAGTCGATCAACAACCAGAGTCGGCGAGTGATGTTCTCATCTTTGGTCAGCGTGAAAGTCTTCACGAGTTGCGGACGGTCGGCCAATGCCAGGTCGATTGGGTTCAGCACGACGTACGCGCCCTTCGCGGTGTGGCTGTATTTCGCGGCGAGTGCGGCGGCTTGGTCGATGTCTTCGCGCCGGAAGTAGACGCCGAACGGCTTATCGTCATCCTTGCCGATGACTCGAATCTCGCCGACGTCACCAGCGGCGACGAACAGCCGCAGAGTCTTGGCAATCTCACGGACTTGTTCGGTGGGGTCGGATATCATCATCACGCTTGGCTCCGTGTCGGAAACGGGGACTTGCTGCGCGGCACCGATGACACGGTGCCGTCGCCATTGATGGTCAGATGCCAGCGTCTTGAAGGACGCGGTTCGCGGCCTCCGCCTGCGTTCGGCGTTGCTTCGCGGTGATCGCCGGAGCAGGTGATTCATCGCGATTCTGCGCGGCGATGAACCTGCTGATGGCCTCGGTACTGGTGAAGCGCGTGCCGCCCACGAGCAGCGTTTCGAGCTTCGCGCCACGAACGCCAGAAAGTCGCCAGCGGTGCAAAGCACACACGGACGGGTTGCCTGGAATTCGGCGGCCAGCTTGTTGGAACGGGATCAGTTCTTCGGTTGCGGCGTCGATCATTTTGATTGTCTCCAAACGTGTTGAACGCGACTTGCGATCAATCGAGGAGACACAAAATCAACAAAAAAGCCCGTCTGAGAAGACGGGCTGCGTGCGTTGTCACGAGGTTGTCATGCCGTTGTCACGACTTCCAGAGGTGCGGGAACCGTTTCGCCTGACGAAGCAAACCTTCCGCTCTTGATCTGTCGATGCGGTGCGTGCCGCAAAAGTCCCGTGCGCATGCGGTCATCGAACCGAAGTCTGAGAGCTTGGCCTTGAGGTAGAGGCACAAATCTCGAACGTCTCCATTGAGCGGCAGTTTTTTTTTGCCAATTTGATCGTTGTCATGCGGGTCACGCTGTTGCTTCGTGCCCGTCATTGGACCGGCGGGATAGTCACTTGGCGGCGCGGCGGCGGCATCCCATGTTCGCGACTTCAAGCTGGCTTGGCCTCTGTCATCTGTTGTTGATGGCGGCGGCCAACAATTATCCGAGTTCGGTGAGTAGCCGATCTCTTTCCAGTAGTCCATTAAACCTTTGCGGTCACCAAAGCACTTTCTCGCGACTACTTCCGGCAGAGATTCTACGTCCGCATTCGCAACTGATTCAGCCTTGCTGATCTCGATTTCCATGCGTGCCTTGAGTTCGTTGACCTCGTCATCGGTGAACGCTGTGACGCTTTTGAAGTAACCGGCGTCTTCAAAAACCTTCCGTTCGTTGCCGCGAATCACAAGCGGTTTTTTCCCACGGTTCGTTCTCAAATTGAACCACTCCATTGCTTCTCGCGTGTTCCCAGCCAACTTCGCGACCACATGAAAGGCGGTAGCGGCGTGAACTTCGTGAACCTTGATTCCGCCGTTTGCCGACCTCAGCAGAGCCGGTTCGCATGGGCCGAGATAATGCCGGAGATGGAGTTCGCCTTGGTCGAGCGCTTCCGCTGCCCGTCGCCAACCGAAAAACCTGTTGTGCTTAATGGCACTGGCTGCCGCGTTACGATTTTTCTTCAGGAGTCCGAGAAGTGAAATTGCTGCCAAATGAGTGAACCGAAATGGCGGAGTGAGATTCGCCAACATGAGCAACTCACCTTTCGTCAGGGTAGGCCATGCGGCGATCGGGGAAGATAGGCAACATCCGAGCCACCGTCTGAACTACTTGCCGACCGCCATGATCTCGACTCACAACGGCCTCCTGAGCGTTCGGATTGTAGTTTGGAACCGTTTTGTGGAACATAAGTCACCAGATGCGACACAACCGCCGCCGACGCTTGTTGTTCTCGCAAATCTGCAACCGCAACGAAACTCGTGACACTGCTCGGAGTACCTCCCCGTTGACCCCTCTCACGGCGAGCCATGACGACTATTGCAACCGAAACCGATGACCTTTGTTTGTGTGCTCGCTGTCTGTGTGCCAAACCGTTGAGCCAGTTCCGGCGACGGCGTAAAGACGATTCGCGCCGACAGCGAACTTGTCGCGAGTGTCACACGGCCGTTGAACGGGAACGGCGAGACTTTCATCGCTCGCGCCGTGACCGGGCCAGGGTGCGACACTTCGTCACCGACATCAACGCCGCCCCGACAACTCATCACATCGCGGTTCTGATTCAGTCGGTGGAACGCGAAGTCGGTGGGGCGGAGCGACTGGTCGAGGAATGGCTGGCTCACTTTCACGCGGCTCGCTGCCAGGGTGGTAGCAAACGAGCGCTCGACTTTTACGCCGCGGTCATGCGTCTCGGCGTCGCCGTCGGCGAACTGTCCCCCAAACCGCCCGACCCCTCGCGAATGTCCGATGAAGAGCTTGCGGCCGAGTCGGAAGCGCTTCGCCTCGAAATGGAGCGATTGGACGCGGAGCATCTCGAAAGTCATCTGGTAGAAATCCTCGACGAGTTGCAGCGGGAAGGTTGGACCATCACGCCGCCACCAGAGGTCACGGCTGAGACCGATGAAATGAATGAGCCTCGCGCGGCAACGGGGTCAGTTGTTTGACGGATCGGCTGGCTTGGCCGGTGACTTGCCAGTGGGCTTGGATGGGATCAGTTCACGGAACTCGTCCAGATCACGCAATGGTGTGAGATCGGAGTGACCTTGAATCAGATTGCGATTGTTGAAGCCCGCTTTGACCGCTTTTTGCAATGTCGCAATCGCGAGGCGAATGTATTTCTGCGCCCGTTCATCGTTTAGTTTTGCATCTTGCTGACGCAAAGCGTGTGCAATCTGGCTGTAGCCGCAAGCCAAATTGAACAACTCGTATTGTTCAACGGGGTTGAGTGCCGCAAACCTATCTGCCGCGTCGATCGCTTCCGCAATGCGTCCAAACCGTGGGAGTGCGGTGCATCGGAGAGTGAGAAGAGCACGTTGCTCAACTGCCGGGAGTTTTTCAATTTCACTCCATTCGCCGGTCGCTTTCTCCATCACCGAAGTGAGTTGCAAATCGTTTTTCAATTCCGGGATGAAGTGCAAATCTCCAGCCGGCAACTTCTGATCGTGGCGCAACTGATTGCCGACGTTGAGGGCATTTGTGAAGGCATTCTTTGAAATCTGATACTGCCCAGCACGCCGAGTCGCCATTCCAATTTTTGCATGCGCTTTCATCACGTCCACTTGGGTGCGCACTTCGTTGGGAGAGGCTTCAGCTAATCGCTGCATCACGTCCATACTTCGTCGATACCAACGCATCGCAGATTCACCATCGCCTTCTTGTAAGTAGCAGTCGCCGAGTTTTTGGAGTGCAACCGACACACCTCGTTGTGCTTCGGCATTGTCTGGTGAAACTGTTGTTAGGCGTTCGTCGATCTCCAATTCCTTTTGATACGACAGTCTTGCCTTACCGACGTCACCGTGTTGCAAATACCCATTCCCAACTTTCATGTAAGAAATCGCTAAGTTACGCATCGTTAGAGCATCATTCGGAGTCGCGTCATTCAAACGCTTGCTTGAGAGCAACGACTTTTCAAAGTACCTCATTGCTGAGTCGAAGTTTTCCAGTTTCCATTCGACATCGCCAAGTCGGTCGTAAGAAACTCCGAGCGCAAGTTGAGCATCCACATCGTTAATCGACAGTTCGGCCTGTTGCTCGCGAAATCCAATGCTTTTGAGGTACGTCTGGCGCGCTGCCTCAAGCTGTCCTGCCATTCGGAACAAATCACCAATGCTGTCGTAAATCGCTGACAATTTTTTCCTAGCTCGGACATCATTCGGGGCATCAGCAACCAAGCGTTCGCCGATTTTCAATGCTCTTGCGTAGAATTGGGCAGCTTCATTCACATCACCTTTTCTCGCGTAAATGTCGGCGATCTTGGAAAGAATGAGCGGCACATCCTGCTGTGCCTGAGCATCATTCTGAGCCGCGTCAGCGAGACGCTCGCGGAGTTTCAAGCACTGCTGATAAGCGGTCAGCGCTGCATCCAATTTAGCAATCTCAAAATTCGTATCCCCGATCCTCTCATGTGAGATTGATGAGTCTCGCTGCAACAGAGCGGAATTCGGATCGGAGGCCAACAACTTTTCGCGGACTTCCAAACCTCGTTGGTAAGCAGCCAACGCCGCTTCGATATCTCCCAAACGCCGGTACACATCACCGATGCCGTCGCAAGAAATTGCGAGACTCCGTCGTACTTCAATGCCGTTGGGAACCTGAAAACTGAGCCGATGACGGATTTCGAGGGCTTGTTGAAACCAAGACAGCGCGACGTCAAGTTTTGCACGTCGCAAATTCACGTCGCCAAGCAACGTACACACGTTCGCAAAATCCTGTTGGGCAACCGTGTCGTTTGGATCGAGTTCCGACAAACGGTTCGCGGCGTCGAATGCCCCTTCAAATAATCGTTGCGCGACATCGAGCGGCTCTGATTCAGCCTTATCGAGAGCTTCGGTTACGCCGAGTTGCAGAATCAGTTCGCCCAATTCCATCATCGCCACCACGGCGTGACGATCCAAGAACGCCCGTGCTTGGAATTTTTCTGCAACGCTCTTCAACTGCCTCAGAGCAATGGTCAGTAACCGCTGTCGAACCTCTCCCGCTCCCGCAACATTCCGAAGCCCGTTTTGAAATTCAAAAATCACTGAACCGAGCATATCCAGCACCAACCGACTTTGCTCGTGGGCAAGACCAGCATTAGTGTCAGCCAATTCGCGCGAGGCGATGGCCTCCGATTTCTGTTTGGTGGCTTCGCGCGCGTTTGTTTCGGCTTCGTTGGCATTCCGCTCGGCCAACTTGCGGGCGTCTTTTTCGCGTCGGCCGGATTCCGTCAATTCTTGATTGGTCTTGGCTAGTTGACGATTGCTGGATTCCAGTTTGTTCTTGCCGTCGGCGAGGCGTTCGTTGCGGTCGGCGATGATGGCGAGCGAGATGCTCAAGCCGAGCACGGCCACGAGCACGGTGGCCAGTGTCGAGACGACCGCCGTTTGATGGCGACGCATCCAGCGGCGGACGCGGATCGCAGTTGGCTCGGTCCAAGCGGAGACCGGTTCATCGGCCAGCCAGGATTCCAAGTCCGCCGACAAATCGCGGGCGGCGCGGTAGCGATCTTCGGGACGCAACGCCATTGCCTTGAGACACACGGCTTCCAACGCGCGGGGCACAGCGGGATTGACCAATGTGGGACGGGGGAAGCGGCCCTCTTGAATGCGTTGCAACAGTTCTTTGATCGACAGCGTTTCGCGGGACTCGCCTGCTGGGGCCGCGCCGATGGGAGATTGCCCGGTCAGCAATTCAAACAGCGTCGCGCCGAGACTGTAGATGTCACTGGCGGGGCCGAGTTGATCCAAGCGACCGGCCGCTTGTTCGGGACTCATGTACGGTGGCGAGCCGACCGCCGATCCCATTTGCGTTGGCGTGGATTTGCTTCCGGGTTCGGCAACAGCGGTCTTGTCCGTGGGGGAAGTGGTCTCGTCCGCGACTTCGGCCAGCGACTTGGCCAGTCCCCAATCGACCACCAGCGTCTCGCCGAATTCGCCGAGCATGATGTTGGCGGGCTTCAGGTCGCGATGAATGATGCTCCGGCTGTGCGCGTAGGCCACGGCATCGCACACGTCGATCAGGCGCGTGATGAGCTTCCGCAGTTGCAGATTGCGGTCGGTCGCTGGCGGAGCGGCATCATCTCGGCGATGAAATTTCGCAATCGCATCCGCCAGCGTGTCCCCTTGCACAAACCGCATGGCGTAGAACGGCTGACCGTTCTCGTGATGGCCGAGCGCGTAGATCGGCACAATCCCCGGATGCTCCAACTGCCCCGTGATCGTCGCTTCGCGTTGAAACCGCGACCAACTTTGCTCGTGACCGGCGAACCGTGGCTGAATCTCTTTGAGCGCGACTTGCCGATTCAATTCCTCGTCTTGAGCAATCCAAATATCGCCCAGCCCACCGCTGGCATGGCGACGGAGCAACCGAAACCGTTGCGAAAACGAGTTGGCGTCACCGGGAGTTGGCCCATCAGAACCTCGCAACAGTTGGAACAGCGATTCGAGCTTCTGCCGTGTCGGGTCCGCAGCGTCAGCGTTACCACCGACCGGGCTTTCCAATTCCGTCTCCTGATCCTGCCGAGCGCTGTGATCGGTCATGTCTGAATTCCCTTGGCTTCCAGTTCGCGAAAGACGGCGGTGAGCGCGTCCATTGCTCGATTCGATTGCATCCGCACGGCGTCGGAAGTCTTGCCCGTTTCGTCGGCCAATTCCTGATAGGTCCGGCCTTCCAGTTTGATGGCGATAATCAGTTCGCGAGTCTCGGCGGGAAGATGGTCGAGCGCCTGTTCCAGTCGGAGCATGTCTTCGCTCAACATCATCGCACGGCTGGCCGTCGGCAAGCCGCTCTTGTCTGGGATCTCCAGCGGAATCGCCGAGCCATCCGAACGCGGATTCTCCAAAGGGGACTGCTTGCCCATGTCCCGCCGGGCCGCCTTGTGGTAATCGCATTGATCGCGAATGCGGTTCTCAACAATCGCGGTCAGCCATTTCAGGAACGCCCCTTCGCTGGCGTAGTCGAACTTTTCCAGGTTCTTCAAGCTGTCCAGCATCGCCTCTTGCACGATGTCCAACGATTGGACTCGCTGCCGCAATTCGG
>CAMDPK010000231.1 GCA_945904015.1 Candidatus Kuenenia stuttgartensis | reverse complement strand
AACGCAAACGCGGTCCCAAGAAACCGCGCCCCAAACAAACCAGCGGCAAGACAAACCACCACGTCTCCACCGCCAAACTCCTCGCCAAGAAATCACCACACCAATCCAACAAGAAACCATCGAAGTGACGACCTTGAAAGGGGTGGGTGAAATCAGTCCAACCAGACAGCCCGGCGGCTTTAAGCTACCGGGTTGTTTCGATGTTGGCATCGTGATTGACTCGCTATGAGCGTCCACGCATACTATGCCACACAAGGCATCGAGACCATTTCGTGACCAGTCGGAGTCGAATCATGCGAATCGAACGAGAGTTGATGCGGGGAGCGGGGCCGATCGCCGTGCTCAAGCTGCTGGAGGATGAGGCGAAGTACGGATACGAGTTGGTCACGGCGTTGGCGGAACATGCCGAGGGCGTGCTCGATATGGGGCAATCGACGCTGTATCCGATGCTCTACAACCTGGAGGCGCAAGGGTACGTCAAAGCGTCGTGGGAAGAGGGGGACACGGGACGTCAGCGGAAGTACTACTCGCTGACGGCGGACGGCAAGCGGAGGTTGGCTGATGGCGTGGAACAGTGGCGAGCGTTGGCGAACGCCTTCGTTGGCTTGGGCATCCTGCCGGGCGCTCGTGGCAAGAAGTCTCGGCCAGCATTGGGAGGGGCATCGTCATGAACGAGGCACGCGATCCTCACAAGCGGACTTGGTCGGAGTGTTGGCGGCTATTGAACTCGACGCCGTGGCAAGACGCGATTCGTGGACGATTGACCGGGACGTTGCTCAACAAACCAACGCCGGTGGTCGCGAGCAACGCCGCGTTGTTATTGCCGACGTCGGGAAGTTTGGACGACGAGCGATCCTGGCCCACGCACTCCTTGCCGAAGCCGATCAGTCAACTCATCGACAATGTTGTGCGACGGACATGGCTCTGGCGTTGCGAGCGGAGGGATGTGGCTCGCGAACTCATCGCGCACTTTGAAGACGGTCTCGCGGCGGGACAATCGGAGTCGGAACTGGTCGCCAATTTCGGCGAACCGCGCGCCGTTGCACGGCTGATTCGGCGAGCCAAACTGCGACAGCGGCCGTGGGCTTGGCGGGCGTCTCGGCGAATGCTGCAAGCGTTCGGAGTGCTCGTGGCGATTGTCGTCGTCTGCTGGAGTTGGCTGCTGATCCGCTTTCTGTCGGCAGAGCCGACGATCCAACACGACTTCGTTGGCGAATGGGATCAGCGTTCTCAGGCGATTGCGGAAACCGACCGCGCGTGGCCGCACTACCGCGAGGCGTTGATGAAGATCAAGAAACTCGACCTCCGCGGCGAAGCGCCGGAACAACGAGCAAATCGCGAGAAGGCTTTGGAGATCGGTGTGCGCTCGGAACATTGGCCGCTTTGTTTAGAGCATTTGGAAAACAATCAGCAGGCATTGGAGTTGACGTTTCGAGGTTCGGAAAAACGGCAACTCGGATTCGTGTACCGAGACGAATCGAATCGCGAATGGCTGGAATCCGCCGAGCTGGGGCATTTCGACCTGCATCAGAAGTTAGCCAACGGCATCCTGGTGGGCGTTCAGCTCCCGCACATTCAAAAGCTGTATGACCTTCATCGACTTTTGGCGATCGAAGTCGAACAGGCTCGATTTGAGCGAGACCGCACTCGCTGGCTGCGTGCATGGTTCGCGGGACTGTCCCTGGCGGAGCAACTGCCGTCCGACTGCGCGATTATTCAAGTCATCGCGTTTCACTGGGCCGGCCAAAATTGGAGCAAGCTGCGAGCCGCGTTGGCGGACGATCCGACATGGCTGACCGACGATGATTTGCGACAACTGGCTCATCGGGTCGTGGCGTTTCAGGGAGGCGGGCGGCTGCGATTGAAAGTGGACCGCGAGTTCGGCGACGACCTGCTTCAACGGTTCTACACCGACGACGGTCACGGCGACGGACGGCTGACGCCGGACTATTTCCATTTGCTGGAAGATGCCGAGCGGCAATTGTTCGGAAAGTCGGCGGCCTCAAGCAAAGCCACGCAGGCGGAAAGGATTCTGGAATGGTCCGCTCGCTCCGGCGTCATCGCTTCGCGGGCGGAGATGAAGCAAGCACAGCAGCAGTATTTCGATCTTGAAGAATCGGAGTCTGCGAAGCCGTTGTGGGAACAAGCCTACGACGAGCCATCGCCTGGGCAACGGTTGATGCATCAGTGGTATCACTCGCGATGGCAACGTCTGCGACTGCAACCGTTCTTGGGAATCATGCAGCCGCTGATCTCAATGGAGGAAACTCACAATCCTTACCGTCCTTGGCAAGGGGCCGAGTTCGCCACACAGAACCGCGACGCGACATTGGTCTCAATCGCGCTCACGGTCTATCACCGTCGGCACGGCCAATGGCCGGAGCGGCTGGAACAACTCTGCCCCGATCTATTGCCGGAAGTGCCGCTGGACCGCTTCGATGGCCAGCCGTTGCGATACCGAATCGTGGACGACCGCCCGTTGCTGTATTCCGTCGGCCGCAATCGAATCGACGAAGGAGGCAAACTGCCCACCGAAAAACAGGACAGCCCCCAAGCCCGCGACGGTGATTGGCGACTCTGGCCTGCACCGCGAACCGGTGAGCCATCCGCCCAGCGACGCAGCGTGTCTCGGCTGGGAAGGGCGTAGAACGTGCTGTTGCCTTCAACCGTGTTGAAGACGCTGCTGTACTGCGTCAGAAACTCGCGCGGCTTGGCATCGGGTGTGAAGAACGAGCCAACCCACGCGGGACACGCCCAGATCGGGCAACCAAGAAACAACGTGGGGTAGGCTTCCAGCCTGCCATTTGGATTGGAATCGAGTCTCATGGACTGAGAGTTTTATTGATGGGATGGCAGGCTGGAAGCCTACCCCACGCAGGAGCGGCCGACCATGAAACCCTCGCACCTGGAAGTCGTGAGGATCAGGAGCTCGGAGATCAGAGCCGCCGTCAGGATCAACGGTTTGTCCGGACTTATTGAGGTCGGCCGTCAGAGACGTCAGGAGACGCACAGTTTCGCTGATTGCCAGTGCTGACATCGGATTCGGCAACATCAGCCGGTTTGTCGAGCGATTTTGAAGAGGACCGCGAACGCCGTCCGAAATCAGTCCGTAGCGCGATGATCGAGTTCGCTCGTCACGGTCCTCAATTTCAAAAGGCGGAGTGCTCATGGACTTCTTCCAGAATGCCACGGATGACCAAATTGCTTTGATGGGATGCTTTGTGGCGCTGGTGACTTCGGCCGCATTGATGTACGTCAGCGTGTTCCTCAGTCGGACTCAACGAAAAACACAGCTTCGCAGGGACGCCGGCCACACGCTGTCACTGTCTGGTCGCGACGAGCGTTCGGCACAGACAACCGAGGTTAAGTCACGCAAAGTGGCCTGATCTCGCGGGGCAGGTTTTCAACCTGCCCGTCCGAAACTCACGGGCAGGTTGAAAACCTGCCCCACATGCCACACGATTCCGCGAGACGACAAATTTCTCTGCGCGGAAGGAGACTTCTCATGCGTTCGATTTGGAAAACTGTTGTGGTGTTGGGACTGTTGAGTCTCGGATACGTCCTGGGGACAACCGGCGCGTTCGCCCCGAAGTCTCTGGGGGCACAGGCACCAGCCGAAGGCGGGCCTTCCGCGGAGTCGCTCACAAAGCTGAAAGAGGCGTTTGCCGCAATCAAGAGCGCGGCCGAAACACTTGAGCAAGAGAATCTTTACGTCCCGGCGACCACATCGCTGAATGTCTTTTCGGTGATGGCGGGAGGAATCAACGCGGTGCGGGATCTGGAAGATGGACGTGGCGTCGATCCAGAAACCTTCGCCGCCCTTTACGCCGGCGAAGCGAAGCCAGAAATCAAAGAGCACCTCGACCACGACGACCAAGGTCGCCTGACCTACAAAGGCAAAGTCGTTCGCATCTTTTCCAAACAGCGAATGAAGTCGATCATCCAAGAGCGAACACGCTACTCGGCCGGCGGCGCGGCGAAGAAGTAGTCGCATCAACTCCGTGACGCGTCTACATTGCGCCAAATTGCCGCGCGGCTTCGACCGCGAGTTCATCGCAGCGTTCGTTCTCGGCGTGACCGCTGTGGCCTTTGACGACCTTGAAGCGGACTTGGTGTTTGGCGAGCAGTGCGTCCAGACGTTGCCAGAGTTCGAGGTTTTTGACCTCCGCCCAACGACTTCCTTCGCGACGTCGCCAGCCATTCTTCTTCCAATTCGGCATCCAACTGGTGCAGCCGTCGGCGACATACTTGCTGTCGGTGATGACTTCGACCACGGTTGGACGAGTCAGTGATTCCAAACCAGAGATGACTCCCATCAACTCCATTTGGTTGTTGGTGGTCGGGGCAGCTCCACCGGAGAGTTCTTTCTCTTTGCCAGTCGTCGGATGCCGAAGAATGCAGGCCCAACCTCCAGGACCGGGGTTGCCGCTACACGCGCCATCGGTGAACAGCAACACTTCGACGGTGGAATCGTTCGGCATGGGTCGTCATCAAGCAGGCGGCTTAGCGTTCGCGAAAGATGATGCGGCCGCGATTGAGGTCGTACGGCGAGACTTCGACCTTTACTTTGTCCCCGGGCACGATGCGGATAAAGTGTTTCCGCATCTTGCCAGCAACGTGAGCCATCACGAGATGGCCGTTCTCCAGCTTGACGCGGAATTGGGTGTTGGCCAAAGCCTCCACCACAACGCCTTCAACTTCGATCGCCTCTTCTTTGGCCATACTTGGGGAATCTCGCGCGAGAGCCAACGAACATTCTGGGACGGACCCGGGTTTGGAAGTGCGGCATTCTGGCGTTCACGGGAGCGGTTTGCCAGCCACAGCATTCAGTCTTCCGAAGTCTCCGACGAACTGTTTCACCGCTCGATGGGATGATCGATGACAACCTGTTTGATTGGTCTGGGCGGCAATTTGGGAAACATGCCGCAGACAATTGTCGGGGCCTTGCAATCGCTGTCACGGTCGCCGGGAGTGCGTGTCGAGCGTTGGAGTTCGCTCTTCCAAACCACTCCGGTGGGATCGGCCGCCGGTTCTGAATTCACCAACGCGGCCGCTCAATTGGAGACAACACTCTCCGCACGAGAGCTGTTGAGCTGCCTCTTGGCCGTTGAGACCGAGTTTGGCCGCGAGCGCAGCATCGAATGGGGCCCACGCACACTCGATCTGGATCTGCTGTTCTTCGGCAACAACGTGATCAACGAACCGCCCGTGTTGCATGTGCCGCATTCGGGCTGCTGGTATCGGCGGTTCGTGCTCGACCCGCTGTTTGAACTCGTACCGGACTTCGTGCATCCGGAGAAACACCAGACGATCGCCGAGCTGCGGGCTCGGCTGTTGGCCCGGCCGTTTCGCGTGGACGTCTTGGACCTCGCAGGCTCGATCGATCCCGTTTTGCGAGCAATGCAGGCGACGCTTCCGGAATCTGAACTGCGAGCGATCCGGCAACCGGACGAGGTGCGCCACGACGATCATGGCCTGCTCGTCCGGCTCGATTCCGGGCCGCTGCCCCCCTGGGCCTTGCCCTTGAAGTCGCGAGTCGGCTGGCTCGACGTCAGTGCCCGAATGGGCGATCGCCAGCAGAAGCTGATCAATATTCTACGCTCGGTTGGCCTGTAGCGAACGTTTTCGTCCCGATCGCACGCTGCTAGAGTCCGCCTCATTCGTGCGCGACTCTGCTGCGCCGACCTGGTGAAGCACTTCATGGGAGGACGTGTGTCATGGTGATTGGGAATTGCAAATTGAGAATTGCAAATTGCAAATTGCAAATTGGTGCGTTGGTTGCTTGGGCAGTGTTCGCGTTCGCGGTAATGCTTCCGGGATTCGCTGCCGAACCGAAGCAGGTCACATCCATTGAAGGGATCACCGAGTATCAACTCGACAACGGTCTCAAGGTGCTCCTGTTCCCCGATGAGTCGAAGCCGACCGTCACCGTGAATCTGACGATCTTCGTCGGCTCGCGGCACGAAGGGTACGGCGAAGCCGGCATGGCTCACCTGCTGGAGCACATGGTCTTCAAAGGGACGCCGACCATCGCGGACATCCCGAAGGCGCTGAAAGATCGCGGGGCCGAGTACAACGGGACGACGTGGCTCGACCGCACGAACTACTTCGAGACGCTGCCGGCCAGCGACGACAATCTCGAATTCGCGATCAAGCTGGAAGCCGACCGCATGGTCAACAGCTTCATCAAGGCCGAAGACCTCGCCTCCGAGATGACCGTCGTCCGCAACGAATTCGAGAGCGGCGAGAACCGCGCCCAATCCGTCCTGATGCAGCGGATGCTGTCCGCCGCGTTCGAGTGGCACAACTACGGCAAATCGACCATCGGCAACCGAGCGGACATCGAACGTGTCCCTGTCGCCAATCTGAAGCGCTTCTACAAAAAGTTTTACCAACCCGACAACGCGATGCTCGTCGTCGCCGGGAAGTTTGAACCGGAGGCGGCGCTCAAGCTCGCCGCCAAATACTTCGGCCCGATGCCGAAGCCAACACGCCAACTCGAAAACACCTACACGGAAGAGCCGGCTCAAGACGGCGAACGACTTGTGACTCTGCGACGAGTCGGCGACGTCGCCGTCGTCGGTGGCGTGTTTCACATCCCGTCCGGACCGCACCCGGAGTTCGCGGCGGTCGATGTCTTGGAGTCGATCCTCACGCAAGCTCCGTCCGGCAAGTTGTACAAGGCTCTAGTCGAGACCAAGAAAGCCGCGAACGTGACCGGCGGCGCGTTCGCGCTGCACGATCCTGGAGTCCTGCTGTTGATGGCCGAAGTCTCGAAGGGGAACGATCCTCAAGTCGTGCTCGAAGCGATGCTGGACGCGATCGACAAAGTCGTGCTCGATGGTGTTGCCGACGACGACGTCGCGCGAGCCAAACAAAGTCTGCTCAAGCAACGCGAACTGCAAGCCGCCGACAGTACGGGACTGGCAGTTCAGTTATCGGAATGGGCGTCTCAGGGAGATTGGCGGCTGTACTTCCTCTACCGCGATCGCTTGGAACAAGTCACGAAGGCCGACGTGCAAAAGGTCGCGTCGTCGTACCTGCGGCAGAACAACCGCACGGTCGGCATGTACTTGCCGGTCAAAACTCCAGAGCGAATCAGTGTCCCGCCGACCCCCGCGTTGGTGGAAATGATCGGCGACTACAAAGGCCGCGAAGACGTCGCGGCGGGCGAAGCGTTCGACGTCGACCCGCTGAAGATCGACGCCCGTACCGAACGTGTCACACTGCCGACCGGCCTGCGCGCCGCCTTCCTGCCGAAGAAAACTCGTGGCGAAGCGGTCACGCTGCGACTGACGCTGCGATTTGGCAGCGAAGAATCGCTCACCAACAAAGCCAAAGCCGCCGAGTTGCTGCCGAAGCTCATGGCTCGCGGCACGAAGAAGTTATCGCGGGAAGAATTGACAGACGCACTCGACAAGCAATTCACCGAACTGAGTGCGTCCGCGTCGCTTCGTCAGCCAGGCGTCGCGACGTTCACTCTCAAGACGAAGAAGAAAAATCTCGCCGCCGCGCTTGATCTGCTGAGGCAAGTGCTGCGCGAGCCGGCACTCGCTGACAAGGAACTTGAGACACTCAAGAACTCGCAGCTTGCCGGCCTCGAAAAGCAAAAGACCGATCCAACCGCGCTCGCTCAAACGGCCGTCTCGAAGCAACTCAATCCGTATGCTGGCAGCGACCCGCGATACATCCCGTCCGCTCCCGAAGAGATCGAGATGCTGCAAGGTGCGTCGCTGGAGACGATCCGCGAGTTGTACGAGACGATGCTCGGCGCGAAAAACGGCGAGCTGACCGTCATCGGCGACTTCGATGCCGAAGCTACGAAGCAACAAGTCGCCAAACTCTTCGACGGCTGGCAGCCGAAGTCCTCGTACCAGCGCATCGTGCGGAAGTCGGACATCAAAGTGAAAGGGAACGTCCAGTCACTCGCAACTCCCGATAAGGCGAGCGCGACCTACTTCGCGGGCCTCGTCTTCCCGCTGAAGGACGACCACCCCGACTTCGCCGCGCTGAACCTGGGCAACTTCATCCTCGGCCACGGCTCACTTTCATCGCGGCTCGGCAACCGCGTCCGCGAGAAAGACGGCTTGAGTTACGGAGTCGGCAGCGGCCTGCAAGTCCCCGCCGTTGACGATCGGACTCTGTTCTACGTCTACGCCATCTGCAACCCGACCAACATGCCGAAAGTCGAGAAAGCGATCCGCGAGGAACTCGACCTGATGCTAAAGGACGGCGTGACCGCCGAAGAACTCGACGCCGCCAAGCAAGGTTTTCTTCAGGGCGAACAAGTCGGTCGCACCGAGGACAGCCAGCTCGCCGCAATTATCGAGGAATCACTCGAAGCCGGCCGCACTCTGAAGTACCAAGCTGATCTCGAAGCCCGCGTGCAAAAAGTCACCCCCGCCGACGTCGTCAAAGCCTGCCGCAAATACCTCAATCCGAACAAGCTGGTGATCGTCGAAGCGGGCGACTTCCGGGCCAAAGAGGACGAGAAGAAATGAGTTGGCCACAAAGAACACAAAAGATCACAAAGAGAACGCCCCTTGACGCCAATTCTTTGCGATCTTTTGTGTTCTTTGCGGCCAACAAACAGCCTCGCTACATTCCCGCGCGTGGTCGGTGGGTTGCCCAAGCCTTGTTGGTGAGCTGCTTTGACGGCGGCTCAACAACGCCACGGGGATACCCCGCGGTTGTTCGCTTGCGTTGATTTCGTT
>CAMDPK010000230.1 GCA_945904015.1 Candidatus Kuenenia stuttgartensis | reverse complement strand
CCGAGTCCGCCTCTCACCACTGGCGAACTCTTGACGCTGCAAAGCACCTCGTCGAAGTCGCCAAAGACACCAAGTTCCAAGACGGCGTCATCCTCCCCAAAGTCGCCGCCTGACTCACGACCTCATCCACAACGTTTGACAATAACTCTTCGAAAGATGATGATGGGGAGTCGGTGAAGCATTCGCCCTCGTTGACGCTTCGGGTTAGTGCGCTCACGAGGTTGTACCGGTCATCGCGGTTGCGGATGATGGCTCGCGAGTCCGAGGCCGATTCAACTTTCCGTTCTCAACAAGGCAGGTGCAGCATGAAGACGACACGATGCAGAATCGCGTGGGTGGTTTGTGGTTTGTTGGTGGCCGCATTGGTCACGAACAGGTTCAGCGAGCGTGAAGTCGGCAAGGCGGACGAGAAGGCTGCGCCGAAAGTTGTTGTGCGCGAGGATGTCGTCTACGGCCGTGTGCATGGCGCGGGACTACTGGCGGACATCGCCTTCCCCGAATCGAAGGAACCGCTGCCGGCGATCATCTCGGTCCACGGCGGACGCTGGGTCGGCGGGCACAAGAAAGATACCTCGACGATCAAGGTCGAGCAGTGGGCGGGCTTCGGCTACTTCGCCATGTCGATCGACTATCGCCTGAAAAACAGCACGCCGGCACCGGCCTGTTATCAGGACTTCCAGTGCGCGATCCGTTATGTCCACGCACACGCCAAGGAATTCAACATCGACACCCAGCGCATCTTCTTGATCGGGCAGTCGGCCGGCGGCCACATGACCTCGCTGGCGGCGACGCTTGGTGACGGAACCTACCCTCGCACCGGCGGCTGGGAGAAGGAGAGCAATGACTTCCGCGCGGCGATCAGCGTCGCGGCGGCCTACGATCTGGTCGCTCTCGATTGGGGCAATCTGTGGACTCCGCCGGGAGTTGATCCCACCGAAGCTCGTGCCTACGCCTCGCCGACGAAGCATGTCACCAAGACGTCGAAGCCGCTGCTGATTCTGCATTCCGACAACGACAAATCGGTACCGATCGCGAATGCTCTGACAATGATCGAGGTGCTGAAAAAGGCCGACGCGCGGCACAAATTTCATCACTATCCCGATTTGGGCCACATGCAGATCACCGACGAAGTGATCGCTCGGACGCGGGAGTTCATCGCCGAAGTTTCCGCGAAACCGCGTGACGGAAAGTAATCCGCAATACCAGCACGACGCGCCAGCGAGTGGTTGAGGGGGCGAACCACTCGCTGGCGCGTCGTGCTGATCGCCAAGGCACTGCGTCAGTCGATGCCTGAGCCGAACGATTCGTTGTCTTCGTTGTGGCTGAGGTGGACTGAGGCTCTGGCCGGTTCGGACTGCGGCATCTTGAGGACATGCGGTTCGGCGGGGCCTTCGCAGCGTTGCGGTTGGTCGATGCGGATCGTCCCTTCGCGGCCGGGAGCCTCGCGGCGTGGAAGCGTGGCGGCGATCGGTTCTTCGTCGTAGTCGTCTTCGCCGTAGTCGTCGTAGCGGCAGATGTAACCCTCGCGCTGAGCGAGGATTTTCTCCTGCTCGAAGGCGACCATGACTTTGGCTTGGATTTTCTCGCGGCACTCGCAGTTGATGGGGTGAGCGATGTCGGCATAGAGCTTGGCTCGGCCGTCGAAGTCCTTGGCGGAGCGATCTTCGCTGAGTGTTCCGCCGCAGTGGTTGCAGAAACGTGACCGCAGGTGGTTCTTCGTGTGGCAGCGCGTGCAGCGATCCATCAGACGGCGGCTGGGCATCGCCACAAAGCAGCCTTTGCCTCCTTGGATGATCTTCAGATCGCGAATCACAAAGCTGCCATCCAGCGTGATCGAACAGAAGCCCATCAAACGGTCATTGGGGTCACTCATCAACTTCACTCGAACTTCGGTGATTTCCACGGCAGCACTCCTTCACTGAATGAAAACCAAGCTCACAAATCACGGTTGAGTCGAAGCCACAAACACATCATCGCAGCCTGCCGAACGAACTTGGGCCGCGAGAGCCGTCGCCTGATCGAGTTGCGAACAGAGACCGAAATACGAAGTTCCGCTGCCGCTCATCTGATGACCGAAGAACGACAGTCGCGAGAATGTACGACGCAAACGGACGACGTCCGAGTTGAGTTGCTCGGCGGGCGGCTGCAGAGCGTTGTGCAATTGGCGAGCGGCGACCGAAAGACGCCCGGCGCCCAGCGAGTCCACCAGCGATTGAGCGGAACGGGGTGACGCGGCGGGGCGACATTGCCGGAACACGGCGGCGGTCGAAAGCCCGCTGGATGGTTTGGCGATCACGAAGTGCAGTCTCATGGGTGCAGCCACTGGTTCGATGATTTCGCCTCGGCCGCGACAAACGGCAGCCGAAGTCCGCGTCAGAAAGAAAGCAATGTCACTCCCCAGCCGAGCCGCCAGCTCCAGCAATCGCTGGTCGGGCAAACCCAGCTTCCACAACCGGTTCAAGGCAAACAACGTCGCGGCACAGTCGCTCGATCCTCCTGCCAATCCGGCGGCCATCGGAATGCGTTTGGTCAACTCGATGGACACTCCGCGCCGAGTGCCCGTGACCTCACGCAATAGTTCCGCTGCCCGCACCACCAAGTTGTCACTGCCCGTCGGGATTGGTCCCGGAGAGAACTCCGGCGACCCGGCCCAGCAGCATGACAGGTGAATGTCGGACGGCAGACCAGCCGCAGACACTGCCGACGCAGATCGCACCGGCGAAGCAGAAGACTCGTCCTCCGTGAACCGCAACGTATCGTAGTGGCCGACGGTGACCATGAGCGTTTCCAACTCGTGGAAGCCGTCGGGCCGTTTCCCCAAGATCTCCAGAAACAAATTGAGCTTGGCAGGGGTGTGAACAACCAGCGCTTGGCCTTGTTGCCGGACTCGCATCGGCGTCACATCCCGTGAGCCAGATTCAAAGACAGAGTCGATCCCGAGCGGGAGGGGAGAACAGCTTCTGCCGAATGCGCTGTGTTCCGGATGCGGACAGTTGGCAGCAAGCTCGATGCTCAGACGGCATCGTGAAGAGAAGGCCCCTCGAAACCCAAGACTGGGAGGCGGATGCTACGAGGCGCGCGCGCGACCGTCAAGATTGCTTCGCGCCGGCCGACTCGTCTTCTCTGAAAGAATGAGTATTCTGCCAACACACTTTGACAGGCGCGGACTCCACATGCTCGAACTCGGTCCCGACAACTTGATCGACTACTTGCGCGACACGGGCCGACTGTCTCCTGCGATCGCCTTGCGGTCATCCGCCGAGGTTCTCTCTGGTGGAGTTTCGAACGTGGTCATGCGCGTGTCAGTGCCGGATAGCGAGGACTTCGTCGTCAAACAGTCGCGAGCACAACTCCGCACTCAGGCCGCTTGGTTCAGCCAACCAGAGCGGATTTGGCGAGAACGCGACGTGCTGGATGTGTTGCAGCGCGTCACGCCTCCCGGCCTTGTGCCCAAACTACTGTTCGAGGATCGCGACAATTTTCTGTTCGCGATGGAGGCGATCCCGCGCGAGCACATCGTTTGGAAAAGTAGTCTCTTGAATGGCGAGGCAGATTCCTCGATCGGACGCCGACTCGGCGAGACGCTGGCCACGATCCATGCCGGTACGGTGGGTGACCTCGACCTGCGCGAGCGACTCGGCGACCGCACGATTTTCGACGAACTGCGGCTCGATCCGTTTTATCGCTTCGTGGCCGAGCGACAACCCGAATTGCGTCCGGCGCTGGAACGTCTCATCGATGAGACGTTGGCAACCGCAACCTGTCTGGTGCTGGGTGACTTCAGTCCGAAGAACATTTTGCTCGTGCCGAACGAATTGAGCACCAACGGCGAGCGACCGCGACTCGTGCTGGTCGATTTCGAGACAGGCCACTTCGGCGATCCGGCATTCGATCTCGGCTTCTTCCTGAGCCACCTGTTGCTGAAGACGATCAAACATGCCCGTCGAGCGGACTTCTTCTTCGACATGGTCCGCGAGTTTTGGTCGGCCTATCGTGGGACAGGTTTGCAACCTGCCCACGAGCAACACGTCGTCTCGCACCTCGCGGCTTGCATGTTGGCTCGCGTGGATGGCAAAAGCACGGTGGATTATTTGACCTCGGAAGCACAGTCTCTCGTGCAAGAAGTCAGCCGCGATTGGCTGCTTTCTCCAACGGATCGAGTGGAATCCGCGTTCACCGATTTGCAGCGGCGGCTGAATGCCGTCTGTTCTTGCTGATGCCATCAAACACAAAAAGGACCACAGATAATGACTCGTCCCTGTTGGCTGGCCTTCACTGCGTTGATCACCTTCGTGGCTGCGATTCCTACATGGGCCGACGATCCATCGAATGCTCGCCGGCCAAAGGAAGATGCCGAGCTACGTTATTGGCTGGAGAACATGATTTGGGATCACCGCTTCTCGAATGATGAAATCAACGCCGCGACCAACCTCTCGGCGGACGAGATCAATGCTGCGCGAACAAAGTTCGACCTTCGGGACGACAACCGCCCGGCACACGCGGCGAACGCTCCGCTGCGCGTGCTGCCGTATCCGGGCGGCCGGCATCCGCGCATTGGCTTCCTCGATGGGGCAGTCAATCCGCAACGCGAAACCAAAGTCAGCGTCTTCACGCCGTGGTCGGACAAAGACTACGTCGTCGTCGATGTGCCGGAGGCGTTGTGGTCGAATCTCGGCCTGACGTATTTGGCTCACACGCACATCGACACCGTGTGGTCGAAACAAGGCATCGCGATGGAGCGGCTGGAATGGTACCGCCGCAAAGACGGTTCGCTCGACATTCAACGCCGGCTGCCGAACGGCATCGAGTTCGGTGCCCTCATCGTTCCGCAACACGACGTTGTGCGCATGGAACTTTGGCTGAAGAACGGCTCGAAAGAGAAACTCTCCGATCTGCGCGTGCAGAACTGCGTGATGCTCAAAGGGGCGAGCAGCTTCGCGGCGCAGACGAACAGCAACAAACTCTTCCGCAAGCCGTTCGTCGCCGTGCATGACGAGTCGAAGAAACGCTGGATCATCACCGCCTGGGAACCATGTCACCGCCCGTGGGGCAACGCGCCGTGTCCGTGCCTGCACTCGGACCCGAAGTTCCCGGACTGTGTTCCTGGTGAGACGCAAACCCTGCGCGGCTGGCTGTCGTTCTACGAGGGCACCGACATCGACGCCGAACTCGAACGGATCAAATCGCTCGGCTGGCAGACCGAGTCGCTCCGAAAATAAAGCGTGATCCGCATGTCCGAACTTTATCAGTCCACGCCGCCCATTGCTCCAGTCGCCGTTTCAAACGACGACCATCGGAAGCAGCATTGGGCACGAGCATGGTGTGTCTTGTCTCTGATGCTGGGTTTGATCGGAACTGGTGCGACTCGCTGGCAATTCGACGCATTGGCGGCGTTGCGCCTGATTCCCGCATGGTGTTGGTTGATGGCGGGAGTTCCTGCGTTGATTTTGGCTCGTCGTCTTCGACCTCGCGGCTGGTTGGTCATCCTGACGTTGTTGTGGGTCTTGTTCGTCGTCACTTGCGTGGAAGAGTCGCGCAGCATGGCACGATCGGTGTGGTCGAGAGTGATTGCATCGAACAACGTCGAGGCAGACTCCCTGCGATTGCGAGTGGTCTCGCTGAACTGTGCCGATGGTTCGTTGCGAACGGCTCGCGAAGCAGCGGCCATGGCTCCTGACATTCTGCTCTTCCAGGAATCCCCCGGAAGAGAGGATCTGGAACGGTTGGCGACGGAATTCTTTGGAGACTCGCACGGCGTGCTGTGGAGTTCAGACGCCTCCATCGTCGCTCGTTGGCCAATCCAGCGTCTGGAAGTGAAAGAGCATTTCGTGATCGGCCGTGTGCAGCCGCCGAACGGACCGGCGTTCAAAGTCACGAGTTTGCGTTTGGCTCCGCCGATCGTGCGCTACGATCTTTGGAATCCTGCATGTTGGCGCGAGCAAGCTGCAAAGCGACAGCAACACACGCAACAATCCGATCAACTGGCTAACGCTCTGATCAACGACATCGACTTCATCAACATTTTTGGCGGCGACTTCAACGCCCCGGCGCATGACCGTTCGACGCGAGGACTCCGCAGCTTTGGACGTGACACCTTCGACAAGGCCGGGCGTGGCTGGGGCAACACTGTGCTCAATACAATCCCCGTGCTGCGGTTCGATCAGATTTGGGCCAGCGGGCATTTTCGCCCGATCGCCATGTGGGCCGTTCGTTCAGAGCATTCCGATCATCGCCTGGTCGTGAGTGATTTGGTCCTGCCCGGCAAATGGCTGAAACGTGGACGAGACTCCCAGCCATAGCTACGGTGGACCACCAAGACACGAAGGCACAAAGAGTTCGCTTCGTGACTTGGTGCCTTTGTGGTTCTCTCCGCTTCACGATTCAGTGACAGGAATCTCCGATGAATCGGCTCTGGCGATTTTTGTGGGTGAGTTCAGCGAGTGTCTTCGCTTTGGCAGTCGGGTTGGCCGCGGGTGACAAGCCCCCCGCGCTGGCGACTCTCAAAATCGACTTCGTCAAAGACGTGCAGCCGATTTTCGAGGCGAAGTGTCTGTCATGTCACGGCGCGAAGAAACAGGAGTCGGCGTATCGGCTCGATCACAAAGTGTCGGCGATGCGTGGCGGTGACATTAGCCGAGCCATCGTGCCCGGCAAGAGTGCTGACAGTCCACTGTTTCGGTACGTCGCGGGACTCGATCCCGACCTCAAGATGCCTCCCGAAGGCGAGCGATTGACCGCCGAACAAATCGCGATTCTGCGAGCATGGATCAACCAAGGGGCCTTGTGGCCGGAGTCAGCTTCCATCGAGTTGAAGTCCAAAGGAGCAGATCATTGGGCATTCAAAGCTCCCGTCCGGCCGAACCCCGATCGCCGACAGCCGATCGCCGCGATACCGTTTTTCAAAACCTCAATCGACCACTTCATTCTCGACCGTCTGCAACGCGAAGGCCTGACTCTCTCCCCCGAAACCGACCGCATCACTTGGCTGCGGCGAGTCAGCCTCGATCTGATCGGCCTGCCGCCGACGATCAACGAAGTCGATGAGTTCGTCGCCGATCAATCGCCCGCTGCGTTCGAGCTGCAAGTCGAGCGGTTGCTCGCATCGCCGCATTACGGCGAGCGTTGGGCGCGGCATTGGCTCGACGCGGCGCGGTACGCGGATTCGGATG
The DNA here is from genome assembly GCA_945904015.1 of Candidatus Kuenenia stuttgartensis. Lineage (GTDB taxonomy): Bacteria > Planctomycetota > Planctomycetia > Planctomycetales > Planctomycetaceae > SXKJ01. The sequence goes on along the minus strand of CAMDPK010000230.1, from coordinate 1,561 downwards.
GCTTTGAAAAGGACAAGTCGCGGCAGACGTGGTTCTACCGCGACTGGGTCGTCAACGCGCTGAATCGCGATCTCGGCTACGACCAGTTTCTCACCGAGCAACTCGCGGGCGATCTGCTGCCGAACGCAACGCAGGATCAAATCGTCGCGACCGGGTTCCTCCGCAACTCGATGCTCAACGAAGAAGGGGGCGTCGATCCCGAACAATTCCGCATGGATGCGATGTTCGACCGCATGGAGGCTGTCGGCAAAGCGATGCTCGGCCTGACGATTCAGTGTGCTCAGTGCCACGACCACAAGTTCGATCCGCTGACGCAACGGGATTACTACCGGCTGTTCGCGTTCCTCAACAACGACCACGAGGCCCAATCGGTCGTGTACTCCGAAGCCGAGCGAATGCAGATCACCGACCTCCGCCGCGAGATCAACGACATCGAAGACGACCTCCGCCAAGCAACGCCCGATTGGCAGCAACAACTCGCAGAGTGGGAAGCGCATGCCAGCACGACGCGCCAGCGAGTGGTGCCCGATGGCGATGCGACGACGCCTGCGACGAACCACTCGCTCGCGCGTCGTGCTGGAGACGCGGAGTGGACCACGCTGCAACTCACGCACATCGGCGACAACGGCCAGCGGTACTTCGATCAAGGGGACGGCTCGATCCTCGTGGCCGGGTACGCGCCGACGAAGTTTGCCGCTGTGTTTCAATCGCAGCCTCTGGACTTGAAGAACATCACGGCGATTCGCATCGAACTGCTCAACGATCCGAACCTCCCCTGCAACGGGCCGGGGCGAAGCTTCATGGGGACGTGTGCTCTGACCGAGATCAGCGTCGAAGCCGACAACGCCGGGACGCCCGCCGCTGCCAAACAACAGGTCAAACTGGTCTCGGCGACGGCTGACTACGCGAATCCCGAACGAGTGCTCGAAGCCAACTTCTTCGACAAGACGGACAAACGCCGTGTGACAGGGCCGATCGCGTTCGCGATCGACGGCAAGGACGACACCGCTTGGGGCATCGACGCCGGGCCGGGACGACGCAATCAACCGCGAAACGCGGTCTTTCTCTTCGACAAGCCGGTCAGCGACGAAGGCGGAGCCGTGCTGAAAGTCACGCTCAAGCAGAATCACGGCGGTTGGAACAGCGACGACCACATGAACAACAACCTCGGCCGGTTTCGGTTGTCGGTGACGACCGCGACGAATCCAGTCGCCGATTCGGTTCCGCCGCGAGTGCGTGCGATCCTGGCACTCCCGCGCGAGCAGCGCTCTCCGTCACAGCAGGCGGCGGTATTCTCGCACTGGCGCACGACGGTCACTGAGTTAGCGACTTTCAACGAACGCATCGAAGCGGTTTGGCAACGCTGGCCGAGCGGTTCGACGCAGTTGGTCTTGATGCATCGCGAATCGCCTCGCGACACGCGGATGCTGGCGCGAGGCGATTTCTTGAAGCCGATGAAGCCGGTGACGGCCGGAGTGCCGGCGTTCCTGAATGATTCGGCGAGCCGGAGGGCGTCAGCCCCCGGACGATCGGCAACGACGAACGATGTCCGGGGGCTGAC
>CAMDPK010000229.1 GCA_945904015.1 Candidatus Kuenenia stuttgartensis | reverse complement strand
TAGACGCGGCCGTGGTCGTGGTCTCGGCTGGGGTCGCGGAGGTTGTGTTGCATGTGGCCGATGATCGGGTTTTGCCAGTCGGTGAAGTAGATGGCTCCGTCGGGGCCGACCTCGACGTCGCCGGGGCGGAAGTTCGCGTCGGAGGAGAACACGATCGGTTCGACTTCGGTGGCTCCGAGGGAGGAGCCGGCGTCTTTGTAGCCCGACGCGTCAGCGAGGGCGGGCGCTCCAGAAGACGCGGAGTCGGTGGCCGTTCGCCCTCGCTCACGCTTCGGGTTACTACCGGCGCTGCCATGCAGCCGATATTGCAGGATGCCTTGGAAGCCGATGACGTTGGCGACGAGCAGGTTGCCGCGGTGCTCTTCGGGGAAGTGGCTGCTCGACAGGATTTCGATGGCCGAGCAGGGGCGCGTGCGCTGCTGATAGACCTGCGGCGGGCGGTTGTGCTTGTTCGGGTAATCGAGCTGGCTGGAGAACAGCGGGCCGTGGAACGGGTTGGCTCCGGTGCCGTCCACGACGATGTCCTGACCCCAGGCGTCGAAGACGTGTCCGTGCGGATTGGCGAAGCCGAACGTCACGTAGATGTCGGTCTTTTGGGTGCGCGGCTCGTAGCGGAAGACTCCGCCATTCGCGAGCCGGCGCGGCGGGCCCCACGGGGTTTCAATCTGCGAGTGATGGAACGTCCCTTCCTGCATGTAGACCGCTCCGCCCGGATCGAGCACGAAGCTGTTGATGGTGTGGTGCGTGTCGGCGGTGTCGAAGCCGTGAACGAGCCGCTCTTTGATGTCGTACTTGTCGTCGCCGTCGGTGTCCTTGAGAAACAGCAGGTCCGGCCCCTGAGCGACCAGCACGCCGCCGTTCCAGAACTCGAAGCCGGTGGGGTTGTGGATGTCGCCGGCGAAGGTCTTGCAGACATCGGCTTTGCCGTCGTTGTTGGTGTCTTCCAGGATCAGCAGCCGGTCGTCCATTTTCTCGGTCGGCTTCCAGTGCGGATACGTCCGCCAGCAGGCGACCCACAACCGCCCCTTGGTGTCGAACGACATCTGCACCGGCTTGACCAGCTCCGGAAACATCGACTCGTCGGCGAACAGCTCGACCTTCATGTTCTTGTGGACGGTCATCTTCTCGATGGCTTCCTGCCCGGAGAGAAACAGATGCTTTCCGCCTTCGAGCGGCCCCGGCTTGTTCGTGATGACCGGAATGAACGGCGAGAGCGCGGAGTCAATCGGCTCGACCTTCTTGCCCTGCGCCGCCGCCCAGACGACGACATCGCGATTGCTGGTGAGCTGATCGAGCACATCCAGTTCGCGCTGCGCGACCGAGTAATTCGACAACCCATCGCCATACCCGCCCGGCCCCTCGGAGAATTTCAGAAACGCTCGCTCGCCGTAGGTCGAGAAGCCGTCCGTCACGCGGTAGCGGTTGAACCAGTAGAAATTCTTGTCTCGAACTGACAGCCGAAGCCCTTCCATTCGTTCGAGGTCGTCGAACAATTTCGGAGCATCCGCGCCGAACAACGCATCATCGGCCGCCGCGCTAACCATCATGTCGCCGTGGAGATTTAGATGAACTCCGTTAATCGTGAATGAATTGACTTCGTCTTTTGTCACTTTCGATGTGACCGTCGCGGAGCTTTGGATCTCGTAACCTTCCAGACTTCGCGTAAAGAGATCCGCGAACATCACACCATTCGCCTTCGCGACCTCGCCCATCGCTTGCGAATACATCTTGAGCCGCGCGTTCGAGGCGGCGACCACCTCTTTGCTGGGCAGGTTGGGCGAGTCGATGAACTCGTGGGCGATGGGGGAGAACAGCACGAGCCTGGGAGCCGACTTGCCGTTGTACTTCTGCTCGAGCGTGTGCTTGATGAAGCCTTCGACGTTCTGTTTGAACGTGTCCAACCCCGCCTCGCCGGCGAACGATTCGTTGTAGCCGTAGAAGGCGAAGATCACGTCCGCCTTGGTATTGGTCAGCTCAAACCGGTTCTCGCGCACCTTGTCGAGATCCCTCTTCGACAACTTGGCCGGCTGCGGACACGGAGCCACCCCGCTCAACCACTCATCATGCGACCCAAACGACATCGACCGCAGCCGATGATTCGGATTCTGCCACCCATCAATCTCATCGCCAGAATAACCGAGATTGCGGAACACCAAATTGTGTTCCGGAAACCGCGCGTGAATCAGCGTCTCCAACCACCCAAAATGCTGCATCCGCTCGGCCAGCGTGTTGCCGACGATGCAGATGTGGTCCCCCTTGTTGAGCGTGAATTCCTGAGCGGACGCTCCAACGGTTGTTGCGAGGACAAAAGCGATGGCGAGCAAAGAGCGAATTCGCATGGCGTGTGTTCCGTGGGGCAGGTTTTCAACCTGCCCGGCAAAAAATGGGTGGTGTCAATCAGTCTCACAAATCAGAAACGTGGTGCAAAATAATCTCCAGGCGGGCAGGTTGAAAACCTGCCCCACCCGTGGGGCAGGTTTGTAACCTGCCCGTCCCTGTTTCAGAATGGTGACGAGTGATGTGGTGGAGCGAATCGAATCAGATAGGAAGGGCGGGCAGGTTGAAAACCTGCCCCACGAAACCGCATGAAACCTCAATTCCGGAAGCGGCGGTTGCCGCATTGGGATTTGCCGGGGGCGATGTACTTCGTCACGACTTGTCTGGCTGGAAGCATCCCTGCGGAGGGATTGCTCGACGTCCGCGACCTGCGAACTCAGTTGGATAGGCAGCCGCGCCCGGAACAGTTGTCGGAAGACGATTGGCGGCGCAAGAAGTGGAAGCAAACTTTTGCTCGCACAGATGAATGGCTGGACAATCGGCCGGTGGTTCGGCATCTCGAAGACAAACGGCTGGCGGTCGAAGTGGTGAAGTCGATGTTGCACTTCGCCGACCAACGCTACGAACTGTGGGCCTACGTCGTGATGCCCAGTCACCTGCATTGGGTCTTCCGACCGCTTCCCGATTGGGAAGCCAGTCTGGCCGATGATGAACGCAGTCCGCGCGAAATCATCATGCACAGCTTGAAACGCTTCACGGCGTCGCAATGCAATTTGCTGCTGCATGACTCTGGAGCGTTCTGGCAAGACGAGTCCTACGACCACTGCGTCCGCGATGAAGCGGAACTGGAGCGGGTCATCAACTACGTCGAGGCCAATCCCGTGAAGCCGGGACTGGCGGCGTCACCAAGTGATTTTCGGTTCTCTTCAGCATGGCTGCTGGAACAGCCGGAAGTTGAATTGAAACGTCCGATCTCCGTGGGGCAGGTTTTCAACCTGCCCGGCCTGTTTGAACGGATGCTGGGCGAGTCTTGAGTTTTCAGAATATCGGGGCGGGCAGGTTGAAAACCTGCCCCACGAGGCTCACCGAATGCGAATCGTGAACGGCATCAGCATTAGGCGGCTCTCGCGGGCGAGACGGTTGATCTGCATCGCATTCCGCAGATCGTCGGCCAGGTCGGGCGAGATCGCTTTCAATGCCGAGAACAACGCGGCATCGGCCGACACGCGCGTTTGCTCGTCCGGGTTGAGCGGGCCGAACAACGACTCCAGCGGGCTGGTCGGCTTGGGCAGGATCAGGCGTTCGACTTTGTCCTCCGGGCCGAGCTTCGCCAATTGCTTGGCGTGCTCGACGGCGTCTTCCAGCGTGCCGAGCTTGTCGATCAGTCCGAGCTTGAGCGCGGTTGCGCCGGAATAGATTCGGCCGCGCGCAAGTTTTTCCAACTTCGTGTACTCCATCTTGCGGCCCTTGGCGGCCTTCTCCGTGAACTGCTTGTAGATGTCGAGCAGCAACTTGGTCATCGCCGCTCGTTCGCTGTCGGTGAAGCCGCTCGACGTGCTGAGGATGCCGCTGTTTTTGCCGCGTGAGACCACACTGGTCGTGATGCCGATCTTGGTGAACAGCCCTTCGAGTGCGATCTTGCCGCCAACGACGCCGATCGAACCGGTGATCGTCCCCGGCTCGGCGAAGATCGTGTCGGCTCCCATCGCGATGTAGTAGCCGCCGCTGCCGGCGACATCCCCCATGCTGGCGACGATTGGCTTTTCAACCTTTTCGAGTGCTCGCCAAATCAAATCGCTGGCGAGCGCGCTGCCGCCAGGGGAATCGACGCGGAGGACAATTGCTTTGACCGTCGCGTCGTTCGACGCTTTTTCAATCGCCTTGACGAGCGTGTCGCTGCCGAGCGTGCTGTCGCCCAGAAAATCGCTGGCGCTGGCTCCCGGCATGATCATGCCTGAAGCATGAATGACGGCGATCTTGGGGTTGTTGCTGCGGCGAGTCTGCGGTTCCAAGCCCATGAGCATGTTCATCATCTTCATCATGCCAGCCAGGCCGCTGAAGTCGGTGTCGATCTTTTTCTTGCCGTAGCGTTTCGCGAGCTTGATCGTCGTGTCGGCTTTGTCTCCCTTCAGGATGCCAGTCAGTTCGTCCTCGTAGGCGACGCGCGTGATGAGTCCGAGTTCCTTCGCGGCCGCCGCGGTGTGCGGGCCGTTGTCGATCGCGGCTTTGACCTTCTCGGCGGTGAGGCCACGGCCGGTCGCGACTTGCTCGACCATCTGGTCGTAGAAGTCGCCGAGGACTTGTTCCAGCTCTTCGCGAAACTCTTTGCTCATCTCGGTGCGCGAGTACGGTTCGGCAGCGGATTTGTACTCGCCAACCCGCAGCATCTCGGCCTTCACGCCGAGGAAGTCGAACAGGTTTTTGTAAAAGCTGACCTCGGATCGCACACCGAGCAGCATCAGCACACCCGACTCCGGCATCACGACTTCATCGCAACCGGTGGCGACGAGGTAATCGCCTGAGCCTGCCGAATCGAGATACGCGACAACCTTTTTGCCCTTCGCCCGCACGCGGCTGATCGCCTGGCGGAATTCGTTGAGCTTGCCGCGTCCAATGCTCGGCCCGTCGATCTTGAGGAGGACGCCCGTGACGGCGTCATCCTTGGCCGCCTTATCGAGCCGGGCGAGCACTTCCGAAAGACTTTCGCTGACATCTCCGAACAAACCCATCATCTGCGGGCCTTCGGCGTAGCCGCCTTTGAGTTCGATGTGTGCCCAAGTGATGACCGTGGCGGCAGGCTTCTCCTGCGCCCTGGCCTGTGGCATCGGCAACGCAACAACAGACAGCGCCAGTACGAGGGATGACGCGGTCAACCAACGGCGAACAACAGATCGAAATTGAACATGACTGAGCATGGCTTGGTCTCGCAAAAAGCGTTTCGATGAGATTCAGATCAAATGACGGCCGGAGTCTAGGGCCAGTCGTTCGACACCAGCAAGCGGAGGCAACGGGTGTCGGATCGCGATGCTCCGGCCGAAAGCCGATGGCCGTCCGCCGAATGCTGCGATACCGTTTTTCTTGGGCGGGAAAACGGTATCACGGCCATCGGCTTTCGGCGGACGGCATTCGGCCGAACCGGACTTACGTCTTTGAGAAAACCCGGTCTTGTCACTCTTGGCGAGCTGTGCCAGACTCCGGCCGAAGTTCGCCGCCGAGACCGGATTCTTGCGGCATTCGTCGAGACATTTCGCCTCAGGGCATCGAGGTGGCTGATGATTCGCTGGCTGACATTCGTGATCGCGTTGCTTGGACTGGGCCTCGGCGCTGCGCCGCTAGCGAATGCTCAAGGCTTGATTTGGAAGCTGCCGGCCGACGGCACTTGGATTCGGTACGAAGGGACGTACCAGCAGATCGAGACCCGCTCGAACACGGGTGGCACCGATCTGACGATCCAGTGGATTCAGCACCTGACGATCAAGTCGATCGGTTCGCAAGAAGCGGAGTTTGAAGGCAAGACGGTGCCGTGCCGGTGGCTCGAATTCAAAGTCCAGACCGGCAAGAAGAGCGAAGCGGGCATCAATCCCGGCCCGGTCGGTGCATCGATTTACAAAGTGCTGGTGCCCGAAAATCGAGTGATCGGCAAGCTGGCCGACGACGAGACGATCCCCGTTTCCTTCCTGCCAATGGTGAAGGGTTTCCGCAAAGAAGGGGACAAGCCGGTCGAAGAAATGACCGGTTCGGTTTTCCAGATTTATCCGAAGGTCGCGCGGTTCATGCACTACAAGTCTCTGGAGAAAGAGGGCGAGCCGGAGTCGTTGAATGTGGGCCTCGGCGACATCACCGCTCAGAAATGGAAAGGCAAATACGAGGCGGAGAACTCGCAAGGCCACACGGTTCAAGAGGCCGAACTGTGGCGCAGCGACGACGTCCCGTTCGGGCTGGCTCAGTGGAGCGTCAAGCAATCCATGGAACGCAAAGGGAACAACGAACCGCGATCCGCGTTCAAACAAGTCGCACAATCGCTGGTCGAGATGAAGGCCCTGGAGACGGGCACCGAAGCGAAAAGTGAAATCGAAACGCCGTAGCGGGCTCGCCGCAAAATCCGAAACTCGAAACTCGAAATCCGAATTTTAGATCGCGCCTGTTTTTCGCAGACATTTCAGAAAATCGTTGAGGTCGCGCGGCAGACGCGATTCAAAGAGCAGTGACTCTCCCGTGAGCGGATGCTCGAAGCCCAATTCAGCGGCGTGCAGCGCGAGTCGTGGAGCGCCGCTGCGATCAACGATCGGCTTTCGGCCGAGCGGCCCGCGATATTCTTTGTCGCTGCAGACGGGATACCCCGCCTCGGACAAATGAATGCGGATTTGATGCGTGCGACCGGTTTCGAGTCGGCATTCCACCAGCGTGTGGCTGTTGACGAGTTCGATGGGACGGATATGCGTGACCGCGTGTTGGCCTTGTTCGGGATCGGACACGCTGCCCCGTTTGCCGTCGCCGCGATCGCGAGCGAGAAACGATTCGATCGTTTGTTCGGTGATCTCACCATGCACGATGGCCAAGTAGGCGCGGTCGATCGAGTGTTCGCGAAACTGCTCGACGAGCGATCGCTCGGCGGCGACCGTGCGAGCGAAGACCATCAGGCCGCTGGTGTCGCGATCCAGTCGATGCACAGGGATCACTTTCGGAGGACGAGCGCGGTGGGTTTGTTCGCGGCGCGCGGAACCCAAAGATTTCGCGAGGACGTCTGGCAGCAGATCTTCAAGCGTCGGTTCGCGGCGACGGCGGCGGGCAGACCAGTGAGCTTCGTCCTCGTGCCGCATCGTGGTCATGCCGGAGGGCTTCTCGACGACGACGAGATGCTCATCGACAAAGTGGACATGAATGTCGGCCTCGGTTGGCGGCGCGGCGATGGCGTGTGGCAGGACTTTCACGACCTCGCCGGTTTTTAGCCGACGCTGCGGATCCTCGCAGAGGTTGCCGTCGATTTGCACCTGGCGATTTCGCAGCAATTGAGCGGCTTCTGTGGCGGGTGCCTCTGGCCGCCAGCGGCGGAGCGATGCCACCAGCGATCGCCCAGCCTCCGAATCGGACACATGAAAGACTTGCGAGCCATCACGCCGCATGAGTTGACCCGAGCTTCAAGTCGATTCAGTTTCCAGGGGAGCCCCAACCTCGGGCTGATCTTGAGTGTCGCGAGGCGTCCGTGGGATGATTTGATTGTCGCGTTCGTAGGTCGGAGTTTTCTCGTCGGTTTTTCGACCGAGAAACGAAAAGAACAGAAACACCATCCCCAGGACTCCGACGGCCAGCCAAATGAAACTCCATTCGATACCCTGTGACGGTACCAGACCGCCAGAACGGGGAGAGTTCGAATCTTGGGACATTGGCAATTCTCCGCTAGATTGGACGGTGCATCTTGGCAACCGACGGGTTTGATCGGCAAGGCAAAGAGCGATCAAAATCGACCCCGGGTGGCTGAGCAATCAGGTTGCCACCGGCGACGCAGGGTTGAATTGCTAAACCCCGCAGCCGATCGTTTGTGACTTGAAATTAGCGATTGCTGGCAAGTGATCGGTCAGTTTGGGGTGCAGTAGTCTGATCGTGCCGGTTGATCACGGCGAAAACAATGTACGGAGCCATAGGCATGCGAAGTTCAATTCCCGCAAACCGAGTCCTGCGGTGCGGCGCATTTGTGGGTCTGATCCTGGTCTTGGTGGTTGGCGGCTGGGGTGTCACAGACGAGACGGCCCCGAAGTCAGCGGCTCCGGCCGGGACCAAATCCGTGGCTAAGGAGGCGTTGACGCCGTTTCAAGATTTGGTCGGTGGCTGGATCGGGACCGGTCAACCGAAACGGAACTCGGCCAGCGGAGCGTGGCGCGAGAAAGCCGAGTGGCGTTGGAAGTTCAGCGGCGAGCAAGTGGCGCTGGAATACGCCGTCGAAGAAGGCAAGCTGTTGAAGTCCGCGCTCGTGTCGTTTGATCCGAAATCGAAAACCTTCCGATTGAAGTCGATCGAACCCGGCACGGCGAAGGAGCAGCCGGTCGAGCGTGAATACGTCGGAGAATCGAACGGCAACAAGCTGGTCTTCGACACACCCGCGAAAGAGGGAGCGGAAGGCCGCCGCATCACGATCACTCGTCTGAATGAAAAACGGACGTTGGTTCTGTTCGAGCAAAAGGGAGCCGGCCAAAACTTCTTCAATCGCATCGCTGAAGTGGGCTACACGCGCGAAGGGACTCGGCTGGCGGATTCGGATCAGACCGGCCCGGTCTGCGTCGTCACTGGCGGCCAGGGAACGATCAAAGTCAGCTACAAGGGGGAGACCTATTGGGTTTGCTGCACCGGCTGCCGCGATGCTTTCAACGACGATCCTGAAGGAGTGCTCGCGGACTATCGCAAGAAGCTGGAAGAGCGCAAGGCGGGGAAGAAATGAGCCGTGGGGCAGGTTTTCAACCTGCCCGTCAAAGTCGCTCGCT
>CAMDPK010000228.1 GCA_945904015.1 Candidatus Kuenenia stuttgartensis | reverse complement strand
GGCCGGCTGGACCAAAGCTCCAGGGACGGACGCCACTTCGATGCCTGTCCCCATCGGCAGATTTTGCCGCGCGAGGTTAGTAGTGCTTTTCGGAAAAGTCAACGAGCGGTTTTCTGCACCGCTCAACCCTTGCGCGACCCGCAAGGTCGACTCAACCGGATGGGTCCGAATCGGCAAGTGGCAGCGGCTTCAGCCAACATTCTGTTGGGTCGATGGCTCCCAAGCGTCGAAAGTTCCGCTCGCACACAAGGACGACCGTCAGCGGGAACCCGATCACAAGCACCATGCACGCAAGTAGTCCAAGGTTGGCCTGCCCAGCCGCTCGCGCACCAGGACCACCGAGAGTTGCGGCGAGCAGCACAAACCCCGCCACGACCAGAGGAACTGAGACGACAATCGCACTGAGGATCAGCCACCATTTGAAAACATTCGACGCGGGCCGCATACCGATTCGGATTCCCGGAGGCCAATCGCTCCGACGACGCGACTCAGGTACGACGGCAGAAACCCAGATCTTAAAAGGAAAGAAGAGAGCCATTGCCACCGCGAGAAACGTGACGGCTGTCGCCGCCAGCGAACTTAGCATCCAGACGATCATGCAGGTAATCAATTCCGCCGGAGGTTGTCCGCCCGCATTCTGCGGAACGCCTCCCGCCGCTTGTCGAGCTTCCGCGATCGCGATGATCGGCACGAGTGCAAACATCAATGCGAATCCCGATATGCAGACTCGCCATAAACCGCTCGACAGATAAAACCAGGAGCAGACTTTACCTCGAACGGGTATGGGATCATGCCGTCGCAACCAAAACGCGGTCTGGAAATCGTTCCAGCCGAACTTGAGGCAGAAGACAACAACCCCAATCGACGGATGCGTCGTCAGTTCGGCCACCAGCAAGGCCACCGTCGCGATCAACCACCACGGCAACCGCTCGAGCAGACCTTCGGATTGAGTCGGCTCAATTTCAAAAACTTCGCCGGGGCGGGCTTCATCGGACATCGCAACCGCCATTTCAGAAATCAGCTCTTCGCGTAAAACGCATTTGCCACCGCGATGCTCGCACCCGGCGAGAGCTTGTAGCCACGATCCAACAGACATCGCTCCAATGCGGCAAGGAACAGCAGCACGTTGCGTGGCGAACTGGCTTCGCCCATCAGGCCGATGCGCCACGTCTTGCCCTTCATCGGGCCGAGTCCGCCGCCGATCTCGATGCCGAACTCGTTGAGCAACTGGCCGCGCACCGCCGCGTCGTCGATTCCTTCCGGAATCAAGACAGCATTGAGCATCGGCAACTGCTGACCCTCGGCAACCGCGTATTTGATCCCGATCGCAGCCAGGCCCGCCTTCAACGCCTTGTGGTTCTTCAGATGCCGAGCGTGCCGTGCTTCCAAGCCCTCTTCCAAGACGAGTCGCAGCGCTTCGTGCAGGCCGTAGTTCATGTTGATCGGCGCGGTGTGGTGGTACGCGCGCGATTGGCCCCAATAGTTGCGGACCAATGTCAGGTCGAGATACCAACTGGCGACCTTCGTCTTGCGAGCCTCGATCACCGCGACCGCGCGCGGACTGAATGTCACGGGGGCAAGACCCGGCGGACAGCTCAAACACTTCTGCGTTCCGCTGTAGACGGCGTCCAATCCCCACGCATCGACTTCGAGCGGCACTCCGCCCAACGACGTCACGCAATCGACCAGCAGCAACGCGCCGGCGTCATGCACGACCTTCGCGATTTCTTCCAGCGGTTGCCACGCTCCGGTTGACGTCTCGGCGTTGACGATGCCAACAACTTTGGGCTGCACCTTTTTGACGACGTCAGCAATCTCGGCGGTTGAGAAGATTTCGCCGAATGGCCGTTCGATGATCGTGACCTGCGCACCGCAGCGAGCGGCGACATCGGCCATGCGTCCGCCGAACACGCCGTTGACGCAGACGACCATCTTGTCGCCCGGTTCGATCAGGTTGACCACGCACGTTTCCATCCCCGCGCTGCCGGTGCCGCTGACGGCCAGTGTCAGCTCGTTGGTCGTGCGGAAGACTTGCCGCAGCATCGCCTGCATCTCGGTCATGATTTGCAGGAAGTACGGGTCGAGATGCCCGACGGTCGGCGCGGCCAGAGCGGCCCAAACTCGCGGATGAATGTCGCTGGGACCGGGGCCCATCAAAATGCGTCGAGGCGGATTCACAGCGGCGGGAATCGGAGTCGTCATGGCGTTCGATCTTCGTTGGAGTTGGCGAGGAAAAGTCGCGCGGCATTGCAGCGAACGTGGGGCAGGTTTTCAACCTGCCGCTTGTGGCTGAGGCGTCCCACCTCAGCTCCGACGCGAGACGCGTCGGCCACGACTAAAATAGCGTCCCTTGGCTTGGCGGCTCTGGAATCGCGATGCCGAGATGCGTCAGTGCGGCGGAAGTCACGACTCGGCCGCGCGGCGTGCGTTGCACGAAGCCGACGCGCAGCAGAAACGGCTCGATCTCGTCTTCGAGCGTGTCGGATGGGCAACTCATGCTGTGAGCGATCGCGGTCAGGCCGGCCGGACCACCCGCGAAAATGTTAATCAGCGTCAGCAAATACTTGCGGTCGAGTTCATCCAGGCCGACGTGATCGACTTCGATCATTTCGAGAGCCAGCTTGGCGACATCATCCGTGATGCGGCCCTTCGCCCTGCTGTCGGCGTAGTCGCGGCACCAATACAGCAAGTTGTTCGCCTTGCGCGGTGTGCCTCGGCTGCGTTTGGAGATCTCGGCGGAGGCGGCCGGATCGATCTCCGTGCGCAGCTTGCGAGCGTTGCGGTTCACGATCTCAGCGAGGTCAGCGTCGTCATAAAAATCGAGATGCAACCGATTGACGAAGCGGTCGCGCAGCGGAGCAGTCAGCAAGCCACTGCGCGTCGTCGCTCCGATCACCGTGAACTTCTTCAGCGGCATGTTGATCGTCCGAGCGTTCATCCCTTCGCCGAGCGCGATATCGACTCGGAAGTCTTCCATGACCGGATACAGAAATTCCTCGACGGCAGGCGGCAGACGATGAATCTCGTCGAGAAACAGCACCGAGCCGAAGCTGGCGTTCGTCACATACGGCAAGACATCCTTCGGGGCCGTGAGTGCGGGAGCCGACGCGATTTGAAAATCGACACCGAGTTCTTTCGGAATCACCGTCGCGAACGTCGTTTTGCCGAGTCCCGGCGGGCCGTCAAACAGCAGATGTCCGAGCGGTTCGTTGCGCTTCTTGGCGGCGTCGAGCATGATCCGCAACCGCTCGACCGCCTTCCGCTGGCCGACGACGTCGTCCAGTTTTTGCGGACGGAGTTCTTCGTCGTGCTTTTCGTCGTCGGGGCGGAACTCAATCGCTGGCGGCTTGCGCGGCGGTTCGTCTTTCGGCGCTTCGTCGCCGTTGATGATTCGTTGCCGCGCCATGCCGATCGACTCCGTTCACGCTGACGTCAGCTCGTCGGGCAGGTTCACGTTCGTGGTCACCGTCTGAATGTCGTCGAGGTCTTCGAGAGCCTCGATGAACTCCATCACCAGCTTCCCGGTTTCGACATTGACCTCCACGGTCGTGCTCGAAATCCGTTGGATTTCCGCGACGTCGGTCGGAATCTTCGCAGCTTCGAGCACTTCGTTGAGTTGCTGAAAGAGATTCACTTCGCAAATGATCTCGAAGGACTCGCCAACTTTTTGCACGTCATCGCCGCCGGCTTCGAGAACGATCTCGAACAAGCGATCTTCTTCGACGTTCTGAGCCGGAACGACGAACACTCCTTTGCGAGTGAACAAGTACCCGACGCAACCGGTGCTGCCGAGATTTCCGCCGTGAACTTTGAAAACCTCGCGGACCTCGCCAGCGGTGCGGTTGCGATTCTCGGTCAGAATGTCGCAGAGCACGGCCACGCCGCCCGGAGCGTAGCCTTCGTAGACCATCTCTTCGTACTGTTCGTCGCCGGATTCACCGGTCCCCTTCTTGACGGCACGCTCGATGTTTTCCTTGGGCATGCTGTTCTTGCGAGCCTTGTCGAGGGCATATCGCAGCGCGAGGTTGCTCGTCGGATCACCGCCGCCGTTGCGAGCGGCCACGATGATTGCTCGGCTGAGCTTGCCGAACAGCTTGCCCCGCTTCTTGTCCTGAGCACCCTTCCGGATGGCGATGTTCGCCGAATGAGAATGTCCTGCCATGTGTCGTGAATCGTCTTCGTAGGGTGGGTCGAGTCATCGAGACCCACCGGATTGGAATGAGTGGTGAATGGTGGGTCTCGCGGATTCGACCCACCCTACAACTATTTCTGCTTCAGCTTCTCTTCGATCTTTTCAATCAACTTCGGGTCGGGAGTCTTGTCGGCCTTCGCATCTTTCAGCGCCTTTTGCCAGTTCTCGATCGCTTTGTCCTTCTGACCGAGCGCGTGTTGGCAATCGCCCAGATGATCGAAGATTGTCGCGTCGGTGCCGCGCGGAGTTTGAACAGCCTTCTCCAAAAACGGGATCGCTTCCGCCGGTTTGCCGAGCTTGAACAAGACCCAGCCCATGCTGTCTTGGTAGGCGGCGTTGTCTGGCTCGGCTTTGAGTGCCTTCTCGATCATGCCGCGAGCCTTCTCCAGATGCTTGCCTTGGTCGGCGTAGAGGTAGCCGAGGTCGTTATTGACCGACGGGTCATCCGGGGCTTCGACGAGCACCTTTTCCAGAATTTCCTCGCCTTTGCGGATGTCGCCCTTCTGAACGTGGATGTTGGAGAGGCTGAACTGGCACTGGCGTGAGAGGCGATGGCCGGGGTTCTTCTCGATGAATTTTTCGAACAACGGCACCGCTTGGTCCCACTGGTGAGCGTGGTAGTGAATCCACGCCTCTTGGAAGAGAAACAACGGGTTGTCTTCGCCGGCGAGCTTTCGGCCCTCGACGATCGCGGCCAACGCACCGGCGGTGTCTCCCGCCATCTCGCGTGCTTGAGTCTGCAAGAACCAAAACGCGGCGCGGTTGTTTTTCAGAGACGGTTCGTTGATCGCGTCGTCGAGCACTTTGACTGCATCGCCAAACTTGCGAGCTTCCAGCAACATTCGCGCGAGTTCGTCGTACAAGGTGGCGGCTCGGTCGCGACGGAGCTTGATGCCCAGGCGATAGAACTTCTCAGCTGGATCGTACAGCTTGTTCTGCGTCGCGATCTTGGCGAGCAGTACGCTGCTGGCGAAATCGAGCTTCGGTGAATCTCCCTCCGATTGCTTCGCGCCGACCTCCAACAAGCCAGCGACGAGCTTCTCGTCCGCGCCGACCGCTTGCAGTTCGCTTTCGAGGT
Organism: Candidatus Kuenenia stuttgartensis; assembly: GCA_945904015.1. GTDB lineage: Bacteria > Planctomycetota > Planctomycetia > Planctomycetales > Planctomycetaceae > SXKJ01. The sequence goes on along the minus strand of CAMDPK010000228.1, from coordinate 3,791 downwards.
CTACGGCGGCCTTCTCCAATTCCGACTCGCGTGAGAAGGCTTGCGAAAGCGCTTGCAGTAACTCGGCCGGCTTGTTCTGCCGGCGATACAACGACGCAAGTCCGATGTAGCCTTCGATTCCCTTTTCGCGTTCGAGCGTCTTTTTGAATCGTGCTTCCGCATCGTCGAAACGATTCGCCTCGACATATTGCCGGGCGAGGAAGAATTGCAGCGTCTGATTGTGCTGGTCCTTCTCGGCGAGTTGTTCCAGTCGCGAGATCAAGTCGTCCGATTTGCCTTGAACCTTCAAGATGTCGGCAAGCAGTTGATACGCCGCTTTCCCCTTCGATTGCAGTTGCGCATCAAAGTATGTCTGCAAATGTTCGAGCGACTTGTCGGGCCGCTCGGTCATCAAGTAGGCCTGCGCGAGACTGAAGCTGATGTTCCCTGGCTTCGTCTTCTTCGCGGAGGCGGCACGTTCGAGCGCGACAATCGCCCGATCTGGCCGCTTCGCTTCGAGGAAGACTTGCCCGATCGCCTCGTAAGTCGTGCGCTGGTGCTTTTCCAATTCCGACTTCATCTGGAAGTCGAGGTGAAACTTCTCCGGGTTGGTCTTGGCGTCAAAGACAACTTCAAAGGCGTCGGCGGATTTCTCGACCTGGCTGGTAATGAGGTACAGAAATGCGAGGTCGCGCATGATCGCGACGTACTGGCCGGACAACTTGTCGAGCTTGGGCGACCGCGAGGCTTGTTCGATCAGCTGGATCGCTTCGGGAACTTTGTCTTTGGTCGCCAGATTGATGCCGACTCGTTGCAGCAACAGAAAATCGTCGGGTGTAAGCTCGACCGCTTTCAAGGCATACTTCATCGCCTTGTCGGCCTCGTTCAGCCCGAACGCCAGCGGGATCAACGCGCGATAAACCTCGACCGCGGCGGGGTCGATCTGCACGGCTCTTTCGTAGGCTTCGAGAGCGGCTTTGAATTCCTCTCGCTGTTCGAGGAACCGGCCCTTCATGAACCAGCCCATCGCGTCGATGCGCTTCTGACCGTCGGCGTCCCGTTCGCGAGCTGGCTTCAGTTTTTCGGGCTGCTCAGGTGGCTGCGCGACGTCGAGCCGGAAGTCGCTGCGGCGGAAAAGTCGATGCGTGGCGTCGCTCGGCGCAAACTCGTCTTGTGCCAACTGTCGGTAGGCCGACGCGGGTGACATCCACAGGAGCATTCCGCCAAAGGCGATGCTCAACACCAAGCCGATTCGTCTTGAAAGTCCGATCCTTCGTGGCGGTTGTGTCATGACCTGCTCTTCCCTGGAATGGCGACGAAATTCCGAGCGTGACCGTAATGCAAACTCGCGGGGCGGATGATAGCGAGCGACCGGATTCCGACCAAACCTCGTTTCTCGGCGTGGCCGTTACGTCTCGAATTCGACAACCGCCGACTTTGACGCGACACGTTTTCGCCACGAGTCGATCGGATGCGCATCAGCGAGGCTTCTTCTTTTTCGCGGTGCTGGGCTTGGCCTTTGCCGCGGATTTCGCGGCTGGCTTCGCTGTGGCTTTCGCCTTCGGTGCCGCTTTCTTGCTGGCGGCAGGTTCGGCCTTCACCGGCTTCTTCGCGGTACGCAGTAACGCTTCGAGTCGTGAGAGCATATCGTCGAGATCGAAACCCTCTTCCGGAGGCTTCGTCTTGGCGAATGTCTGTGTCAGACGTTCGTCGAGAGCGAGGCTGCGGCTGTATTCGCAGAACGTGGCCGTATCGGCCTTCATCACTGCGGACTTCAAACAGTCAGCGGCTTCCGCCGTCGAAGAATGAGGTGGCGCGAGTCCCAACCATACCGTCGCGTCACGCAGCCGATCATCCACCGGCACCGTGTGCGCACCGAGCGACTTTTGTAACGTGTAGAGTTGGCTGAACGAACTGAGAAAGCGAATCTTCTGTAACTGTTTTTCGGCAAGCTCCATCGTCTTACGACGCAGTGGCTCGAAGTCGAAATCGAAGTTGATTTCAAACACATATTGCAGGACGGCTCGCACGCGAGCCGCGCGTGCATCTGGCTCGGACATCCCCTCGAAGCACTCGGCCAGTTCGGCGAATGTGCTGACTCGGATTTCGTTGTAGTCGTGGAACGACTCGTGCAGCCGCTCGAAGGCGGCGTCAGCATGTTCCTGCGTCGCGTTCTCCAGGCAGACGGCGTACAGCATCGTCTCCAGCACCGCCTTGTCCTTCTTGTGGCTGGCGGGCTTGTAGTGCTTCTTCAACAGCGTGACGAGCTTCTTGCAAAGAGAATGCAGGTCGGACGCTTTGGTCTTCTTGACGACGGCCATTTGCAACACACATCTTTCGGGCAATGCAAAATGAGAAATGAAAAGTGCAAAATGGGTGTGCCAGCATTTTGCATTTTTCATTTGCCACTTTTCATTTTTCATTCCTCGGTTTTGGTTGTCGCCGACTCATTTTCGTCGGCGTCATTTTCGCTGGGTTCTGTCTCGTCATCGGCGGATTCGTTTTCATCGTCTTCGATTTCGATCGCGGTCGCCGCAGCTTCCAGGAAGCCCTGCGACGTGGCGGTCAGGTGATCGAGCCAGTTCGGCTCCAGGACAAACTTGAGGATCGGGGTGTATCGAGTTTCCAGTCGTTCGGCGATTTTTGATTGCAGGAATCCGCGTGACGACTCCAGGCCATGCAGGGTGAGCGACTGGACCTTCGCGTCGCCGCGCACGCCCACTCGCACTTTGCTGGCCTTGAGGTCGTCGGTCGTCTCGACATTCAGGATGGTCACGTTCTTCACACGCGGATCGCGCAGCTCGAACAAGATCGCTGCGCTGAGCGCTTCCAGGATGGCTCGGTTCACTTTGGCAATCCGGCGTGAAGGCATGGGGGAAAAGTCCGAAACTCGAAATCCGAAACCCGAATTGGAAACAACCGATTCCCGAAATTCGGGTTTCGGGTTTCGGATTTTATCAGTCGATGGTCCGTTTCACTTCCTCGATGCGATACGCCTCCAGTAGGTCTCCTTCTTTGACGTCGTTGAAGTTTTCCAATCGGATACCACACTCCATGCCTTCACGGACTTCCTTCGCGTCGTCTTTGACGCGCTTCAGCGACGCGAGGCCGTAATCGTTGAGAATTTTTTGATCGCGAATCAGCCGCACGCGGCTGTTGCGTTCAATGCTGCCGCTCAAGACGCGACAGCCGGCAACCGTGCCCACTTTACTGATCGAAAACGTTTGCAGCACAATCGCACGGCCGGTCGAAACTTGCTTCTTTTCTGGAGTGAGCAGCCCTTCCAGCGACAATTTGATCTCGTCGGTGACTTGGTAAATGATCTGATACCGCCGGATATCGACCCCTTCTTTCTCGGCGAGCTGAAGGGCTCGATCTTCGGCAATGACGTGGAAGGCGACGATGATCGCTCCCGACGCGCTGGCCAGGTACACGTCGCTTTCGTTGACGCCGCCGACGGCCGAGTGCAGCAAATTGATCTTCACTTCCGGGTGATCGAACTTGCCAAGTTCGTGCTTCAAAGCCTCGATCGATCCGGGAGTGTCGGCCTTGATGATGAGCGGCAGTTCTTGAACCGCACCACCCTGCACCGCGATGAGGATGTCTTCCATCGTGCGCTTGCGTCCGCGAGACGACAGAGTCTGCGTTCGTCCGCGTTGCTGGCGGATTTCCGCAATTTCGCGAGCGGCGTCGAGGTCGTCCATCACAAAGAACTGGTCGCCAGCATTCGGGACAAGATCGAGTCCGGCGACTCGGATCGGCGTGGACGGCGGGGCTTCCGTGATCTCTTCGTCGTGTTCGTTGTACATCGC
>CAMDPK010000227.1 GCA_945904015.1 Candidatus Kuenenia stuttgartensis | reverse complement strand
CCGAGATGTTCGTCCCCGACTTGTAGTGCCCCGCCTGGCGTTGCTGAGTGGTCGTCTTGATTTGGTTGAGGTTGTGGAACAGACCGTGCTCCAGAATCGCTCCGTCGGAGTTCGTGTGCGTGTAGATCGCGAGACCCACGTTGTCTTCGGCTTCCATCTCGACGAGATAATCGGTGAACAATCCGACGGCGTCCTTCATCGAGCCGACCGGCTGCTCGCTGGTCTTCCACAAGTCCGGCGTGTCAGCCGAGCCGTAGCGCTGCGTTTGCAGGTACTCCAGCCAAGTCATGTAGCCGTACCTATCGCGATATCCAGCGGCCTTGATGTTGTTGCTCGAACTTTGCACCGCTTGGATGTACTCGTCCCAACTGCCGCCGGGATACGGGTACGGAGTGGTCAGTCCCAGCGCGGTCTTGATGTTGGCTGCGGTGAAGTCGAACTGCTCGCCAAGCTTTCCGGAGGACAAGCTGGCATTCGTGCCGGAGATGACCCAGCAGTTGGTGATGTCTTTTCCGGAGTTGCTCCCAGAACCTTGCAAAACTTTCAACAGCCCAGTCAGCCCAGAGAACGTCTGGGTGGCCCCGCTGGAGAACTTCAGCCTCACCGAAGAGAGATTCAATGTCGAAGCGACTTCCACCGACGACCGTTTGTAAGTCACGTCGATGTGCGGAATGGTGCCAGAAGCGGCTCGGCCTTTCAGCTTGGCGTACTGGGGAGTGAACGTCAGATTGCCGTAGACCGGCGAGCCAAGCTGCGTCCACATCGTTTGCAGGTTGGACTCGATGTAACTGCGGCCCAGTTTGCTGATGGCTCCGAAACAACTGTCGTCGTTCATCGAGCCGGAGAAATCGAGCACGACCATGATGTCGCGCGGTTGGAAGGTCGCGATCGCCTCGGCTCCGACGTCAGCTTTGTTTGAACCCATCGCCGGCGAGAAGAAGAGTGGCAATCGATTGTCGCCTCCCGCGCCAGTTGTGCGCATGGCTCGCACCTTGATGACGTTGTACGGCGTTTGGTCCTCGCCCCATTGAATTTTGTAGGTCTGCGAGTTGCCATTCCAAACCAACTTGCCGAACGTGATGTCCGACACCGGGTCGATAGCGACCGAGGCTTTGTCGCCCGCTCGATGCATCGCCGCTGTCTGGACAACCGCATCGCGAGCATTCGCACGTACTAAAGCTGGATCGTCACTGCCGCTGAGTTCCATGGCTCCCGACAGCGCACTGGCGTCTGCCGCGGACTGCAATTGCGTCCGCGTCAGTTCGATGAAACCCACATCCACGGTCATCGCGACGAATCCCAACAGCACGACCATCAACACGGCGGTCAGCACCAGAATCGTTCCGCGACGAGCGTCGGCTGGCGGAAGCGGTGAAAAGATTCGTTGCATGGTCTGTGGTCCTTCGTCGGCCGGTGGGTCTCACGCTTTGTCGAACCGCACATGCTGTCGACTCAAGACTCTGGCAGTTTTTTCCCTGTGGAAAACTAGGACACGCTTTCGCTCGGTCAACCGGAATCTTCCGCATCTGGCCGCAAACTTCGCGACAGCGTACGAGCCACGAAGCGGAATGATCCCCTCTCACCACCTCCGTGTTTCCAGAACGCCACAACACGGCACAATCGGACTCGCGGACGATGACGCCGACGCCGTTTCCGACGTTCAAATCGCTGAACTGCCGTCGAACACCGCGCGAGCATCCGCTACAACTCCCACCGAAGACTGGGACCGTTTCGTCAAGGATCGACGACCGTGATGTTGACCCTCAAAGGCAAAATGCTGATCGGCGTGGGGTTGGTGCTGACGATCGTCGGCACTTTGACCATCAGCAGCCTCTGGGCGATTCTCTCGTACCGCGAAGTCGTCCTCGATCTGGATCGCAATCTGAACAGCGTCCCGCAGCGGCAAGAGTTGATCGAAGTGTTTGCGGAAATGTTGGAACCTCTGCAAGCCAGACTGCCGGATGACGCCGACGGATGTGCGGCGAGGCAATGGCTCTTCCAAGACCGATTGGCCAACGCGGAAGTCCGCACCGGCGAAGCCTGGAAAAAACTGGCAAAGTTGCCGCCACAGCCGGCTTTCGCAACGATTCGCGACATTGCTCAGGAGCAACTCTTGGAAATTGACCATCGCTTGGGAGAACTGCGGCGCGAACAACGACTGCTCCTCGATCCGGAACAGGCCAACAAAGCCAAGACTTCACTCCGAAATCAGGTCAATGCGTTGCTGGGTATCGCTACGGAAATTCCTGATTTCGGCACCAGTCTGCCAAAATTGCTCGTAACGTCGCGTCAGACCTATCAAGCCAGCCTGTGGTGGGTCTCGGTTTCAACGGGACTGGTGGTGTTGGTTTTGGTCGTCGGCCTCTTCGCCGGGAGACGCTGGATTTCGCGGCCGTGGAAGAAACTTCTGGAAGGCACACATCGAGTCGCTCAGGGCAAGTTCGATTATCGCGTGCGGCTGGACACTCGCGACGAATTCGCCGAGCTGGCTGATTCGTTCAACCGCATGACCGACCGCTTCGTCGAGACGCGCGACAAGCTGGAGCGAGACGCTCGCGAACTGGCCGAGCAATTGACTCGGCAAGAGCGGCTCGCCGGGCTGGGCTTCCTCTCGGCGGGAATCGCTCACGAACTCAACAACCCACTGACTGCGATCCGCTGGACCAGCGAGTCGCTGCTGACTCGATTTACCGCCTTGTTCGGAAATGTCTCGCCGCAGAATGCCGCGTTTGTCGAGAACTATTTGAAAATGATTCAGTCCGAATCGTCTCGCTGTCAGCAAATCACCGCTAAGTTGCTCGACTTTGCACGGGGCGGCGACGGCCTGCGAGCCAATCAAGATCTCACGCAAGTCATCCGCGAAGTGATTCACCTCGTCCGCGCGATGAGCAAGTACCGCCAGTGTGAAATCGTGTTCGACCGCGCCGAACCATGTGTGCTGGAAATCAACGGCAACGAGATCAAACAAGTCGTGCTGAACCTCGTCGCGAATGCTCTGGACGCGATCGAAGATGCCTCTCGACAAGTCCATCGCCGTCCGCGTCTCTCGGGACCGAGTCTGGTGAGCACGACGACTTCAGAGGTCTCATCCGCTGCCGTTGGACGCTTGGAAATTCGCTTGAACGAATTCACCGACCACGTCGAACTGGAGTTTCAAGACACCGGCTGCGGCATGTCGGCGGATGTCCTTCGCAAGATCTTCGACCCGTTTTTCACCACAAAACCGACCGGACAAGGGACGGGGTTGGGCTTGCCGATCTGCCATCGCATCGTCACCGAACACGGCGGCCGGCTCGCGGCTGCCAGCGCCGGTGCTGGCTTCGGCAGTACGTTCCGGCTGAGCCTGCCACGCGTCGCGAATTCTCAGCAAAAGGTGGCCTGAGTTCGCCTCGTCAACCCCCGTTGCCTGGCTTGTGTGAATCTGCTATCAACCCCGCCCTTCCGTGACACGGAACGTCGAAACGGACTGAAGCCACGCTGTCCCGTAACACTTTGCGGGAAGCCTCACCGAATGGAGTCGGGAGTCGAGCCTTGAGCGCTGCCTCGTGCTGCAAGTTGCGTGTGTTGTTCGTGGACGACGAACCGCTGATCCGCCAAATCATGGCGGTCGAGCTGCCGGCTCGCGGCCACGATGTCACCGTTTGCGAAGACGGTGCCTCCGCGTTGAAAGCGTTGTCCGAGAAATCGTTCGATTGTGCGATCCTCGACCTGCAAATGCCCGGACTGACCGGTTGGGACGTCGCGGCGCGGATGAAAGAACTCGCTCCTGACACGTTGGCGATCATCCACACCGCCCACGGCAGCATGGACGCCGCGATCCAAGGTCTGCGAATGCGAGTGTTCGACTTCCTGCCGAAGCCATGCAGCCTGTTCGACCTCGACGGCATGTTGCTGCGCGTCGCCGACCATCGCAATTTGATGAACAAGACTATCGCCCTGGAAAAAACTCTCAGGGCCGTGCAAGGCGGTTCGGAATTGGTCGGCGATTCCCTCGCGATGCAACGTGTCAAACGGCTCACCGACAAGATCGCTCCTACCGATTCCAGCGTGCTGATTTTGGGTGAAACCGGAACCGGCAAGGAATTAGTCGCTCGGCGAATTCACGAACTCAGCCCACGATCCTCGATGCCGTTCGTCGCGGTCAACTGCGGAGCATTGCCGGAGCAACTCATCGAAAGCGAATTCTTCGGACATCGCAAAGGAGCGTTCACCGGGGCTGACGTCAGCCGCAAAGGACTGCTCGAAGTCGCCGATGGCGGCACGTTGTTCCTCGACGAACTCGGCGAGTTGGGTAAGGCGATGCAGGTCAAATTGCTTCGGTTTCTGGAGTCCGGCGAAGTCCGGCGAGTCGGAGAGAATGAAGCGTTTCATGTCGATGTTCGCATCGTCTGCGCGACGAACCGCCCACTGACTGACATGATCGCAGCAGGAACATTCCGTGAAGACCTCTACTTTCGCATCAACACGTTTGAGGTTCCTTTGCCTGCATTGCGTGACCGAAAGGAAGACATCCCTGCGCTCGCTCAAGCACTATTGGCTCGGCATCTCAAGGGACGCCGAGTTCCCGAGGGCTTTCTGTCGCGTGATGTTTTGGACGTCCTGTCGAAGCACGACTGGCCGGGCAACATCCGCGAGTTAGCCAATGCCCTGGAACATGCCGTCATCCTGTCCGACGGCCAAGCCCTCTCCCCGGATGATCTTCCCGGAAGCCTCAGCCGACAACGTCCACGGGAATTAGGTCGTGACGAACTGGCATCGGATGTCGGAACCGCGAATGCAACAGCGAAGCACACAACGATTCAAGCCATGGAAAAGGAATTGATTCTGGCCGCGCTCGTGCGTCACGAAGGGGACAAACCGAAGGCCGCCTTCGAGCTGGGGATCGCACTTAAGACACTGTACAATAAACTGAATCAATATCAGGCAGAAGCGACTGCACGCGCGGGTTAGCCCTCCATCGCAGTGCTTGTCCCCGCCTGGCTCCTCCCGTTGAATTGGAGTGAGTAACCCGCCGCAACGGCTTTCGCATAGCGGAAATCGCCGGTGTTTTCGCAGGTTTGTCCACCCCCAGGACATTCCGCGACTCGCAGAACAAAACGAAGACATCCCGCCCATTGAACTTCTACGGTCAACCGTTTTTTGGAAAAGACTGGAAAACTCGGCGACGAGGAGTCAAGATGCTCGCAACAACCGTATATCAATAGTTCTATTGAGGTACATTTTTCAGGCTACCCGTTTATGCGTTGTGTTCCAGGACACGGTAGCCACATCAAAATTACACCATTCACCGGAACACACCAGATCAAGGAAGTTGCACATGGCAAACGTATTGATGGTGAAGACTTCGAATCTCACTCCACGCCAACGAGAGATCTACGAGTTCGTGAAGGACAACATCATGAACCGCGGCTACGGTCCGACGGTGCGTGAGATTGGTGACGAGTTCGGCATCAAATCGCCGAATGGCGTGATGTGTCACCTGAAGGCGCTCGAAAAAAAGGGACTAATCACCCGCGAGCCGAATCTCTCACGTGCAATCCAATTGTCTGACAAACCGCAGCGGAAGACCGCTGTTGATCTCCGAGGCCAGTTTGGCCAAGGGACAAAGCTGAAAGAGAACAAGGAAAACGAACAGATCGACTTCATGGATCTGCTGGGTTCAGGCGACCATTTTCTCTATCGCGCGGCGGACGATTCGATGGTCGAAGAAAACATCATCAAGGGCGACTATCTGCTCTGTCGGATGCAGCAGTTCTATCGCGATGGAGACCGGGTGATCGCAGTCATCGAAAACAAAGAAACGCACTTCAAGAGATTCTTCCAAGACGGAGACCGAATCCGCCTGGATTCGATCAGTGGTCCCAAGAAGTCTGTCTTCACCAACAACGTGAAGATTCTCGGCATGGTGATCGGCGTGATCCGGAGGATCTAGCTCCACGACACACCGAGCTACTGCTCGCGTAAGAATCGGGCAACAACAAAACTGGCACCCACGACAGATTCGTGGGTGCCGGTTTTTTTGTTGGCTGTCGCCGCTACTTCTGCTCGTTCTGCGAAGCCTGCTTGGGGACCATGAGCTTCCTGAGCAGCGGCTCAATCTGTTGCACGTTGTTGGAGGTTTCGACAACGTTCCCTTTCGAGGAAACCACCCAGTACAGCGGCACAGACTGGATTCCGTAGTACGTCGCGACGGGATTATTCCAACCTCGCTTCTCGGCATCCGTTTGAAAGATCGTCGGCCAATTCAGGCCGTTGGTTTCCAGGAAAGTCTGCACGGCGGATTCGTTGTCGTCGTCATCCAGATTCACGCTCACGACATTCAATCGTTCGGAGTCGATCTGACCGAGCAATTCCCGCAACAGCGGGAGTTGTTTGACGAATGGCTGAGCTTGTGTCGTCCAGAACACAACCAGCATCGGCTTGCCAGTCATCTCCGCGGCGTTGATGTAGCCGCCGCGAAGTGTGGGGCCGGCGAGTTCGATTGGTTGACCCTTCAGGTTTAATCGTCGCAGGATGGCGGTGACGCGATCCACGGCAGGATTCTCTGGGAATTGGTCATGGATCGTCGCATAGCACTGGATGGCATCCGTCGTCAGTCCGTGGAATTCACAGCTTTGTCCGGCAGCAAGGAGGATTGGGATCGCCTGCCGTTCTTCTTGTGGAAAGCTCTTGGCAAATTGCCTCGCCAGCCGGCCGTACTCCTCGAGCCATTTTGGTTCCTGCTGACCAAACCGCTGAGCGTTCAATCGCGCGAACGAAATCAAAACCTGTCCCGCTTCGATGGCCGATTTTGATTTGGGATCGCGTTCGTACAACGAACTGGCGTGTTCGTAGATCGAATCGACGTGGTCCTTGTCGCCCGTGAGGGCCAGTTGCAGTTCGGCTTCCAACAGATGATGGACCGCCAAGTCGAAAAATCGCTGACCAGCTTCGGTCTTGTTTTTGTGAGTTCGAGCAATCGCCTCGGTGGCGAGGTTCACCAACTGCTCATTCCGTTCGCGTCGCAACTCAGCTTGTTTGTCCGGCGTTTGCGAGAAGGCATCGACGTCATCTCCGAGCGGTCGCAGCTTGAGCCGCGTGATTTGCAGGATGAACCATTCTGGAGAATCCTTCTCCAGCGCAGCGATCTTGAGTTCGCCTTCGTCCACATCCGTTTTCTGGCATGGCTCGCCAACGGCGGAGGTTGGCACAACGCCGCTCTCGGCAGGCCCCTCTTCATCGTTCGCCGTCAACGCCAGTGATTTTTGGGAGATAGTCGTATCGAGATTTTTCTCTACGAGTGGTGCTGAACCTGAACCACCACCGCACCCCGAAAGGATCGTTGCTGCCAGCATCCAGCTTCCAAGCCGCCAGCTAATTTTCATCATGACACCATCCATCCGTGGGCAGGTTTCGAGGGTTGATCCGCGGAGGAGTTTCCGAAAACGAACTCCCAACCGCAGCGGGTTTTAGGTCAATCCATTTTGCCGAGGCAAGACGAAGAATTCCGATGAACTCGTCTAGCGGCAAAGCCTGGAAACGAGTTACAGATCTCCGTTCTCTGGCTCAGGGATGAGAAAGACCGACCTCATGGATCGACCCACCACCGACATCAACCTCTGGACGGGGAATCCTCCGACCACGGACGGACGGCTGCAAGACTTTGTCGCCGACCCGATTGCGTGCATGCGGAAGCTGCATCTGGAACATGGTGATCTCGCCGCCCTGCGCGAGTCCGAGCAACAGCTCGTGTTCATCTTCAGCCCAGAACTGAACCATCAGGTGCTCAGCGACTCAAAGTTGTTCCATTCTCGATTCTTCGCGTTGCGCGGCCCCAAAAAGTCGGCTCTGCGTCGGCTGACAAGCGGCCTGCTGACCATGAATGGTGACGAACACAAGCAGCAGCGGCGACTGGTCGCCGCTCCGTTCGAGAAGCGGACGATCGGTGTTTATCACGACACGATTTCCTCGCTGACGGACGAAATGCTCAATGCTTGGCAGCCCGGTACAACTCTCGATTTGGCTCAAGAGATGACCGTGCTCATGCGGCGAATTACCAGCTCAATTCTGTTCGGTGCGGATCAGATGGAGATCGCGCTGGAGATCGGCGAAATGCTCGACCCGTGGGTCGAGGTGAACCATCACCTCAGTCTCGGCGCATTTCTGCCAACGGAAGATTTCATGCCGCAGTATGAAGAACTGCTGGCGATGGCCGAACGGTTGGAGTCCCGGATTCTCGATCTGATTCACTTGCGGCGCGAGGCGGGAAAGCTGGGTTCAGACTTGTTGTCGCAACTGATTCGAGGTCACGATCAGACGGGCGGAGTCTCGAACGAACAGCTCGTCGGACACGTCGCGGTACTCTTCGGCGCGGCGCACATGACATCGGCGCTGACGCTTGGTTGGACGCTGTTTTTGCTGGCTCAGCATCCCGACGTGATGCGTTCGCTCTTCCACGAACTGCTCGCCGGTGCGTACGACGAGCCGCTGGCCGCGTTCGACAGCGGCAAGGGGTTGTTGCTGGACCGCGTGCTTCGCGAAAGCATGCGCGTGCTGCCGGCTTCGAGTTACTCGCAGCGCAGCAATGCCATCCCAATGGAACTGGGATCGCTGTCGTTGCCACGAAACACGGTGATCATCTTCAGCCAATTCATGACTCAACACCGGCCAGACCTGTTTCCGAACCCGGAGACCTTCGATCCGGATCGTTGGCTGACGATCACGCCGTCTCCGTACGAGTACCTGCCGTTTGGAGCCGGCCCGCGGCTGTGTCTCGGCGCACCGCTGGCGCTGATGACGATGAAGTCGATTCTGCCGCGCATTCTCCGAAGGTATCGGCTGAGTGTCGCGGCCGGTGCCGAGATCACAGGCCGAGTCGTCTCGACGATGCTCAACCCGATTGGGGGATTGCCGGTGGAAGTTGCTCGGCAAGACGGTCGCTTCGCGGCGTCGCCGGTGTGGGGCAACATTCACACGCTGGTCGATCTGCCGGATGCTGCTCACGAACGCCGCGCAGCGGCTTGACGTCGCGGCTGGTGTGAAATAGAAAAAGCCGGGACTGCTCCCGGCTTTTTCTTTGATGTTTCGAATTGTCGTGCCGCGTCTTCGCTGAGTGTCGCGGACACCGTCGGGGTTAACGATCGCCATATCCGCCGCGACCACCTCGGCCGCCGCCGCCACCGCCACCGCCGTAGCCACCACCGCCGCCTCCTCCACCCGGGCGCGGAGCACGTTCTTGTGCTTCATTCACCTTGATGGTCCGGCCGTCGAGTTGGCCGCCGTCCATTTCTTGCATGGCGGCACTGCCTTGGCCGTCATCATTGAAGCTCACGAAACCGAAGCCGCGAGACCGGCCCGTTTCACGATCCA
>CAMDPK010000226.1 GCA_945904015.1 Candidatus Kuenenia stuttgartensis | reverse complement strand
GCAGCATGGGAGGCGAATTCTTGTCTCAAGTTGCGGCGGACGATTCGCGGGGCCGTTTGCCTCCGGCACGGCCCCGACCAACTTCCAGAGCGCGATCCATCCGACTCTGTGCTCGTGTGCATCGACTGATGCGTCGCAACTGCTTCAAGCGTCGCGTCGGATCACTCAAAACTTGCCTAACACGACCGAGGTCGGATTGTGCGGGGTTTGTCGGTCACGAATGTACGGAGTGCCGGCTTCGGAGAACTCCTTCGGCAGTTGAATCAAGTGTCAAAACACGATGCCGGTTCTCTGGCTGGTTCCAGCCAACGCCCTCCGCACGTGCTTCCCTTCGATCGCTACTCGCGCTACAAACGGACTCGCTGAGTTGAGACCACGACCAATCTACGAAAGCGTCTCACGCTTGGACGTCGATCGCTCCCTCATACTTCAATGCACTCCACCGCAAGGTTTGCCCACATGTCACGACGCGAACAACTCGAACAGCTCCTCGCCGTCGAACCGCACGATCCGTTCTTGAGATACGGCTTGGCGATGTGCTGCGCCTCGGATGGTCAGCACGACGTCGCTCAGGAGCACTTCCGAAAGCTGCTCAGCGACCATCCCGATTATGTGGCCGGCTACTTTCAACTGGCGCAATTGCTGATTCGTCTCGATGATGTCGATCAAGCCAAACCGTTGCTCGAGACCGGGATTGCTGTCGCGTTACGCACCGGCGATCGCCATGCGGCCGGCGAAATGACCGAATTTCTCGGCTCGCTGTAGCCTGCCTTCCGTGCATCCCCACAGGACGAGGTTGACCGAGTTCGGCCATCGCGATAGGTTTTGACTCGTCAAAACTATATTTTCGAGATACAGCACTCGTGTTTTCGGGAGATCGTCGGATGACTGTTCGGTTTCGTAAGTTCTCAATCTGGCTCGTACTCGGGCTGACCTGCTTCGCTGGATGCGGGAGCGATCGCACCGCGAACCCCGTAACACCTGCGACTTCTGGTGATTCAAAAACCACCGCTCGCAAACCGCAAATTGTGACCACGGTCGGCATGCTGACGGACATTGTCCGCGAGGTGGTTGGTGATCGTGGCGAGGTCATCGGATTGCTGAGCGAAGGGGTCGATCCGCACCTCTACAAACCGACGCGAGAAGATGTGAAGCATCTGACCGACGCGGACGTCATTTTTTACGGTGGCTTGATGTTGGAAGGCCGTATGGAGGAGTCGCTGAAGCGACTGCAATCCAGCAAACCGGTCGTCGGTGTCGCCGAGTCGCTCGATCCAATGGTTCTGCGAAAGCCTCCAGAATTCGACGGCCACTTCGATCCGCACGTCTGGATGGATGTGAAACTTTGGAGTCAGTGTGTCGATTCGGTCGCGAAGACAATGCAGAAATTTGATCCCGAGCACGCCGCGGAATTCACCAGCCGCGCGGAGTCGTACCAGCAGAAACTCGGCAAGCTGGACGACTATGTCCGACAGAGCCTCGAATCCATCCCGGAGAAGCAGCGTGTGCTCGTCACCGCTCACGATGCGTTCGGGTATTTTGCCCGCGCGTATGGCCTGGAAGTGAAGTCGGTTCAAGGCATCTCGACAGAGTCCGAAGCGGGCGTCGCGGACGTCAACGCGCTGGTCGATGTCCTGGTCGAGCGCAAGATCGGCGCGATCTTCGTCGAGAGCAGCGTCTCCGACAAAAGCTTGAAGGCGGTCATCGAAGGAGCGGCGAAGCGCGGCTGGACCGTCAAGATCGGTGGCGAGTTGTTCTCGGACGCGATGGGATCGAGCGGCACCTACGAGGGAACCTATATCGGCATGATCGACCACAATGCCACGACGATCACTCGCGCGCTGGGAGGCCAGGCTCCTGAGGGTGGTTTCCGATCCACTGTGGAGAAGCCATGAGTACCTCGGTCGTCGTCGATCATGAAGCGATGCAGGAACCTCTGCCCCGAGCGGTCGCAGTTCAATCACCGTCGTCGCTGGTTCCATTGCTCATTGAAGACGTCACTGTCGCGTACCACCGCCGGCCGGTGTTGTGGAACATCGACTATCAAGCTCCCAGCGGAAAGCTGATTGCGATTGTCGGGCCGAACGGATCAGGGAAGACGACGCTCATTAAGGCGACTCTCGACTTGGTGCCTCGCGCGGCCGGACAAGTGCTGATCTTTGGCGAACCGTATCGACAACAGCGGCATCGAGTCGGCTATGTTCCGCAACGTACGAGCGTCGATTGGGATTTTCCGGTTTCCGCGCTCGACGTCGTGGCGATGGGGATGTATCGCAAGATCGGTTGGCTTCGGCCAGTCTCGCGAAAGTACCGCGAGGCCGCGAAGCAAGCGTTGGACCGCGTGGGCATGGTGGACTTCGCGGGGCGGCAGATCAATCAGCTTTCGGGAGGTCAGCAGCAGCGAGTCTTTCTGGCCCGCGCGTTGGCCCAGAACGCCGACCTGTATTTCATGGACGAGCCGTTCGCCGGTGTCGATGCCTCGACCGAGCGTGCGATCGTGGACATCCTGCGGGCGCTCCGTGAATCGGGCAAAACGGTGATCGTCGTGCATCACGACCTGCAAACGGTCCACGAGTACTTCGACGAAGTCGTGCTGCTCAACATGCGAATGATCGCGGCCGGCCCGACGGCGGACGTCTTCACACCGGACAACCTGCGAAAAACTTACGGCGGCAAGTTGGCCCTACTCGATCAGCTCAGCGAGAAAATGGCGCAGCCGAGGAGTCGCTGATGTCCGCCGCGTCGCTGCTCGCTGCCGATTCGATGTGGGAGTTGTTTGCTCGCGCGGTCTCGCTGCGTGACTACAACACGCGAGTCGTGTTAGCGGGCACGACGATGCTGGGCGTCAGCGGGGGGCTGGTCGGGACGTTCTTGATCCTGCGCAAGCGAGCCTTGGCTGCGGACGTCGTCAGTCACGCGGCGTTGCCGGGGATCGCGCTCGCGTTTCTGCTGGCTGAGCGATTCGCTCCGGGCAGCGGTCGATCCACCGGCGTGTTGTTGCTGGGAGCGTTCGTCACCGGGTTGCTCGGCATGGCGATGACGCTGGCGATTCGGAGTTGGACACGGATCAAAGATGACGCCGCGTTGGCGATTGTGCTGGGCTTGTTCTTCGGCGTGGGCACCGCGTTGTTCACCGTCGTGCAGAAAACGAAGACAGGGAACGCGGCCGGGTTGAGGGATTTTGTGTTCGGCAAAACGGCGTCACTGGTCGCGGCCGACGTGTGGCTGATCGGCGGAATCTCGGTCGTCGTGATCGTGCTCTGCGGTGGTGTGTTCAAGGAACTTTCGCTGCTGTGCTTTGACGAAGAATTCGCAGCGGCTCGCGGCTACCGCACGACAATGCTCGACGGACTGCTGACGCTGATGGCCGTGACGGTCACGTTGATTGGTCTACAAAGCGTCGGGCTGTTGTTAGTTGTGGCCTTGTTGCTGATCCCACCGACTGCCGCGCGATTCTGGACCAACGATTTGAAAATCATGTCGGGCCTGGCCGCCGTCATCGGCGGAGTGAGTTGTGCTGGAGGCGTCGTACTCAGCGCGGCGTTTCCGCGATTGGCGGCGGGAGCAGTCATCGTGCTCACCGGTTCGGGGCTGTTTCTCGTGAGTCTCGTCTTCGGCAAAGAGCGCGGCCTGTTTCCGAGATGGCGATCGCAGCGTCAATTCGAGCAACGCATCGGCCGCAGCGATCTGCTGCGAGCGTGCTACGAACTCCTGGAGCCGATCCTCGGCGCGGACGAAACCACTCAAGAATCGCTGACGAAGTTTGAGATCGACGAACTCGAATTGTCGGGAATGCGGCAATGGCCGACCGGACGCTTTCACGGATTGGTCGCGACCGCCGTTCGCGAGGACTTGTTGGTGGCGACGTCCACGGGCGGATATCAACTGACGTTGCGCGGGGCCGAAGAGGCTCGTGACGCCGTCCGTCGTCACCGGCTGTGGGAGATTTATCTGCTCACTCAAACCGACCTCGACCCGCGTTTGGTGGATCGCGGCGCGGATGGCATCGAACACGTCCTCGATCCCGATCAACTGGCGGAACTCGAACGGCGACTCGGTAGCGAATCGCCTCTCGGAGTTCCCCCAAGTCCGCATCCGATTGCGGGTGTGTCGCTCAACTAACCCGAAGCGTCAGCGAGGGCGAACGCTTCACAAAACCTCGACCGCTTCACAAAACCTCGACACACAAAAACCACGATCATCGCCGCTCGGAACGTCCGCCCTCGCTGACGCTTCGGGTTAGTGTCGAAGAATGAATCCCACATGAACTCCTTCCTCAGCCCGCTACACACATGGACGCTGCTCGACACCTGGGTCGTCGTGATCGGAGCGTTGTCGGCGATGGCCTGCGCGCTGCCGGGATGTTTTCTGTTGCTGCGGAAACAGAGCTTGATGGGTGATGCGATCAGCCACACGTCGCTGTTGGGAGTTGTCGCCGCGTTCTTCGTGTCGCACTGGCTGGTTGAGGCCAAGGTCATCAGCCCCGCGACGGAGTTGTCGGTGCGACATGTGACGATGTGCGTCGGAGCCATCGTGGTCGGCGTCATGTCGGCCTGGTTGACCGAGTCGTTGCAGAAGTTGGGCAACGTCGAAAGCAGTGCCGCATTGGGAGTCGTCTTCACCTCGCTGTTCGCGCTGGGGTTGCTACTAATCCGAGCGTTTGCAGACAACGTCCACATCGACCTGGACTGCGTGTTGTACGGCGAGATCGTGACCGCTCCGCTGGAGACCGTCGGCGATTCGGGCATTCCGCGAGCAGTCCTCGTCAACGGCGTGGTGCTGGCCATCAATCTGCTGCTGACCGTGCTGTTGTTCAAAGAACTTCGGCTGAGCGCGTTCGATCCGGCATTGGCGACGACGATGGGAATTCCCGCCCACTTGATGCACTACGGTTTGATGGGGCTGACCGCGATGACGCTGGTCGCGGCATTCGAGAGCGTCGGCAGCATCTTGGTGATCGCGATGTTGATCATTCCGCCGGCCACCGCCTACCTGCTGACAGATCGACTGCCCCGAATGATCGTGCTGAGCCTGTTGATCGCGGTGCTCAGTGCAGCGCTCGGCCACGTCTCGGCGTTGACACTGCCGCTTCTGATCTCGCGAAGCATCGGAATCGCCGACGTGCAGGACGCCAGTTCGGCTGGGATGATGGCCGCTGCCGCCGGATTTCTGTTTGTGATGGCGATGCTGCTGGGACCGAAGTACGGGCTGGTCGTTCGAGTCTGGCATCGGTTGTTGCTCAAGCTGCGAATCGCCGGCGAGGACGTGCTCGGTCGGCTCTATCGCTTTGAGGAATCCGCTCCGGCCGACGTTTCATCGACCGCCGAACGAGCCGCTTGGCTACGAACACTCACGACTCATTCTTGGCATTCGCGATTCGCGACCTGGCTGTTGATTCGCCGAGGCTGGCTGATCGGCTCCGGCTCGGACGTGCATCTGACGGACATTGGCCGAGAGGCAGCGCGCACGTTGGTCCGCTCACATCGGCTGTGGGAATCGTTCCTCGCGAAACACTTCGTGCTCGGCGAAGGCCGCTTTCACGAGAGCGCCGAACAGGTCGAGCATTTCCTTGATCCCGAATTGCTCGCCGAACTGGACCACGACCTCGACCGCCCCGGCGTCGATCCGCACGGGCGAGCGATTCCGAATTAGCCGTCACGGCTCGGCGGGAGCCTCGCCCTCCCTGGAAAGTCGGCGTACCATCCCGCCCCACTTTCTGGAAAGGACTGACCGATGCCGACTGTGTTGATTGCTCCCGAAGCGTTCCTGCATCAGCCCGAAGCCTCGTACGCTCGCGTGCTGACGGATGCGGGCTTCGACATTCGCTACCCAAAGAACCCGACGTTCACGCGCGGCTTGGGGCCGGAAGAGGAAACGATTGCCGAACTCCAAGATTGCGTCGCGATCATCGCCGGGGGGGAGTACTTCACGCCGCGAGTGATGGCTGCATGCCCCAAGCTGCGAGTCATCGCGCGGGCAGGCGTCGGATTCGACCGAGTCAACGTCTCGGCCGCGACTGAGCGAAACATCGCGGTCACGATCACGCCGACCTCGAATCACGAAGCGGTCGCCGAATTGATGCTCGCGTTGCTGCTCGGTGTGACGAAGAGCGTCGCGTTCAATGACCGCACGCTGCGATCCGGCGTCTGGTCTCAGAAGCTGACGGCTCCGATTCGCGGCCGAACGGTCGGATTGATCGGACTCGGACGCATCGGCAAGAGCACGGCAGTTCGCTGCGCCGCACTCGGAATGCGAGTCATCGCTCACGAGCAGTTTCCCGATCAGGACTTCGTGGCGAAGAACAACATCCCGCTGGTCGAGTTGGACGAACTCCTCGCGCAATCGGATTTCGTGAGCCTGCATTGCCCGTTGAACGATGCGACACGCGGCATGTGCAACGCCGCATTCTTCGCCAAGATGAAGCCCGGCAGTGTGCTAATCAACACGGCCCGCGGCGGTTTGGTTGTCGAAGACGATCTGATCCCCGCGTTGAAATCGGGACGCCTCAGCGGAGCCGGCCTCGACGTCTTTCAGCAAGAACCGCTGCCGCCGAGTAGTCCGCTGCTGCAACTCGACAACGTGGTGCTCTGCCCGCATCTCGGCGGAACGGACACGCGCAGCTCGGAAGACATGGGCATCGAGTGTGCTCACAACATCGTGAAGCTCAGCCACAACGAGTGGCCCGAAGGGGCCGTCGTCAACGCTGACCTGCGTTCGAGTTGGAAGTGGTAGCCATGCTCGTCCCGTACGACTTCTTCGCCCCGAATCGCATTGTCTTCGGCTGGGGACGTCGCACGGAGATCGGCTCGCTGGCGAAATCGCTCGGCGCGCGAGCATTCGTCATCAGTGGCTCGCGCACGCTCGAAGCCAACGGCACAATCGACGAACTCTGCAACTCGATGCAGTCGGCCGGCGTGAGCACCGAACGACTCGCAACGCAGACGCGCGAGCCAGAGGTCGCCGATGTCGATGCGACGGTTGAGCGACTGCTGAGCCTCGGAGTTCGCGACGGCGACTGCGTAGTCGCGATCGGCGGCGGCTCGGCGATTGATCTCGCGAAGGCCGTCGCAGCGCTGGCTACGAATCGGCATGGCGACTCGGTCAAGGATTTTCTCGAAGGAGTCGGCCGTGGGCTGAAAATCGAACGCCCTCCCCTGCCCTTGCTGGCGATGCCGACAACGGCCGGAACGGGCACTGAAGCGACCAAGAACGCTGTCATCTCCTCGTTCGATCCACCGTTCAAGAAGAGCCTGCGATCCGACCTGATGGTCCCGAAGATCGTGCTCGTCGATCCCGAATTGACCGTTAGCCTGCCACGCGACATCACCGCTCACACCGGTATGGACGCGATCACGCAGTTGATCGAAAGCCTGATCTCCCGCCGAGCGAAGCCAATTCCGCGCGCCATCTGTCAGCAAGGACTGAATCTCGCGCTGTGGGCGATGTTCGAGCTGTCGCGTGATCTGACAAACCAATCCGCGCGCGAGGCGATGTCTCACGCGGCGCTGCTGTCGGGAATCGCGCTGGCAAATTCCGGT
This sequence comes from Candidatus Kuenenia stuttgartensis, assembly GCA_945904015.1. GTDB lineage: Bacteria > Planctomycetota > Planctomycetia > Planctomycetales > Planctomycetaceae > SXKJ01. The sequence continues at coordinate 1,910 of CAMDPK010000226.1, read as the reverse complement.
TTAGGTTTCGCTCACGGAGTCGCCGCCGCCCTCGGCGTCCACGCGAAGGTTCCGCATGGACTTGCATGCGCGGTGATGCTGCCAAGTGCGCTACGGCTCAACCAAGAGGTCTCAAAAAACGAACTCGGACCACTTGGGCGATTTTGTTTTGCAGCCTTTCGTGATGAGGTTGGCTTGCCACCGTTCGGTCTCACAACAACAAATCTTGAATCTGCAACACGCCTGATCCAGGTCATCGAATCCTTGAATGAACGACTGGGTATTCCTAACCGACTGTCGGCGTTGGGCGTGACTCGCGAGCAACTCCCCGCAATCGCGAAAAGCTCTCGCGGCAACAGCATGGACGGCAACCCACGCGACATCAGCGACGACGAATTGCTCGCGACTCTGGAACGAGTCTGGTAATTCGAGCGGCAAGATCGCCTCGACCCACTGGCTAGCGACTGCTACCGTCCGCGCCGTTCGTGGGGCAGGTTTTCAACCTGCCCGCAGTTGATCATTCGGGCAGGTTGAAAACCTGCCCCACGCAACGCGAGCTTCTCATGGATGGTGCTCAACTTTGGCAAACGCTGATTCAAGGAGTCGTCCAGGGAATCACCGAGTTCCTGCCGATCAGCTCCAAGTCGCATTTGATCCTCGTCGGCAGCCTTCTTGATCGCTGGTTCGGCACGAGTTCGACGGCAACCGAAACGGTGGAACTGATCGTCGGTCTGCATCTCGGCACGTTGGTGGCAACGATCGTCGTGTATTGGAAAGAACTGTGGTCCTTGCGGACACGTCATCGGCTGCTGCTCAATGTGATTGTCGGCAGCATCCCGGTGGCGATCGTCGGACTCGCGTTCAAAGATTGGTTCGAACAGACGCTGGTGTCGCCGTTCTTGGTTGGGCTGGGGCTGTTTGTCACGGCGTGGTTTTTGTTCGCCGGGCAACGCCTGGAGGTCAACCTGTTGGAAATGGATCAGATGAAGTGGCCTCACGCGCTCAAGGTCGGCTGCTTTCAGACGTTGGCTCTGTTTCCGGGCATCTCACGCTCTGGCAGCACGATCGCCGGCGGCCTGATGGTTGGCTTGACTCGGCAAGCGGCGACGACGTTTTCCTTTTTGCTTTCGGTTCCGGCAGTCGGCGGAGTCGTGCTGCTCAAAGGCATCGCTCTGCGTCACTCGAATAGTTTGGCGATCGGCCAATTGCTGTTCGGAGCGGTGATCTCGTTCGCCGTCGGCATCGTTGCTCTGCGATTTTTGATTCGCATTGTCACGCAACGAAAGCTGCATTGGTTCGCGTGGTACTGCTTGCTACTTGGGACCGTCGTGACAGCGTGGCAACTGTGGCCGTAGACCGGACGCCTACGTCCGGTCAGCCGATGGAATTGTTCGGACGTAGGCGTCCGAACTACGTCCTGTCCCCAAATTGCTGCGAAAACCGTCTGGCGGATGTGAGGCCCGCCCACTAGAGTCCCCGCACTTCGGGTATTGCCCGCCGAATCCAGTGGATGATGAAAGTGATTTCCGCCATCGGACTCGACTAGGTTTGATGGCGTGGAGCTGACGGGAACCGTCAGACATCTCATCCTGGATTTTTCGATTCGCTCGCACGCGGACGATCGCAAGACGCCGCTCGAGCAGCCGCCAATTGGCCGTGACGCGGACTCTCTGTTGAGTCTGGTCGCGGTCCTCGCCGACTCCACTTTGAACGAGTCACCTGGGCGGATAACTCTTTTGGAGAACGTTTTGAATTTTTCTGAACTGGGATTGGCCGAGCCAATCTTGCGTGCCGTCTCTGCGGCTGGGTACGAAACTCCGACTCCGATTCAGGCGCAAGCCATTCCGCTGGTGATCAGCGGCTGCGATCTGCTGGGAGTCGCTCAAACGGGAACCGGCAAGACCGCCGCGTTCGCACTGCCGATCCTGCAT
>CAMDPK010000225.1 GCA_945904015.1 Candidatus Kuenenia stuttgartensis | reverse complement strand
TTCCAGTCGCAGGAGCGATCTTGCAGCTCAACAAGCCTGGGACAATTCTCATCGAAATCAGTATTGGCAGCGACGACGGACTCAAGACGGGCGACGTCTTTGTCGTTTCGCGAAAAGACAAACGAATTGGAAAGCTCACAATCACGAAGTGCGAACCCGATCGGTCGACAGCGAAGATCATCGTTGTAAACGACGGAGAAACGCTGCAAATCGGTGACCAGGTCGCGAATCTTTCGGCTTCATTAGGCGCCGCGCGCCCTCCGCGAAAAATGCAAAACAAACATGAGCCGTCTGATGGTCAGTCGGCGAAATGAAAGTCGTTCCGCGTCCGAAGGGTCAATGAACTGCCGAAGCAAAGGTGGCCGAAGCAAAGGTGTCAGGCCGAAGCAAAGGTGTCAGGAACCGAAAACATTTCGGTTCCTGACACCTTTCCATCAACGTCAGCAATCGTCGGCAATATTCAAGAAGTTGTTAGACACAAACGCCGTTGAGGTTGATCTATTTAGGTTGTGTATCCGCCGATGACACGGACAAAGGACCAATCGCATGAGAAGTGACCACGTTACGCTTAGACTCATTTCCCATTTGGGACTCCTTCTGATCGCTGTTGTCGCCGCTCGCACCTCGGGGTGGGCGCAAGCTGACGATGCAGTACGCATCGTCACAGACGAAAAGGCGAAGTCGATCTCTGCCGCGATGGAGTCGTCTCTGGAAGGTCTGCCAAAACTCTACCAGTCCATCAGCAAATCGATCGTGCGAGTTGAAACGACGGACAACGAAAACACGACCGGGGTCATCGTCTCATCGGACGGGCATATCTTGGTGGGGAACGGTGTCGGATCGACAGATGCGAAAGTTCATTTGAGCGATGGCCGAACCGTCACGGCGAAGGCTACTGGTTGGTCGGGGGAGTGGCGACTCGGCGTACTGAAGATCAACGAAGAGGGCCCGTGGCCTGCGATCCCACTGGGCTCAACCAAGAATCTGAAAGCCGGAGAACCTTGTCTTGTCATCGGCTACTCGCCGCGCGGTGATAAGAGATTTGATTTGTCACCGACGGCAAGGTTTGGGTTCATTGACCGTAGCGTGCCAACTCACTGGTTCACAACAACGTGTTTTCCGGGATTCTTCGAGGGCGCGGCAGTCGTTGGAATGGATGGCCGATTACTCGGAATTAGCAACTACTGGACGGGATCTCAGAGTTACGAGACCGCAGTGGATGTCTTTGTCGCCAATCGCAATCACCTGTTTGCGGGAAAGAATCTCGATTGGGTTCGGTATCCACCCAATCCGGGCTCGATCTACCGCATTGGCGGTGGCGACCACCCTGAGATGCTTGGATTCAGGAAGACGGAAGATGTCCTGGGCACGGAAAAGCCGCCAACGCCGATGAGCGATTCGCAGTTGTCTGAGGTCAAGCAGATTGCGAAGGAAACAACCGTGAGATTGGTCTCGAAAGATCGACTACTCGCAGTTCCTGGAAATGGCCCTGATCGCTGGAGTGGCGTCATTGTTTCGGAAGACGGTTACATCCTGACGATGGCTCACTCCGAACACTTGCCGGGGGAACAGTTCACGGTTCGTCTCTCGAATGGTCGCGATGTTGACGCAGTCGCGTTGGGAACGAATCCGATCACGGATATTGCACTCGTGAAGATCACGACACCCGGTTCATGGCCATTTGCAGAGATGGGGGAATCATCGACGTTGAAACCGGGCGATCCGCTCGTCGTCGCTGGGTATCCGGCCATTGATTTAGTCACTAAGAAAGAATGGTCAACAGAACGAACACCGGAAATCGGCACCACGGCTGTGAAAGCCCCTTACTTGTTCTGGAACAATGAATTACGCACCACTGGTCGCGCCAATGTTCCCAATCAAGGCGGAATTTGCGGAGGCGGCGTATTTGACCGTCACGGACGCCATGTAGCTATTTTCTTGGGATATGACGCGGTTCGTTCGGAAGCCGCCAAAGTTCAATGGGATGACTTGAAGCAGATTAAGTCGATCGACACCGCGACTGGAATGCCGCATCCGCTGCGAAGGCGATTCGTCGCTCCAAGCAAAACGGTTGCTCAATCGGTCGTAGAACTATTGGTTGATTCCAAACCGGTGAGCATCGGAACGATCGTTGACGCTGACGGATGGATTCTCACCAAGGCGAGCGTTCTGAACGGAAAGGTGAGTTGCCGATTACCCGACCAGTCGGTCGTCGTCGCCGAAAAACGAGCAGAGTCAAAGCAGCATGACCTCGCCTTATTGAAGATCGACGTTGGCGGCCTTTCTGCTGCTGAGTTTTCCGACAAGGAGCCGCCTTCGATCGCACAGGTCCTTTGTGCGGTTGGTCCAGGTCACATTCTAAAGCCGGGAATCGTGTCCGTCGAAACTCGCGAGATCCCACGCGAGCCTCGTTGGAAGGGTGACGGCATAGAGGACACACAAGACGGAGTGATGATAACCCGTTCGGACGAGACCTACTTGATTACCGACGGGACGAAGTTTCAAAGCGATGACATCATCGTCTCCATTAACGGTCATTCGACCCCCAAGGTTGCAGCGTTGACTCAAGTGTTAGAAACGAACCTCGCCGAATACTGCGCAGGTGATCTGGTTTCGGTCGAACTTCGCCGCAAGGGCGCACCCATCAACGTTCTGACCAGTCTGCCACCCGCCGCCAGTCTGCGACCCGTCACGGGCATGCTTAGTTGGATGCTGGACGAGCTCGACACGCCGAGGCGGTCCGGTTTCGCTGCGGTCATTGATACCGACATCGAACTCCTCAAACACGAAGTGGGCTGCCCCGTGATTGACGTTGCAGGACACATTCGCGGCATCGCGATCGTCAGTCGAGGCCGCTACGAAACACAACGTGGCCCGACGTCCGTTCTACCGAGTCGCATCGCCAGTCTTATGACAAAGCAACTTATGGCCGAGGCACAATCCAATGGATCAGAGAATGCCTTTGCCGACGCCATGAAGGCAATGGAAGAAGGGAAGCTTCTTCGCGTAATCACGCTGCTTGAAGCGCTTTCAGAAAAACATGAGGTTGCTCGCCAGTTGCTCGGCCAACTCTACCCGGTCGTCGGAGAGTATAAGAACGCAAAACAGTTTCGGCAGCCCGCTGCCGCCAAATATTCGGCTGAACTCGCGAAGGGCTATGTGCTGTCGGATGCGTTGGAAGCTATTGCGTCCGAAGCGAAAGCGAAGCGGCTGATTGTCATCAACGAAGCGCATGACTCACCCGAGCATCGTGTTTTCATCTCTCAACTCATCGCGCGGCTTCATCAAATTGGCTACACGCACTATGCGTTTGAATCGCTCGCCGAAGACCCGGCAACTCTGCGTGAACGTGGCTACCCAGTTGCTTCTACTGGGCTTTACACGTCCGAACCTCAGTTCGGAGAGCTCATCCGTGATGCGATCAAAATCGGATACATACCGATCAAGTATGAGATGAATGAATCGCTTGAACCGCTTGAAGATCCAATCAAGGAAATCAATCGACGCGAACAGATGCAGTGCTCGAATTTGGTGCGAGAATTCTTCTCCAAGAATACCGATGCAAAACTGCTTGTTCACGTTGGCCATGATCATGTCATGGAAGAACCGAGAAAGGCGGGTGATCAAGAGATCCTTTGGCTTGCTGCCAGACTCAAGAAAGAGACCGGAATCGATCCCATGACGATTGATCAGACAACATCGCTTTCCAACGGATTAGAAAATACTAGAACGCCTGTGGTTGCGAGAGATGACCAAAAGCAGTTCCTTGTCGGAGGTCCATTTAGAGGGTTCGTCGATGTGCAGGTGTTTCATCCGCCGGCAACGATGATCAACGGGCGACCTAATTGGCTTGCGACTGACGGCAAGCGAAGAGCGATCGAGATTCCATCGAAGATCTTAGCCGATACTGAGAGGCTCCTGGTTCAAATACGCTTTGCAAACGAAAGTGATAAGGCAGTACCGGCTGACCAGGTACTCCTTGTCCCCGGATCGGCTCGTCCCATGCTGAGCCTTCGGCCAGGCTCGTATCGACTGAATACGCAGGACAAACTTGGAAACACGAGCACCGTTATGGAACTAGACGTCAAGTGAGTGACTGCGCTCAAGTACCGCCGAACATCTGGAGTCGCATGTATGCTCATTGCAAACATTTGCAAAACCTTGAACCGGCGATTGTGTCTCGCTCTGATCGTAATCGGGGTGCCGTGCTTAGAGAATCAGGACAGTCACGCACCGGCAGCGGAGCCGACCGAGCAACAGACCCAGGCGGATAGCGAATTCACATCGGTTGAAGTTGCGCGTGCCGCCGAGAAGAAGCTCCGCTCTCTTTCCGATAAAGTCGCTCCGGCTGTCGTGAAACTGTCGGGGCCTGAAGGCGCGGAACAGCAGCATCACGGAAGCGGGGTCGTCATTCACCCTTCGGGTTTGATCTTGACGCACGGACACCACGATCAGCCTAAAGAAGCAAAGTTAAGTGTGACCTTTCCTGACGGTCTGATTGTCGAAGCACTGATCGAGAGCGTCTTTTCGGGGAGAGGCCGTGATTTCTCCCTGCTCAAGATTCAGAAGCCGGGGAAGTATCCGTCAGTCCCCTTGCGCCGGGAAAAGCCCCCCGTCGCCGGTGAGAGGTGCTTCCATTTTGGATATCCGGGAAAGTTGATCGATGTCACGACGCTCTCGACGCCGGTGCTACGCCTCGGCCGCATTGCCGGATCGGGTCGCACCAGCACCTATGCCAACTGCTTGGTTGTCTCGGGCGATTCAGGGGGGCCGCTCTTCGATTTCGAGGGACAACTTGTCGGAATCCTCGATGCGAGCATCGGCCCAGACCTGCGGCACCCTGGGTATTGGGCCGATATTTCCAAAATCCTGGATGGGGCAACATTCCTGGGTGAAGACGACAAGGACGAGGTCGGACGGCTGGGATTCACCAACAATCAACGTCAGGCGGTCGACACGCAGCGTCATCTGGCAAACACACTCTGTCCAGAACTCCTCGCCCCGGCTCGCCAAGCAACGGTCGATGTTCTAGTTGACGGCCAGATCACCATCTTGGGAACGGTCGTCGATTCCAACGGCATCGTGCTCACTAAGCGATCGGAAATCATGACGCATCGCGGTAGTCCACTTGGAAAGGTGAGCTGCCGATTGTTCGATGGTGAAGAGGTGTCTGCGAAAGTGATCGCCGATTCCCATGCAGACGACGTCGCACTCCTGCAACTTTCCAAACGCGGGTTGACTACCGCTCCCCTGAGCCCGCACGAGGAACCTCGTCGAGGAGTGATCGTCGTCGTTCCGGTTCCTGGCAACGAGGTGAGCGAAACCGGGGTTCTGAGCGTTGACCGGCAGTTCAGTATTGAACCGCGGCTCGGCAACATGACGCTGGTTGTCGAAATGAAGGAGGCCGGAGTAACGGTCACCAGTGCCGGTCGTGACCCCGACTTCACCAAATTGATAAGGGGATCAATCAGCGAGGGCGACGTGATCACTCACGTTGACGGAGAAATGACTCCCGATTTGGCCACCTATGAGAAACAAACGAAAAAGGACACGTCCATCGCCGGTGAGTTTGTGATGTTAAGCATTCGCCGCAACGGAGCCACATCGCAAGTGGCCATGCCGTTGGACTCCGCTGGCAGCATTACAGCACACAGTTACGCGGACGTGAGCCTGCGGCTGACCGGCTTTCCTGCCGTCCTCATCCACGACACGATTGTTGGACGCCGACAGTGCGGCGGTCCAGTCGTTGATTTGGAGGGGCGCGTTGTCGGGGTGAACATCGCCCGTTTTCACCGCTGCTCAACGTTCGCAATACCGCCGCAACAAATTCGGCGTCTCATCCACGAGTTGTCGAACGATGCCCGAAGGTAACTCCTTCTCCCATTTGCTCTGGCGAGGTACGCCGATGGTTCTGAAACGAAAGGTGATTCGATTAGCTGGCGGGCTCGTTCTTCTCGCGACGCTCGGCTTTGCCGCGCTGTTTGGGTTTGGTCTGTATGAAAAATGGGGAAACCCGTTGCTGCCGAAGAGTCGTGGGCCAAAGCCCGAAGCGGCGACAGCCGAAAACACCGACCAGGTGAAGGGTATTGTTGCGAGCGACGATCCAGTGAATCCACAGGAGAGCGATGGTGCGTTGACGCTGCGCGGCGAAGTCCTGCTGCCCGATGGCAAACCCGCCGCCGGGGCAACGGTCAGTTGTTGGCAAACCGCCTCGGGCGCACGCGAGTCGATCCTCACGGACGACCACGGTCGGTTTGAAATCCGCGATGAATTTCTTCGATATCCGTGGCTCCACGTCCGCACGAGTGAGGGAGCTTTGCAAGCACACTGCCAACTGCAGGCGGTCGGTCTGCGCGAACGAGTGAAGGCCCCCTTGGTCATCACGCTTCAAGCGGCGCGTCAGCATCGCGTCGTCGTGCGTGCCAACGGACAACCGGTGGCCAATGCGCACCTGTACGTTAACCAATCGGCGGCCGAGAGCGCCAAGACGAACGGGGAGGGCGTCGCGAGTCTTTGGATTGCCGCCAATCAGAAACTGCACGAAGTGAGTTGCTGGCATCCGGAACTTGGCATCGGGGGGCAATCGGAATGGCAACGCGGCGGCTTGGACGGAGACGAAACTGTACTCGATCTGATTGCGTCAACGCCTTGCACGTTGGTCGTGGTGGATGACCAAGATCGGCCGATTCCGGACTTGACCATCGGCTGGAACATTCGGGTGAAACAACCCAATCAGAACTACGAGTGGCTCCACTATTCCGATGTTGAGTCGCTGCAAATTCGCACGAACGCGATTGGTGAAGCAATCGTTTCCTGGATGCCAGCCGGCGGTGTGGAGCGGATCAATTGCCAGCCAATTCGTGAAGGACTGTACGAAATGGATGAAGAAGTCGATCTCTCGACGCGGCGAGTCAGCGTCAAGTTTCGATCGAAACCGAAGACGAGAATGCTCAGCGGTCGCGTCGAATTGCCCGGCGGTCAGAACCCGGCGGGGCTGTTGGTGAGAGGAGTGGCTTGGGACCGTTCTGCATCCGCTCGGGTGCGTTCGGACGGAACGTTTTCGTTGCCGGTGATCCCTGGAAAGCTCCACGGAGTCGACTTGGTGGATGTCACTTGGTCAGCGACAGGCTGGACGGGAACTCCGTTCGCCACGACCGACGCCGCACCACCAGACATTCGACTCGCCGCCGAACTCGGCACGCGCGTCAACGTTCTCGTGACGCACGGGGCCGATCACCAACCCATCCCGAATGTGCCCGTTTATTTTCGCGGCCGACATGAACTGCGTGTTACGGATGAAGCAGGCAAGGAAATCCAGTTCTACGCTGATCCGCTTGGTACTTCCTTCTACACCGACGATCACGGCGAGATTTCGGTGGGCGTGGGTCCGGGCGAGTTGGAATTGAGCTTGCGACTGGATCACTGGGATGAAACACAAGCGATCACCGTTACTTCGTCCTCGCCCCCACGGGTCACGTTTCATCGGTCGTGGATCGGCCAGCGGCGAATCGTCGGTCGTGTCACACTCGATGACCAACCTTTTGAGCCGTCGGCAACGACAAAGGTCCGTGGCCTTGCGAAACTCGATTCGATGGAGGTCGAGGGGACGTTGGATGCGAAGGGAGCGTTCGATGTGGCCATGAATGCGGCTGATGGAAATATTGTTGTGATTGACCCGGATCGACGACTGTCCGGGGTTGCGACGTTCGACGCGACGTACGACGCGAAACTGGGCTCGCTCCTGATTGCTATGCGCCCGATGGCCACCTTCCGCAGCCAACTCGTCGATCAGCACGGCAAGCCCTTCGCCAATCAGCGTCTCCAGTTGGTGATGCAGAGTTCACAGCACCCCGCTGCCAGCGAAGTTACCACCGATGCCAACGGCGAGTTTCAGTTTGACGACGTGCTGACCGAAGTCCCACTGCGGATCACTCGAATCAATTCGGCTGGCGATCGACTGAACAAACCAGGTTTCGACGACGAGCGGTTTTTCGACGCTGGCGAAATGCGCCACGAGCCGAAGATCGTCATCGCCCTGAACGAGCCGACAGAAGTTGCCGCACTGTCGAAGAGGCCGCTCGACGATCGTGTCGCGAGCCTCGTCCGCGACGCGCGTTTGGCTCACATGCACGGGCTCATTGTGATCGAAGGGGATGCTTCGCCAGCGGTCGCCCAACTCAAGCAGCGACTCTTGGACTACGACGAATTGCGGGAGGTCGAAGCTTATGGTCCGCTGGTCATTTCCAGCGAGTCCTTGCCGGACGCCACCGAGTATCTCGATCGTCAGAAGTGGCCCAAGCCGCACGCCGGTGAATTGGCTCTCGTGGCGCTCGACGACAACGGAACATCGCTGGAGCACATCACCGTGAAGGCAAGCGACGGTGACCAGGCCTATCAACGCGCCGCCACGCTGATTCGCGCACACGCGCCCAAGCCGCTCGATGCCATCGCCTTGATCGGAAAAGCTCGTGAGGAGGCTCAACAATCCGATCGCAATGTGCTGGTGGTTGTTGGTGGCGCACGCTGTGGACCATGTTTCGTGCTGTCACGTTGGCTCGACGATCAGCGTGAAATGATCGCGAAGGATTTTGTCGTCGTGAAGTTCGATGGTCACCGAAGCCTGCGTGCCGCAGAAGCCGTGAAACAACTTGCAATCCGAGTACGAAGCATTCCGTTTTACGCGATCACCGACGCCACCGGAAAAGTTCTGATCACCAGCGAAGGGCCGCTGGGAAACATCGGCGCGTCGAACTCCGTCGAAGGGATTCGGCACTTCCGAAAGATGATGGAAAAGTCCACTCGCCACATGACTCCCGCCGACATCGACGAATTAATTCAGTCGATAAAAGAGAGACGCGAATAGCGTCTGCCAATTATCGAACACGGCGCGTGGAGCCCATTTGCGTTTATGAAGTTTGGTAGGCACATCACATTCTGAGTGCCAACAGTGCCAACCAGGTCCGCGAGATCATGTCCCACGCAACGAAAACCGAGAATCGTCATTCAGGAAGACCGACCATGACCGTTGATCAGACCCCAAACGAGAGCGGTCTCGTGTGACGAACCGGCTCAGAATCTCCATCTCTTCCCGCGCAAGGCACGCCCGTTGGTCGTCGGTCAGGTGGCGACGTTTGGTGGCCGCACGCAACATGTAGATGACGGGATCGTCGCCGTTCAACGGGGCGCGGATCACGGGGACTCGCTTGATACCCAGTCGTCTGGCCGCCAGATAGCGGCTCCTGCCATCGACGATGACGCGCCCGGCGATGATTTCGATGGGAACACGAACACCTCGCTCGGCGATGTCCGCTTGGAACTCAGCATTCTGTTCCGGCGGCATCCGGGGAACGCGGTTCGCTTCGGGATGAAGACGGAGTGATTTCAGGGACACGAGTTTCATTGGGGTTTTGATGTCTGCGTTCGCGGCGCGGATTCGTAGTTGGTCCATGCTCGTCAGCGTGTGTGGAGAGGGGCGGGTGGT
>CAMDPK010000224.1 GCA_945904015.1 Candidatus Kuenenia stuttgartensis | reverse complement strand
GACGACGGGGACTACAAGACGGCGAGCTTTTTCCGTCCGCAAGGGGCCGCACTTGTTGGCGACAAGCTGTACGTCTCCGACACGGAAAATCATTTGCTGCGGGTCGTCGATCTCAAGACCAAGAAAGTGACGACATTGGCGGGGACCGGAGTGCAGGCTCAGTTCCGCGCGAATGGCGGAGCGTTGCGAAAGACCGCGCTCAACAGTCCGTGGGCCATCTCGCATCAGGACGGCACGTTGTACATCGCGATGGCCGGACCGCATCAACTTTGGTCGCATGAACTCGGCACCGATTCGATCGGCGTGTTTTCCGGCAGCGGACGCGAGGACATCCTGAATGGTCCGCACAGCGAGGCCGCATTCGCCCAGCCGTCGGGCATCAGCAGCGATGGCAAGTTTTTGTACGTCGCTGACAGCGAAGGCTCGTCGATTCGCAAAGTGCCGATCTCCTCAAAAGGCGAGGTCACGACCGTGGCCGGAACGTCTGACTTGCCGAGCGCTCAATCGCTGTTCGCGTTCGGCGATGTGGATGGCATCGGCAAAGAGGCTCGGTTCCAGCATCCGCTGGATGTGCTCTACCACGACGGCAGCCTGTTCGTGGCCGACAGTTACAACCACAAGATCAAGCGGATCAATGCCGCCAAACGCGAAGTGACCACGTTCGTCGGTACTGGAAAAGCGGGTGCCGATCTGTCGCCAGCACAGCTTTCCGAGCCGGCCGGGCTTTCGATTGCGAAGGGCAAGCTGTTTGTCGCCGACACCAACAATCACCGCATCTGCGTGATCGATTTGAAATCGGGGGCGATGACCGAACTGAAAATCAACGGCCTGCAACCGCCGCCGCCTCCGAAAGACGAAGAGTCTGCTGCCGATGCGAAGGGAGTGGTGGAGCTTGCCGTGCAGAACATCGCGGCTGGCGAGGCACTGAAATTGGAGATCCGCTTCAAACTGCCGGAGGACTACAAGCTCAACAAGCTGGCGAAGGTGACGTACAAGCTGGAAGTTGCGGGCGAGCAAAAGCTGATCGCGGCCGAACAACTCAAAGGTCGTCATCCGGCCGAGGTCACCGACGAGGTCGCGACTGCCTCAATCCCGCTAGCTGCTCAAACGGGCGAGGCGAAATTGACGTTATCGCTGTCGTTCTCGTACTGCCGCGACGGTGTCGGCGGATTGTGCAAGCTGAAGACGTCAAAGTGGAACATCCCGATCAAGGTTTCCGCCGACGGCAAGTCGTCCACGATCAAACTGGAAGCGGTCGCCGAGTAATCCTCCATGCCCGAACTGACGCACTTCGACGAAACCGGCGGGAGCCGCATGGTGGATGTCAGCTCGAAAGAGGTGACGCTCCGGCAAGCTCGCGCGGTCGGTTTCGTGAGGATGCAGCCGGCAACACTGGAACTGATTCGCAACAAACAGGTCGCGAAGGGGGACGTCTTCGAGGTCGCTCGGCTGGCCGGCATCATGGCCACAAAGCGGACGGCCGAGTTGATCCCGCTCTGTCATTCACTGGGACTCGACAGTGCGGAGGTTGCGTTCGAGAAGTTCGATGCGAGCACCGTGCGCATCGAAGCGACCGTCAGAGTGCATGGCCGAACTGGTGTCGAAATGGAAGCGCTCACGGCGGTCAGTGTTGCTGCGCTGACAATCTACGACATGTGCAAAGCGGTCGATCGCGGCATGTCCATCGGGCCCATCGAATTGCTGGAGAAGACCGGCGGACGCAGCGGCCACTTCGTGCGGGAGAATCGAGCTTCGGAAGACCATTGAAGGTGCTCTCATGACGACCAAGACCAAACCGAAACGAAAAACAGCGTCCGGTCCACGCAAGAAGACGCCGACAAGGACTTCATCATCGCCCGCGAAACGTCCGCCTAATTCTTGGCCGGCGTTGGCGGCGGTTGTGCCCATCACCACCTTCGCGCCGGAACCATTTGAAGTGCTGCAGCCCATGTCCGTGGTGATTCAACCGCTCGGCGACGAGCACTTGGCGACTTTCTTTGACGCCAACATCAATGCGTCGGGAGAGACTCAAGAAGAGGCGTTCGCGAATTTGAAGGACGTCCTTCTGGGGACGTTTCAAATGTTGGAACGAATGTCCGATTCGAAGTTGGGGCCAGGACCGAAACGTCAACGAGCCGTGTTGATCGAGTGCATTCGGGGGACGCGCTGAATGGCTCGGATCATCACCAAAGAGCTGGCCGAGAAGATCGTCCACAAGTTGGGTGCGGTTCGCCAACAGGTGGGCAAGGCCCATGATATTTACGGCGTGGTTCACGACGGATTGCTGATCGCATCCTTCGGTCCCAGACGTGGCTCGGAAAAAGACAAAGGCCACGATCACATCCCGAATGACTTGCACGTTGGACCGGGGTTCGCCAAGGCGTTTGCTCAGTGCTCAAAGTCCAAGGACGATTGGTTGGATGTTTTGCGTGCCAAAGGTTTGCTTTCCTAACAAGGAGTCTCTCTTGTTCGCCGGTCCCATTTTCAGCCGAGAAGCTCTGACGACGCCGCGGCGGTTGCGGCATTTTTTGATTCGGTCGGGTTACGTCGCCGGCTTGTTCGTGCTGATGTACACGGCCGGACAAGCGACGTTCGGCTGGCAGCAGGTCCGCAGTTTGGGAGACGTCGCTCACTTCGGCGGACTGATCTTTCAGATTTTCGCGCTGCTGCAAATGACGTTGGTGCTGTTCTTCGGAATGTTGTTCACGGCGGGAAACATCGCTCAGGAGAAGGATCGGCAGACGTTGATTCTGTTGCTGATGACCGATCTGCGACGACGCGAGATGGTGCTCGGCAAGTTGCTGGCGAGCTTGTTGCTGCCGCTGGTGCTGGTCGCGACCTCGGTGCCGGTGTTCTGCGTGACACTGTTGTTGGGAGGGGTCGCACCGGATCAAGTGGCTTGGGTGATTGGCCTCTGCACGGCGGCGACATTCGCGTCGGGCGCTTGGGGCGGATTGGTCGCCTTCTGGCGAGAGAAGACTTTTCAGACGTTGGCGATTTGCGTTCTGGGTTTGGTTTTGTTTCTCGGTGCCGTCGAGGCGGTCGTGGCCGTTGCGGGGTCGTCGTCCGTGATTGGCGGCGTGGTGGGATTGCTGAATCCGTACCGTGCGTTGTTGGCGGTGATGAATCCGTTTGAGTCGCACGGCGGTCTGACGTACTCGCAGGTGGCGGTTCGATCAGTGTCCGCGTTGAGTTTGCTGGCCGTCGCTCTGATCAGCGTGAGCATCGTGCGGTTGCGAGTTTGGAACCCGAATCAAGCGTCGTTCGCGCCGCCGAAGTCGGAGAAGACGGAGGTGGCGGGCGAGACACGCGTGCGACATCGGACGATCTGGACGAACCCGGTCCTGTGGCGAGAAATCTGCACGCGGGCGTACGGTCGGCGGATGGTGCTCATCAAGTTGGTGTACTACGCGATCGCGGCGTTCGTCGTCTCGACGTTGTGGTCGTCGAGTGGCAGCGGCGAGATGCTGCTGGGGGTGGTCTCTCCAGCGGGTATCGGATTCGTCGCGCTCGGCCTGTTGAGCTTGTTGCTGGTCAACGCTCAGGGAGTGACGTCGATCACGACGGAGAAGGACACGAAGACGCTGGAATTGCTGTTGGTCACGGATATCTCGGCCAAGGAGTTCGTCTTCGGCAAGCTCAGCGGAGTGCTGTTCAACACGAAGGAGTTAATTGCGATTCCATTGGCGCTGATCGGCTGGCAGTTGGCGATTGGTGGTGTCGGCCCGGAGAACTCGATTTATGTGCTGCTGAGTTTTCTGGCGCTGGTGGGCTTCGCGGCGATGCTGGGGCTGCATGCGGGGTTCAGCTTCGACAACTCGCGAGCATCCATTGCGAACAGTCTGGGGACAATGTTTTTTCTCTTCATCGGCATCATTATTTTTATGATCCTGCTGGTGGAGGCGCGGTCGTCGTTCTTTTTGCAGTTCCAGAGTTTTTTGGTGTTCATCCTCGTGGGGAGCATCGGGTTGTATGCCTCGCTGACGCATCGCAATCCGTCGGTCGCGCTGACTCTGGCGGCGGGGGGATTGCCGTTCCTGACCTTTTACGCGATCACTGAGTTCTTGTTGCACGGCACTTTGGGAGTTTGCTTTTCGATTCTCATGGCCTACGGTTTCACGACCGTCGCGATGCTGATTCCAGCGATCAGCGAGTTCGACACGGCGCTGGGACGCTCGACGCTCGACAAGAGTTAGCCGTGGGGCAGGTTTTCAACCTGCCCGGAGCATGCCGTCTGGTCTTTTGAGCCGGGCCATTTCTGGAAATTCTGATCTGGCCGGGCAGGTTGAAAACCTGCCCCACGTTCGAGGGTTAGGCCGATGTCCGTCACGGTGACATGCGAATGCGGACACGTCACCGAACTGGCTGATCGCGAACAGGCGGCTGTTGTCGCCGAACCGCTCTGCCCGGTCTGTGGCCGCCCATTGGCGACGCACGCTTCAGCCGGCAAGCGCGTGTTCCAGCAGTTGTGGCAAACGCACGTTGGCGACGCGGGTGCTCCGGCCGTTCCCGTTGTCACACCGCCTGTCGAAGAATCGATCGTGGCGGAGCCGACCAAGCCGCGTCGCAGTTTGTGGGACGTGATGCGCGGCTCGAATGTCACGCCCGCAGCGGAGGCTCCGGCGACCACGGAATCAACGGAAAATGCTGTCAAACCAAAGGGTCTGTGGGGGGTGATGCAGAGCACGCCCCCCGTTGAGTCACGCGGCTCGCCACCATCCCTTCTCCCTTTGGGAGAAGGTGGCCGAAGGCCGGATGAGGGACCGCATGACGATCGACGATCGCCAACGGACATCACTTCGATGGAAGTCGATCGTCATGCCGTCCCTCACCCCGGCCCTCTCCCAAAGGGAGAGGGAGAAAGGCCAACTCACGCTCTGCAAACATCGCCGAAAACGGCCGAACTCACTCTCGAACAGAAGTACGCGCAGGCGGCGAGCTTGGCTTCGATGACGCATGTTGCCGCGTCGTGGCAGTCTGAGCCGACTGAAACGCTGTTCGACGAGGACGAGCGAGAATGGTCGCATCGCGCGGTGACGGCGCTGGCGTGCGCGGTCTTGACCGTCCTGGCAGCGGCGGCAAGTTTTCGTCCGGAGTGGTGGTGGCGAGGGCCGGCATTGGTGATGGGGTTGGTGGCGGTGTTGCTCGGTTTTGTCGCGGCTGCGGATGTGCGGCGATCACGCGGACGCCTGAAGGGACTGCGGGTCGCGAGGTCGAGCGTGCTCGTGGGGGCCTTCGGCATGTTCCTCGCGCCGCTCGTGTTTGCTCGACTGGGTGAGCGACAACGTGAGAATGCGGGACGCGAAGAGATTCACTGGCGGCTGCGACGCATCGGAGAAGGGCTGGATCAGTTTCACGCTCAGCAGGGGCATTTCCCGGAAGCTGTACTCAAGGGCCGTGACGCGCATGGCGACATTGTCCCGATGCACGGCTGGATGACTCCGCTGTTGCCGTTTGTCGGTCATGATGCGGTCTATCGGCGGATTGATTTGAGACAACCGTTCGATGCCGCCGCGAACATGCCGGTGATGCAGCAGCAGATTCCGGAGTTCTCGTTGCCGCGGCGGAAACCGTCGCGATCACCGCGCGGATTCGCTCTGGCGCACTTCGCAGGAGTCGGCGGACAAGACGTGCGCGAGCCGGCAGGGTTGGTGCATCTCGGTTTGTTCAATGAAGGCGGGCCGGTCAAACGCGAGCAGTTCGCCGACGGGTTGAGCCAAACGATCATCGTCGGCGAGATTCGTGATCGTGATCCACCACCGCCCCCGTGGGGCGAACCGGGAAACGTCCGCTCGATCGGCGAAGGCTTGAATCGCCAGTTTCGCGGTTTCGGAAATGCCAATGGTTCTGGAGCGACATTCTTGCACGCGGATGGCTCGGTGAAGTTCTATTCGAACAAGACGGATCGCCGCGTGCTGGAACGGTTGGAGACTCGCGACGGTGGAGAACAATGATGTTTCAGAAATGAAAAATGAGAAATGGAAAATGAAAAGTGCAAAATGTGTTCTCCGGCATTTTGCATTTTCGATTTCTCATTTTTCATTTCTCATTTTTGCTGTTCCTCATCACTTGCCGTCTGTGTCGGAGCCGTGGCCGTTGGAGCGTTGTAAGAACTGCAGCCAGCGACGGCCTTGAGTCGCATTCGAGCCTTCGTTCTGCACGCGTGAGCCGGCGGCCGGTGAGCCGGCGGTCGGTGAGCCGGCGGTCGGTGAGCCGGAATCATCCGGCGAGAGGCCGAGTTGGCGCATCTGCCGGGCGAGATGTTCGGCCTTGATCGAAAGCTTGGCTTCTTCGCGAGCCAACTTGGCGCGTTGCAACGACAGGTCGACCTCGGCGACTCGCAGCTTTTCTTGCAGACGATCGCGCAGATTCAACAGTTCGTCGTGCAAGTCATTTGGAACGCCGTTGAGTTTTTCCCAATCGGGGAATTCGGTGCTTGCATCGGGCGAGCTGAGCCGGCGTAACAGGATTGCGATGAATTCATCGCGGTTGCGAATGGCTTCGATGAGTGTGGCTTGGTCGGCGATGTCGACATCGACGGCCGGAGGAGGTTCGGGCAAAGGTGGCGGTGCGGCTCGTTGGCCGACCGAACGAGATTCCTTCGGATCGCTCTCGACAGTGGCGGCCTCTGAGATCGCGGTCGGTTTGGGGGCGGACACGGGAGGACTGGCGGTCGCCGGGTCGTAACTCTCTCCGGCCAGCATCGCGGCTTTGATCGCTTCCCAACCGGTCTTGGCGGGTTCTGTCGCGGAGATGTCGGAGCGGACTGACGCGCCCGCCGAGACCTTCGTGCGTTGACCAGCATGGTCGATTGCGGAGACGGTCGCTGAGGAAGCCATCGCGCTGACGTTCGCGAGAGGGCCGGCACCGGAAGCGACCAGGTCATGCAAATCGGTGATCTGCGATTCGATGCGTGCCAGTGATTGGCCCGCTTGAGTCGCTTCCCAATCGCCGAGCACTCGCGTCAATTGTTCGAGCAGCGATTGTTGATTCTCGATCAACTCTGGTGGCAGACCGGCGACGGCGGAACCGCCACGTCCCGATCCCGTGCGTTGCACGCGGTCGAGCTGATCGGCCGCCTGCTCCAAACGCTGAGTCAACATCTGCACGACTTGATCGCGCTCTTTGAGCGTGTCTTGCAGCGTGTGGATTCGCTTTTCGTAGGCGACGGACAGCGGCTCGCCAGCCAAGCGTGTTGGCGCGGGGGCAGCGAAGATTGTTCCACTTTTTGAGGTCAACTCTTTGAGCGCCTGAATCGAACTCGCGAGATTCGGCTTGGCGACGCCGGCTGCGCTCGGTCCCGCTGCGTTCGACGAAGGACGTGACGCGGCGGCCGACTTCGGGTTCTCCGAAGCCGCACCGGGATCACGAACCGCTGGACGCGCAGCGGAATCGGTGGGGATCGACATGGACTCTGTTTCCGATCGAATTCGGGGAGCCGTTTTGATTCGACGGCGATCACGCTGTCGGTGCTGGCCGCCATCACTCGGCGACCGGGCGAAACAATCCGGCTTGCAAGGCTAGGTCAAAGTCGAGCGGCACACGGTCACGGTTGGCCGCGACGACTCACGAAGCCGGTCCGGTTGTGACGGTGCTAGCGATTGTCGTCGACTTGCGGGTTGACCACGTTCTCGGGATGGCCGCCGGTCAGCGTCGCCGCGACTTGCCGAGCGGCTCGCACACGCAACTCCTGCAACGACTCAACGGACACGAACGCTGTGTGCGGCGTGACGATCACTCGTTCGTCCCGAAACATCGGCTGCGTCAGATCGGGCGGTTCCGGGTCGAAGACGTCGAGCGCGGCTCCCGCGATTCGTCCTGCTTGCAGTGCCTCCCACAAAGCCGAGTGGTCAATCAGTCCGCCGCGCGATGTGTTCACGACGAACGCGGTCGGCTTGAGCAACGAAAGCGATTCGCGATTCAGCAAGTGCTGCGTTTCCGCCGTCAGCGGCACATGCAGCGAAACGAAATCGCTGAGCCGCAGCAATTCCGGCAGCTCGACGAGACGAACGCCGCTGCCATGATCGTTGCCGGAGCGCGTCCAGGCGATGACCTCGAAGCCGAAGGCACGAGCACGCTCGGCGACCGCTCGACCGATGCGGCCCAGGCCGACGATGCCCAACACCGACCCGCGCAACCGCCGCAATGGGCCGCCGGCTTGTAGTCGGTACTCGCCGGCTTTCGTCCGCTGATGAAAGAACGCCACCTTGCGAGCATACGCCAGCAGCAACGCGATCGCGTGATCGGCGACTTCCTCGACACAGTAGTCGGGCACGTTCGTCACGCGAATCCGCCGCTCGGTCGCGACCGAGACTGCGATGTTGTCCAAGCCGATCCCCAGCCGCGCGATGTGCCGGCACTTGACCGCCGCACGCACGACCGCCTCGGTCACGGGTGCCCAGCAGGTCATGATCGCATCGACGTCCACCGCCAGCCGAGTCAGCGTGGATTCCGATCCATCCGGAGCTTCGATCAGCTCGGCACCGACCGCGGCCAGTTCGCGTTGCTCGATCGAACTGTCCGGCCAAGCTCGATCGGTCAGCAGCACTCGCCACGACATCGGATTCTCCCACCGCCTAACCGCCAGCGGTTTTATCCCACTTCGTCAGTGCTTCGGTGCGCAGTGCGTGGTTCGCCATGTGCGCGGCGGACGCCGAACTGACACCGGCTTCGGCGGGTGCGCTCGGCCGCTCGCGACTGCGGATGCACTTGATCCAATTTGCGAGATGCAGCGTCTCACCGTCGGGCAAGTTGTAGAAGTCGGCTCCGCGCGGACCCTCACCGAGGATCAACTCGCTGGGCTTGAGCTTCTTGTTCCGATCCGGCGTAATCACGTAGCCGCCGCGGTCGATGTACAGCGTTCCTTCGGTCCCCATGAACTCGACCATCGCGCCGTTACGAGCGTTGCTGAACGTTCCCTCGAAGTACACCTGCAAGACACGGTTGCCTTTGCGTGAGTACCGCAGCAGCGTCTGCACTGTGTCGGGAGTCTCCCACAAACCGGGAGCCATGAACCAATCGCCGACGCTGGCCGCCGTCTGCGGATGATCGAGATCCAGAATCCAATGCACGACGTCGATCCAATGCACCATCAAGTCGGTGAAGATGCCACCGCCGAAGTCCCAGAACCAACGCCACTGCCGCATGCGGTACTCGTCGAACGGCTGCTTCTTCGCCGTGCCGAGAAACCGTTTCCAATCGACGCTCTTCGGGTCGATGGAATCATTGGGCCGAGTTGCTCGCGGCGAGTTGCGATTCCAGGTGAGATGCACTTTGACAATGTCGCCGAGTTGTCCGGATTTGATGATCTCGTTCGCCTTTTGGATGTGCGGCATCGACCGTTGCTGAGTCCCGACCTGCACGATGCGACGATGCATGTTCTGAGCAGCGATGACGGCGTTCCCTTCGGACAGTTCGTGCGTCAGCGGTTTCTCGACGTACACATCCTTGCCGGCGGCGCAGGCATCAATTGTCAGCGGCACATGCCAGTGATCCGGCGAACCGATCAGCACCGC
>CAMDPK010000223.1 GCA_945904015.1 Candidatus Kuenenia stuttgartensis | reverse complement strand
AGTCACCCGGTTTCGAGTCACTCGGTTTCGAGTCACCCGGTTTCGAGTCACCAGGTTTCGAGTCACCAGGTTTCGAGTCACCCGGTTTCGAGTCACCCGGTTTCGAGTCACCAGGTTTCGAGTCACCAGGTTTCGAGTCACCCGGTTTCGAGTCACCCGGTTTCGAGTCACCAGGCTTCGAATCACCGGGTTTCGAGTCACCATCCGGGTTTGGTTTCTGCGATGACGAACTCTGCTGATCGTTTTTCTTCGGCAAGCGACCATGCCGCTTTTCGTTCTGTGCAATCTTTTCGAGAGCCTCTTGATCCTGAGTGCCGTCATTCTTCAATGACTGCTTTCCGTCGGCCGCATTGCCCTTCTCGCCAGGCTTGTCCGATTTTCCGTCGCTGCCGGTTTCAGACTTCTTGCCCTCGCCACTCTTTTGAGTTTTGCCACTACCGCCGTTCTGGCCTTTCGAGTTCTGGTCGTCCTGTTGCTGCCCTTTTTGTTGCGGCTGATCTTTGTTGGCTTCGTCGTTCTGGTCTTTTGGCTTGTCGTCTTCTTGCTTAGGTGGATTCTCGTTTGGTCGCTGGTTTGGGTTGACGTCGTCTTTGTTCCTCGATTGTTCGGCGCGGTCGTTTGGATCGGACGGTTGCTTGTCAGGCGTGTTCTTGTCGCTTTCGCCACGACCGTCGGGCATCGCATCTAGGATTAGCCACTGACCGTCCAAATACGCTTCAACCCAAGCATGGGCATGCTGCTTTTGTACGATGAAATACCCCGTGCGGTTGTTCTTGTCGCCCGGTTTGTAAATGCCCCCCTTGAAGCCCCCAACACTCCGTGCGGGGATGTTGACCGCGCGCAGCATCAAGGTCAGAGCATTGGCAAAGTATTCGCAATGTCCTCTCTTCTTGATCAGGAAGTCTTCGACGTCATTGGCCTGTACGCCTTTGTCGGCCACCACATACTCCCGTTCCAGAGGCTGGAACCCGCCGCGATTTTTGAGTTCGACAAATAACCGTCGTGCTTTGCCAGCTTCGGTCCCGTCCGAATCTTGTGCGAGTTCTTGCGCACGAGCCTTCAATTTCTCTAAGCCCACCGCAGGCAATTGCCGCTCGTTGTCATTGGGAACGTTACCCAGCGTCGCTAGTGGAAACGGGAGTTGGTCAGCAAGGGCGGGCTTGACAAAGTACAAGGCATTATTGATTGCCTCAACTCCAGGCGGCATGACTTCGAGATACAGCCCCGACGGAACGCGCCCTTGAAACACTTGCGAATGCTTTTGGTCCAAACGTCCAAAGACGGCCAGCGGCAACGCAAACAGCTTTGATGAATTTGACGAGTTCCAAATCACTGGTTGAAGGGCAGATTGCTCTCCCGGATTCGCGGGTTCATAGCGCAGGTTCGCATAGTCATACTCGCCCAGCACTCTGAGTCGAAACAACGGTGTGTCCAAGCCACGCTGCTTCACATAATCGCCGATATCCAACGGCTGCTTCTTCTCATTGAATAGTCGGACTTCCAGCGCGGTCCTCGTGTCTTTCGGTCTTTTCTGGATCTTGTCTTTGATCGTGATCTCTATCGGCGGCGTTTGTACTCGGTTGTGTGTTGGCATCCGGTTGTCTTGGGCTTCGACCCAGATGCGAATCTTGTCACCTGCTTTGAGACGCAGCGGCTCGAGTTGGAAATCGTGCTTCAGCGAGACTTCCTGCTGCGAGCCGTCGAATAGCGTTTCATCGGTGATGTCATTCCCATCGCGGGCGATTTTCAAGCTGACAGTACGGAGTTTGAAATCTTGATCGCGAGCGGCAACGACCAGCGGCAGAGTGCCGTTGGCCGGCAGTTCGAGGTTGGTCGTCGGGTCGATCAGCACGACTTGCGGCGGTTGATCGACTCGGACGTTGATCGGATAGACGGCTGGCTTGGGGTCGGGAGTGTCTTCCGCGTCCCACACCTTGATGCGGTAGAACTTCGGGAACTTGCCGTCACGTTCTCGCGGATTGACTCGCCACTCGACGCGGAGTCGTTTGCCGCCCTCTTCGATCTTGGGCGAGGGACCGTCGTACGAATTCGCAAAATCTTCGGTGTCATCCAACTCGAACTTGGCTCGCTTGACCGGCACGTTGGAGGCTGCGGTGATCGTGACGGCGGTCCGCTCCCAAACGTCGATCGCTCCACCCATCTGCGTGCGCGAGTCGAGTTCGGTGTACTCCGGGTAGTCGTAGTGAACTTCAGTGACGGTCGCGGAGGGCGGGGTGATGATCTCGACGCGGTATTCCGGCGAACGAGCGTCGCCAGCGACGACGTGATACGAAAAACTCTGTAACAGGCCGTGCTCGTCATTGCCGAGCGTCCCTTCAAAGAGATTCGGATCGGTCGTGGCTCCGAGCTGCACCGGCTCATCGACGAAGCGGCGGTCGGCGGTCGTGAACAGCAGCGTGACGTCGGCAGGGACTTCGCCTCGCAGTTGCACGCTGACCGACAGGATGCCGCCGGCTCGGAGCGTGGCGTCTCCCGGTTTGACTTCGAGGATTTCGGTCTGCGTGGCTGGTGTGACGTTCGTGAATGGCACGATCGCTCGCAGCACCGACGGCCCGAGTTTCTTGGGGCTGAGCAACGAATACGCGCAAAACGCGACCACGATCCCGAACAGCACATACAACGTCCGCAACAATGGCCGCTTGTCGATCGCGTCATCCACGTTGAACTTCGCGAGCGTCACGGCCGCTCGCTTTTCCATTGTGGCCAAGATCAGCGGCGAGACCTCACGCCCTGCCTGCTTGAGATCGACGAGGTTCAGCAACCCGCTGCGAAATTCCGTCGAAGACGCTTCCAGCGTCCTGGCCGCGTACAACCCGCTGACAGTTTTGAGCGCCGGCCAAACCACCTTCGCCCCGATCAGCCAACCGACAAACCCGATCACCGGCAGGAACATCAGCACTCGCGCCGTGCCGCCGACGCCCCCCTCGAACAGCCAATGATCGCTCAGCACGAACAGCAGCACATACCCGATCAACACCGTGATCGCGACGATGGCCGCCGTCAGCATGTCGATCCGCTTGATCCCGGTCTGCGTCTTGCGAAGCTGATAGTCGATGTACTCATCCGGCTCCGCATACGGAGCGTGCGAGCGTGGTTCGGCGGCGACTGACATGGAGCACCTCGCCTAATCTTTGTGCCTTTGTGACTTCGTGGTTTAACAATGTCTTCGACCACAAAGGCACGAAGACACAAAGGACTGCTGAAAAACTAAACCTTCTACGATTCAACTAACGCGGTACCGTCGGAAGAATTCGAGCGGGTTGTCGTACATGATTTTGTTGATCTTCGATTCGAGATGGCCACGTTTGCGCGGTTCTTGGACGAAGTCGCGAACGGCGATCGGGTAAGTGC
This sequence comes from Candidatus Kuenenia stuttgartensis, assembly GCA_945904015.1. GTDB lineage: Bacteria > Planctomycetota > Planctomycetia > Planctomycetales > Planctomycetaceae > SXKJ01. The sequence continues at coordinate 6,274 of CAMDPK010000223.1, read as the reverse complement.
GGAGGTCAAACTTTCTGCGGCTCGGCAACTGTTGTCGTCGGTGGTGGCATCGTTTCGAGCAATGCCTTGAGCAATCGGTTGACTTCTTCTGAAGTGGCGAATCGCGAGGCCACTTCTGGTTCGAGATAAAAGACACGACCACCTGATTTCAGACCACCGAGTGCGGCGGCGTATCGATTTGTTTTCGCCTTGCCGTAGTCGAAGTCGTATTCGTCGCGCAGTTCGTCTGGTTTTTCATCAGGCATGATTTGGATCTCAAATTGGGTTTTGCTCGTGTTTGTGTCGTTCTTTGGAACTCGCTCGCCGAGCACTGATGATTCGAAGATTCGGTGGTCGCGACGTGTAGCTCACAACGAGCAGGCGGTCGAGTTGGGAATAGCCGACAATAATCTCGCGCTCTTCATCCTCCGAGTGGTCAGGATCAGCAAATACCGCCGCCAAAGGATCGTCGAACACTGTGGCTACTTCGGCAAAGGTGACACCGTGTTTTTGTTCGTTGGCGACGGCTTTGTCGTCGTCCCACTCGAAACCTAGCGGCATTGTACTCACCTTTCGTCATTCAGGCTTTGTCATTCTTTCGTCATTGAGTGTTTCGGAATTTGTCATTTTGCCGAGACTGGCTCCGCTGCCGACACCGCATCCGCCAAGACGTCCGGCGGCGTGAACTCGAACCGGCGGCACTGCCGGAAGAATTCGAGCGGGTTGTCGTAAACGATTTTCTTGATCTTCGATTCGGGGTGGCCGCGTTTGCGGAGTTCTTGGATGAAGTCGGGGACGGCGATTGGGTTGGAAGGCCCCCAGTCGCCGGCGGAGTTCACCATGATGCGGTCGTCGCCGTAGGCTTCGATGATGTCGGCGGCTCGCGAGGGCGTGCATTTCGTGATCGGGTACAGCGTCATCGCGCACCAAAAGCCCTCTTCCTTCGCCAGGCCGACGGTGTGCTCTTCGACGTGGTCGATCAGCACACGCTCCGGCTGCACGCGGCGGTCGGACATCAGCATGTCGATGATCATCCGCGTCCCCTTCAGCTTGTCTTGCAGGTGCGGCGTGTGAATCAGAATCAGCTCGTCGAGTTGCATCGCCAGTTGGACGTGCTCTTGGAAGATGATCGACTCGTTCTTCGTGTTCTTGTTCAGCCCGATCTCGCCGATGCCGAGCACTCCGGGCTTGTTGATGAACTCCGGGATCATCTTGATGACCTCGCGCGAGAGTTCGACGTTCTCGGCTTCCTTGGCGTTGATGCAGAGCCAGGTGTAATGCTGGATTCCGGACCAACCGGCGCGCTTCGGCTCGAATTCGGTGAGCTGCCGGAAGTAGTCGCGGAAGCCGTCCACGCTGCCGCGATCAAAGCCGGCCCAGAAGGCCGGCTCGCTGACGGCCACGCAGCCCATGCGAGCAATCCGCTCGTAGTCGTCGGTCACGCGGGAAACCATGTGGATGTGCGGGTCGATGTAGTACATGGCGGAGTGTCGCTTGAAGTAGGAGTGGTGAGAGAAAGTGAAAAGTGCAGAGTGGCGAGTGCAAAGTGAAAAATGGAAGGCAGGCAGTTGGGAAATTCAATCGCAGCGGCGTCTCCTGTCCGTCACTATGCACTTTGCAGTCTTCACTCGTCACTTTGCACTGTGTGATTTCCTGTTGTGGTTCGCCCGATGGTTTGCCCACCCGACGATCAATGCGGGACGCTCGGCGACAAAGCCGGTCGCTCCCCCGTTGTCAGGTACTTTTTCATCCAGGTCGGGTCGTATTGATCGCTGAAGATCTCCTGAATCTGAGCGGCACGATGGAAGCCGTCGCTCAAGAGGATTTCGAGACCTTGCTGGATTTGACGAAAGCGAGGGTCCGCGCGCACCGATTCGGCCGCCTCGGCCCGATCCAGGCGGTCGAGCGTAGCGGCAATTTCGAGAATGCGGGCGCGGACGAGCAGAAACGTCTGTTCGAAAACTTCGGGGGAGGTTTGGACGGCGGCGATCATGGGTGACTCCTGGAGGATGGGCACTCTTGCCCGTCCCGGATCAAACAAATTCGGACGGGCAATCCACCAAAGGCGGACCATCCTCCGGACGACATCAGTGTCCGGCTGCGGGTGTGCAAATTCAAGCGGGGGTTTATCCTCTTCATCATGGCTCGCAACGAATCCGACCGTGAAGACTTGATGCAGGAAGCGACCGGCTTGGCTCGCCGAGTCGAATGGCAGGTGCCGTTCATGGTCGATCCGGTCGTGGCCGGCTTCAAAAAAAACGGAGCGTGCTCGGTCTATTTCGGAGCCGAGCCGGTCCTGCAATTCGATCCGGCCGGTCGCTTGCGACGAGCATTCTTCGAGGGGTTTCTGTTCCGAACTCAGGGGGCAACGCTGGCTCGTTTGCAACGGAACCGAACCGCCAGCGAATCGCAGCTTGTGCGACACGACCTGTCCGATTGCGAACTTGCGACCTTCCGCGTGCAAGCCTGCTCGTGGCTGAGACAGCTTTTGCAGGCCATCGACCTCGGCCATGTGGTCCGCGTGCGACAAGTGCCCGAAGGTGACGAGGTCATCCTCGATCTGTGTGCGGCACTGCGAACGGCACTCGCCGACGGACTGCCGCTTGCGGCCGCACTGCCAGGGAAACGGTGAGGGCGGTCTCGTTCACTCACCCCACTGGGCTTGCCCCAGTGGTTCATCGGATTCTGCACTACTCGGCGGGGCTGAGTTGAAGTAGCGCAGAATCCCATGAACCACCCCGACAAGCGGGGTGGGGGGATTTTCAAATCGACATTACCGCGACAGCCACTGCACGGCTGAATTGGCTTTCGCGGCGCCTTCACCCGCGAAGTGGGTCAGCGTAGCACTGCCTTCCGCAGCCACCGAACTGGCGCGGAGGAGCTTTGGCATTTCTTTCTCGCCACTCAGCCAGAGATCGCTGCCAGCGGACAGCGCGAGCAGTGCCGGGACGTCGCCGTACTTGACGGCTCCGGGCAGGAACTGCGGATCGTCGAATTCGGTCAGCGATGCGAAGCGGAAGCCGGCGGTGTCGATGGCGGTGCGATCAATCGCGGGACCGGCGATGGCCTTCGCGGCGGCGACCCACAGGCCGGCTCCGTTGAGTCCGACGAGGTGAAACTTCGTCGCTCCGTGATCGTTGCCGCGCGCGAAGCTGATCAGCGTCAGGATGTCGTGAACTCGCTGAGCGAACAGCGGGTGGTTGTAGCCGTAGGTGAAGCCGGCGAACTGGCGGTTCGTGTTGACCTTGCGATTCCGCAGCGGCAATTCGGCTTTCTCCGGCACCAGTTCGCCAGTGCCGAAAACATCCAGCGACATGATGCTGAAGCCGGTGTCGATCAACGATTTGATCTCGGGCTTCGGCGAGCCATCCGAGTTGAACAGGCCCGACTTGCCGGCCCCATCGACCCAGATCACGACTTGCTTGTTCCAGGTCTTCGGGTGCAGAAACACGACCGGCACTTCCTCCTGGTGCTGCTTGAGTCGCAGCACGTCGGTGAGGAAAAAGTAGGTGCCGCGATCTTCTTTTTTGAATTGTTCGATCTCGATGCCGGAGGCAGCCGGCATTTCGCGGCCGATCAGGGCCTTCCAGCCGGTCCCGACAACCTCGCGGAATTTCGTCAGTGATTTCGCATCGGTCGGCGTGAGCGCGGCGAGTTGTTTCTCGTCGTCGGCCGCCAGCGTCTTCGTCAGCGAGCGTTCGAAGTCGTCGCCGCTCGGCGGCTTCGGGTGATCGGAATCGAAGACCGTCAGTTCGGCGATCGACAACGGCTGGAAATCTCCCTCGACGATCGGGTCTTGGAAGCCGAGCTTCAGATGCTTGTTGAACCACGAGTACATCGCCGCCCGGCTGGGCTGGTTGTAGTTGTGCGGGTAATGCAGCAGGGCGGTTGTTTTGACGTTGTCCTTCGCACCGAGCATTTCGTAGAGCTTGACCAATTCCGGCATCCCTTTGGTCATGATCTCTTTGGTCCAGTCGTCTGCTGCTGCCATGCCCAGCGGCTTCGGCGCGAACAGCCCGGCGAGTTCGATGTTGCCCGTGTTGACTCGCAGCAGCGAGCAGTTCTCGCAGGTGCAGCCTCCCTGCATCCCGGTCGAGACCATCACGGCCGGAAACTGTGCGGTCACACGTGGATCAATCGCGGAGAGGATGAATGTCTGCGTGCCGCCGCCGCTGGCTCCGGTCACGCCGATGCGGTTCGGATCGATGTCCTTCAGGCTGAGCATGAAATCGAGAGCCGCGACCGAGTCCAGCGTTTGCAGACCCATGACGCTTTGCAGACGTGACTCGGCTTGTGCGCTGTAGAAGCCCCACGAGTTCGCCTTCTCCATCTCCGGCCGCCGATCGGCGTAGCGATGCACGAGAGCGTGGCTGAGTTGCGTGCTGTCGGCGTTGCCGATCATGTCGTAATGAAACACGACGCAGCCCATCCGCGCGAGTTGCACGCACCGCGCCTGCAACGGATACCGTCCCGAATTCTCAAACCGCTCGGCCCCGACGACGATCTGCTGTCGCACCGCCGCCTCACCAGCGTCGTAGAACCGCCCGTTATTCCAGTGCCCGTGAGGACAAAGCACTCCCGCGAACGGACCCTTCTTCCCCTTCGGCTTGAACAAACTGCCGGTCACGAAGAAGCCGGGGGCACTCTCGAAGTAAACTCGTTCGACAGTGAAGTCGTCGCGGTCCACCTTGCCGTGGATCACCGGCGTGAGCGGTCCCTTCGTCGGCATCGGCCACAAGCCTTGCGAGACCAGCACTTGCTTGCGCACGACGTCCGCGCGCTTGGCCCACTCTTCTTTCGTGGCCGGCACCTCCAGCGGGAAGTAGCCGTTCAAATCTTTCAGAGCACCCAGCCGCTTGTCGGCCGGAGTCCGCCCATCGGGCAGCACTTTCACATCGGCGACGGCGAGCGAACTGACACAGCACACCACGAACGCAAGCAGCAGGCGGGTCATCGGCAGGATCTCCTTCAACTCGGTGGGACGCGGTTTTCTTCCACGCAGATCGCGGAGGAGGGGATTTGAAGTGACTCGCGCCAAGAACTCAATTCACAACAGGGGCTGCTGCGGATTGAACCTTGATGGCAACCTCGGCATGATCGTGCCCATGTAGCCCTCTCGCTCCGCGAGAGGAAAGCCGGAGACACCCGGCGGCCCCGAAGGAAATCCGCGTCCGCCCGAAAATCGACGTCAACCGTTCATTGGCTGTCCTCTCGCGGAGCGAGAGGGCTACGTTGAACTCAAGGAGCCAGCCATGCGTCGAGTTTTTCCGTTGATCGCGTTCGTTGCGCTGATCCTCGCCGTCATCTCGATCGGATCTTCGAACCGACGACTGCTCTCGGACGATCCGCCAGCGAAGAGCGCAACTTCGCCGACGGCCGCGAAGACCGAGCCGAAGCGGATCGAAGTCACGCTAAACGGACATGTCTTCTCGCTGCCGGAAGGCTTCACGATTGAACTCGTCGCCGGGCCGCCGTTGGTCAATCGGCCGATCAGTGCCAGCTTCGATGAAGACGGTCGGCTGTACGTTTCCGATTCGTCGGGCACGAACGATCCGTCGGCAAAGCAACTCATCGACAAGCCGCATCGAGTTGTCCGACTCGAAGACACCGACGGTGACGGCAAGTTCGACAAGAGCCATGTCTTCGCCGACAAGCTGATGTTTCCGGAAGGGACGCTGTGGCATGACGGCTCCCTGTACGTGGCCGCTCCGCCGAGCATTTGGAAGCTGACTGACACCGACGGAGACGGCGTGGCCGATCAACGCGAGGAGTGGTTCAAAGGGAACACGCTCACCGGCTGTGCGAACGATCTGCATGGGCCGTATCTCGGCCCCGACGGTTATCTCTACTGGTGCAAAGGTGCGTTCGCCGAACAGACGTATGAGCGGCCGGTTCGCAACGAAGTAACCCGAAGCGTAAGCGAGGGCGAGCGCTCCAAAACGCCAACTGAGCCGGCGGGCGCTAGCCCCCGGTTAAAGACGACTCAAGCTGGCACATCGAACCGGGGGCTAGCGCCCGCCGGCTCAGAAGTCGAAACAAAACTGTGGACCACGAAAGCCTCGCACATTTTCCGAGCGAGGCCGGACGCTCCGCGAGACCCCGCCACTGGCAGCATCAAGACATCGGCCATCGAATGCGTGATGACGGGCGGCATGGACAACCCGGTGGATGTCGTCTTCACGCCGACCGGCGAGCGAATCTTCACGACGACGTTCCTGGTGCATCCGGGCGGAGGCAACCGCGACGGCCTGCTGCACGCCGTGTACGGCGGAGTCTATGGCAAGGACTGGAACGT
>CAMDPK010000222.1 GCA_945904015.1 Candidatus Kuenenia stuttgartensis | reverse complement strand
AGCAATGCCGGACGCGAAGAAAGTTTGATCCCGCTGCGAATGGGACGTATGGCGGCGTCGCCGTTTGCGTTTTTGCGCGGAGCGTGTGCGGTCATGGCGGGTGACTTGGCTCGCACGCCGATCAGTGGGCCGCAAGTCGTGATCGACGGAGACGCGCACATCAACAACTTCGGCCTGTACGGCACTCCGCAGCGCGATGTCGTGATCGACATCAACGACTTCGACGAGGCGTCCATCGGACCATGGGAGTGGGATTTGAAGCGGCTGGTCGTCAGCGTGAATGTGGCCGGCACTACTTCGTGCGACAAATGAAGAACCTCAAGGCGTCCATGCCGATCGAATTCCTCACTGGCAAGCCATTCGAGTTCTGGGGCTGGGTCTGCGGAGCACTGTTGGCTCGCGCACACGCTCGCACCGGCGACATCGCCAAGATCGCCGGCTACATCGGCAAGTCCAACGTCTTCGCCACCGCGCTGGCCGATTTCGCCGAAGCCTACGGCGACCAAACCGAACGCGACCTACGCGGCTCTCGTCGAAGCCGTGCGGATGGGGTACATCGCGGCGATCCACGAAGACGAATCATAAGTAGGTGTCCGCGAAGTCGAATGTCAGGAGCCAATCCGGCTCGGCGGAAGCCTCGCCCTCCCGTTTCGGATAACCTCCAGCAAAGCGAGGCAACGCACTGCTGATGGGACACACAACATGTTGACGAAGGGCTTGCTCGAGGATCTCCCGCTGTGGGCGCTGATCGCGGCAACGGTGCTGCTGGTGCTCGCGGCCATTGAGGCGGGATACCGTCTGGCTGTTTTCCGCAAACGACAATCGGAAAAGTCGGTGGATGCTCCGATCAGCTCGGTGATTGGCGGCACGCTGGGACTGCTGGCGTTTCTGTTGGCGTTCACATTCGGGATGGCCGCCTCGCGCTTCGAGACGCGGCGCGAGTTACTGCTCGACGAAGTCAACGCCATCGGCACCTGCTATCTGCGAGCGGGCTTGGTGCCGGACTACGAACGGGTCGAATCCCGCAAGCGGCTGCGCGAATACGTGCATCTTCGAGCGGAAGCCGTGAAGCAGCCCCAGACATTGCCACAAGTCATCGCCCGCTCGGAAACGCTGCACGACGAGTTGTGGTCGCTGGCGCTCCTCGTGGCCACGAAGGACAGCAGCTCGGAGATGCACGCTTTGTTCGTCGATTCGCTGAACGAGGTCATCGACTTTCACACGAAGCGTGTGGTCGTCAGCCAGTACCACATTCCCGACGTCATCTGGTGGTCGCTGTACATTGTCTCGATACTCTCAATGGCCGGTGTGGGCTATCAGTTCGGACTGGCCGGCTCGCGCGACTTCGCGATCAGTTTGTTCTTGGCTCTAGCCTTCTCGATCGTGATCGGCCTGATCGCCGATCTGGACCGCGGCCACGAAGGAACCCTGCAAGTCAGCCAACAACCGATGATCGAACTCGACCGCAAACTCGGAGCGTCGGCACCGTGAGGGGAGTGCTGTCTGCCATTCAACTCCGGACGGCTGGCCGGGGCCAACCCTGATCCCTAGACAATTTCGCAGAGAGGTCGCAACATGCCCGCGTTCTCCGATACCGAAACTCTGAATTCGGCCGAAGCTCAGTGGGACGAACTGGCGGCGAAGTACTTCGGCTCGGAGACGGCTGCGGTCAACGTCAGCTTCGGTGCGTTGTCGCATCCGGGCAAAGTCCGAGCGAATAACGAGGATCATTATTCGGTCGTGCGTCGCTTTCGCTCGCGCGAGGTGCTGCTGACGAACATGCCGCCCAAAACTTATCCGCCGCGCAACGACGAATCGTTTGCCTTGGCCGTCGCGGACGGCGTCGGCGGAGCAGCCTTCGGAGAATTGGCCAGCCTGATCGCGCTCCGCTCCGGTTGGGAACTGACCGGCTCCGCGTTCAAGTGGCCCTTCAAGGTGAATGAGTCGGAATCGCTGGAAGTGCAGGAGTCGATTCGCGTCTTCATCCGCATGATCCACCGCCGCCTGCAAGCAGAATCCGGTCTCGACAGCCCGCTCAGAGGCATGGGGACGACACTCACCGGCGCGTTGACGATCGGCATGGATGCCTTCATCGCTCACGTGGGCGATTCGCGAGCGTACGTGTTTCGACGCGGCAAGCTGCATCGACTGACTCGCGACCACACGCTGGCCGAGCAATTGGTCGCCGACGGCATCCTGCACTCCATCGACGAAGCCAGCTCTGGCTTCCGCAGCACGCTGGTAAACTGCCTGGGCGGCAGCTTTGAAGACGTCCAAGTCGATACCTGCCACGTCCCGCTCCAAGACAACGATCAACTCCTGCTCTGCACCGACAGCCTGACCGACATGGTCTCCGAAGCGGACATCGCTCAGATTTTCGCGGCCACGACAGCAACACAGGAGACATGTCAAGCATTGATCGACGCCGCATTGGCTAACGGCGGCCGAGACAACGTGACCGTCGTGCTCGCTCGATACATCGCTGCCGAGTAGGCTCGTTGCGGCTCGTTTCGGACAGCGGTAGCATCGCCCGCGTGTTCGTAGTTCCGCCTTGAGGCGGTTATCGCGTTCCGCCTGAAGGCGGGACTACAAACTTGAGGAGACTTCCCATGCCCGCATCTCTCCCTCGTCGTGACTTCCTCAAATCCACCCTTGCCGTGTCTGCGGCGGCGGCTCTGCCGATGCAATTCGCTCTGGCCGATGAGGCGAAGAAGCCGAAGCTGCGGATTGCGGTCAAGTACGGGATGATCAAGCACGACGGCTCGATTGAGGACAAGTTCAACCTCATCAAGAAGCTCGGCCTGGCCGGGGTCGAAGTGGACAGCCCCAGCGGGTTGAACAAGGCCGAGGCCAAGGCGGCCGCCGAGAAAACAGGGATCGTGATTCACGGAGTCATCGACAGCGTCCACTGGCGCGACACGTTGTCGAGTTCTGACGCCGACGTCCGAGCCAAAGGGTTGGCCGCTCTGAACGGGGCCATTGAGGACGCCGCGTTCTTCGGCTGCGACACCGTGCTGCTCGTCCCAGGCGTCGTGAAGGACGACGTCACATTCGAGCAGTGCTACGAACGCTCGCAAGCCGAAATCAAAAAGGCGCTGCCGCTGGCCGAGAAGCACAAAGTCAAAATCTGCATCGAGACCGTCTGGAACAATTTCATCACCAAGCCGGAGCACTTGATCTCGTTCGTGGACGACCTGAAAAGCCCGTGGGCCGGCGCGTACTTCGATTGCAGCAACATGCTCAAGTACGGCGTGTCGTCCGCCGAGTGGATTCGGAAGCTCGGCAAGCGGCTGGTGAAGTTCGACTTCAAAGGCTACAGCCACAAAAACAGTTGGTGCAAAATCGGCGAGGGTGACGAAGACTGGCCCGAGGTTCTGAAAGCCCTCGGCGAAATCGGCTACGACGGCTGGGCTACCAGTGAAGTCGGCGGTGGCGGCGAGAAAGAGTTGGCCGACATCACGGCCCGGATGAAGAAGGTGCTGGGGTTGGCGTGAGGGCGCATGCTCGGGCCTGATTAAATCGGGTTGAACTCATGCCGTCGGTGCGAGCGTGCCGCTTCCTTGTTGACACAACCGTATTTGGACCGTCAAATCTCAACCAACGCATCAGTTACGACCGATTTGAAAGATGCGTTTCTGCGATCTTCCTGCCAGTCACTCTCCACGATGGAGCCTGCCCATGCTGACGATTCTCGGACGTGAGCGCCACCACGATGCGACTCAAGGGACGAGTTTTTGCGACCGGATGTCTCGTCGATCGTTCTTGACGATTGGCGGCTTCGCGATGGGCGGCCTCGCTCTGCCGAGTGTCCTGCAAGCCGAAGCCGACGCACGCACCGGTTCGTCGCACAAGGCGATCATCAACATCTACATGCCGGGCGGGCCGTCGCACATTGATTTGTGGGATCCGAAGCCGGACGCTCCGGCCGAGATTCGGGGCGAGTTCCGGCCGATCGCGACCAACGTGCCGGGGATCGAAATCTGCGAGCTGTTTCCGCGCATGGCTACGATGATGGACAAGTTCGTGCCGGTGCGGTCGATCTCGGACGCGGACGGATTGCACGACGGCTATCAGTGCATGACCGGACATCGCAAATCGGATCGCAAGCCGCCCGGAGGTTGGCCGGCCGCCGGGTCGTGGATTTCCAAACTGCAAGGCCCGACGAACGGAGCCGTCCCGCCAAACGTCGCGCTAATGTACACGGTCGGCAACCGCACCTGGGGCGAGCCAGCCGATGGCGGCTTCCTGGGGGTCTCGCACACACCGTTCAATCTGCTCGGTAGCAAAGCTCGCAGTTCGCCGGAAGGGATGGTGTTGCAAGGCATCTCGTTGGAGCGACTGCAAGACCGCAACCAACTGATGAAGGCGTTCGACGGCTTCGTCCGCGCGGCCGATGGCAAAGGAGTGATGGAAAGCGTCGATGTCTACACGCAACAAGCGCTCGGCATTCTCACGACCTCGAAGCTGGCCGAGGCACTCGATCTCTCGAAAGAAGATCCGAGCGTGCTGGCTCGCTACGGCAAGAGCGACGAGAAGTTCATGCGCGACGGCGCGCCGCGCATGATCGAGAATTTCTGTGTTGCTCGGCGACTGGTCGAAGCTGGCGCTCGGTACGTCTCATTGAACTACAGCCGCTGGGACTGGCACGGCAGCGACGGCATGAATTTCCCCATGTCGCGAGAAGAGTTCCCGCTGCTCGATCAAGGCTTGTCCGCGCTGGTCACCGATTTGCACGAACGCGGCTTGAACAACGACGTTTCGGTCGTCGTCTGGGGTGAGTTCGGCCGGACTCCGAAGATCAACAACAACAACTCGCGCGATCACTGGCCGCAGGTCTCGTGCGCGATGCTCGCCGGTGGCGGCATGAAGACCGGCCAAGTTATCGGTCGGACGAATCGCAAAGGCGAGCATGCCGTCGAACGTCCGGTTAAGTTCCAAGAAATCTTCGCCACGCTCTACAAATCCGCCGGCCTCGACGTCGGCCGAATCCGCATCTTCGACGGATCCGGCGTCCCGCAGTACCTCGTTGACGACGGCATCCAGCCGATGCGCGAATTGGCGTAGTCGTCGTTGCAGGTTGAGCTTCCATTGTGATGACCGCTCATCAACGTCCTACCGCTCGGTCGTCATTAGAGACTGCGTCGGCTATTACTGACGCTCTCGTTCAGCAGTTAATCGCCGGGGCTAACATTGAAGATTTGGTGTTCTACGACGTCTCGGACTGCCAACTCTATGGTCGGAAGCATCTCCGTCGATTGACAGGTGAGCTTGCACGAAACGCAGATGCCGCTGGTTGTGAACTTGTCGTGTATCAGTCCGTCTTGTGGTGGCGTCTCGTCTTCATCCCCGTGCGACCATTGGGCGTGTATGTGGTTTTGCCACGTCGAGAATGTGATGATCCTGATGGTGATGCAGACCAATACCGTGGCCTTCGAGTCCAATGGGATTGGAGCCAGATTGCCTTCCAATATCTGATTACGTTCATGCTCTTGCTGGCAGTACCAAGTGGCGTTGGTTTTTGGCTGTGGCTACGCTAAATACGGGATGCGTCGAACAATCGCTTTGAATAACTGTGATCGGACTCTTCACCATTGATGGAGCCATCATGCCACACACTCGCCGTTCCGTTCTGAAAGCCGGGTTGGCCGGTGCGTTTGGTTTGTCACTGCCGGCTATTCTGCAACAACGAGCGTCGGCTGCATCTGCCGCTCGCAAGACTGCTGTCATCTACGTCGAGATGGCCGGAGGACCGACGCAGCATGAGACGTATGACCCAAAGCCGCTCGCGCCGGCGGAGTATCGTGGGCCGCTGAGCGCGATCGACACGGCGATTCCCGGCGTGCAGTTTTCCGAGTTCATGACCGAGCAGGCGCGGATCATCGACAAGCTGGCGGTGATTCGGTCGATGCACCACACGAACGGCAGCCACGGCACCAGTAGCCATCTGACGCAGACCGGCTACTACCTGCGAGACAATCAGAATCGCGAAAACGAAATGCCCTGCTTCGGCTCGATCACCACGAAGCTGCGCGGAGCGAATGAATCTGGCGTGCCGGCGTTCGTGTCGATCCCGGCCAGCATGCGTTTCGGCCGAGCGGCGTGGCTGGGCAAAGGCTTCAATCCATTCGAGACCATCAAGTCCGCCGATGACAAAGCGTTCGAGGTCGCGAACCTCACGCTGCTCGGCGGATTGACGAATGAACGACTCAACGATCGTCGCGCGTTGCTCACCGGCTTTGGCGAGACACAACAACTGATCGACCGCGACGGGGTCGCCGACTCGATCGACCAGTTCACTCGCGAGGCGTTTGAGCTTGTCACCGGCGATCGCGCACGGACGGCGTTCGACATCTCGAAAGAGTCCACCGAAACGCGAACTCGGTACGGCATGAATTCGCTCGGCCAAAACATGCTGCTGGCTCGGCGGTTGGTCGAGCACGGCATCACGGTCGTCACCGTGCGAGCCAGCACGCTCGGCAGCTGGGACGACCACGGCAACATCTCCGACGCGATGAAGAAGAAAGGCCCCGGCTTCGATCAAGCAGTCGCTGCACTTGTCACGGATCTGTATGAGCGAGGTCTCGACAAAGACGTGCTCGTCGTCTGCATGGGCGAGTTCGGCCGCACTCCGCGAGTCAACAAGGGAGCCGGCCGCGACCACTGGGGCCAAGTGATGAGCAGCGTGCTCGCCGGCGGCGGCTTGAAAGTCGGTCAGGTCATCGGCTCATCCGATTCAACCGGCTCCGTTCCGAAGGACCGGCCGTATCGCCCGGAGAACGCGCTGGCGATGGTCTATCGCCATCTCGGCATCGAGTCGAATCACACCTTCACCGACAACTCCGGCCGCCCGCGATTCGTGCTGGAAGAGCGTGGTTTGATCAAAGAGTTGGTTTGACCGCTTTGAAAAACGGTACAACGGCTGACGGCAATCGGCGTCCTGCGTTCGGCCGGTCGCCGTCAGCCGAAAGCCGATTGCCGTGATGCCATTTTTATCCTCCGTGACACCGCGATCTGAATACGAATCGCCGAAACTCGTAGCACAGCTTCGGGCGGGCCTGCACCGCTGCGATGCCATCGGAACAAGTCTGCTGGTTGCGATCTCTGGCGGCGCGGACAGCGTCGCCTTGCTGCGAGGTCTGTTGCAACTTCGCGAGCCGCTGAAACTGACGCTGCGAGCGGCTCACTTGAACCATCAATTGCGTGGAGCCGATGCCGATGCCGATGCCGATTGGGTGGCAGCGTTGTGTCAGCGGTGCGATGTTCCGTGCGACGTTGAGACCGTGCCGGTTCGCGCGATCGCCGAGCAAACTCGAAGAGGATTGGAAGAGACCGCTCGCGAGGCGCGGTACGACTTTCTGCGAACGACGGCGACTCGTCACGGATGCGACGTCGTCGCTGTCGCGCACACGGCGGACGATCAGGCCGAGACCGTGTTGCATCACATCCTGCGCGGCACCGGGCTTACCGGCCTGCGCGGCATGGAATGGTCGCGGAGCCTCGGCGATTCGACACGGCTCATCCGACCGATGCTGGCGATCTGGCGGACAGAGGTCGAACAACATCTGGCGGAACTCGGCCAAGATTTTCAGCAGGATGTCACGAATCAAGACGTCTCGCTGACTCGCAATCGTCTGCGTCACGAGTTGTTGCCTCGGTTGCAGCAGGACTTCAATCCGCGCGTTCGCGAGCATCTCTGCCAACTGGCCGAGCAAGCGGCGGGCTGCGAAGAGGCGACTCGCATCGCCGCCGACACGTTGCTCGATGCGGCATTGCTCGATCACTCAGAGAATGTCGTGCGATTGCGACGCGATGCGCTGGCACAGATTTCGAGGCCGCTGGCTCGCGAAGTGTTCGTCCGCTTGTGGCAGCGAGTGAATTGGACTCGTCAGTCGATGGCGTTCGCGCACTGGGACCGCTTGGTGGACTTCGTCCAAGCGGATCAGCCCGCCGCGATCGACTTGCCCGGACCAGTCTCCGTTCGTCGCCGAGCGAACATGCTCGTCCTGGAGTGCTGCGGCTCGACGCAGCACTCCATCAATCGCGGCAAACAGCTTTTGGATGGTGTTGATCGTTGTCGTGACGAGTGACTCTCGGAGGTCGCTGGTCACGACCACGTCGAGAAAGAATTGAGTGACTTCGTCCGCGTTCAATGGAGGGCGGTGTCGAGCCACCCTCTGGGTCGCACCGCACTCCAGGGGAGTCAGTCCCAGCGAATTTGCTCGAAGAGCCGCCGTAGTTTTTCGGCTCGCGCGGGATTGAGTTGCCTGACGAACGCGATTCGGCCGCGCAGATGCGAGGCGAAGTCGGCGTGTCCGTCGCGGTTCTGCGACGATGGGCCGAGCTTCACGCAGTTGTGCAGGATCGCTTTCAGTCGGTCAAACTCGTCGCGCCGGATGTTTGGCTTCGCGTTGACGACGACTCCGGTGACGAGTTGCCGATGTCCTCGCCGCACAACTTTTCGCTTGCGGTGATTCAATCGAAAGCGTTCCGAACGGACGATCTGCTCGGTCAGCGGGATTACGCAGCGGAGGGCGTATCGAAAGTCGTCCGATCCCGACAGCGTCAGGTCGTCGGCGTACCGCGTGTAGTTGCCGCCGAACTTTTTGAGCAACCCGGAGAGCCGCACGTCCAAACCGAACGCGGACAAGTTCGCGAGGGCCGGCGACGTCGGCGCTCCCTGCGGCAAGTGCCGGCGAACGTACAGCGACTTCAGGGCCTCGTCGCCGTCCGGCACCGCCAGCGACCACGGCACGGCGGAGGTCGTCAGGCGCCCCAACCAAATCGCTGCCTCA
Organism: Candidatus Kuenenia stuttgartensis; assembly: GCA_945904015.1. Lineage (GTDB taxonomy): Bacteria > Planctomycetota > Planctomycetia > Planctomycetales > Planctomycetaceae > SXKJ01. The sequence continues at coordinate 988 of CAMDPK010000222.1, read as the reverse complement.
CGGCAGTAACCCATCGAGCGGAAGATCGCGACGACTCGGCTGTAGGTCACGTTCGCGTAGAAGTTCTGCAAGTCGAGCTTGATGACCACCGCCTGCCCAACATGTGGCCGCGCGTTCGAGACGATCGACCTGCCACGCACAAATCCATGCGCCGCCTGATGCGCCGGAATCTTTTCGAGAATCTCGCTGAGAATCTTCCTCTGCGCCCCCTTGAGCGTCTGCTTCGGAGCTTCAATCAACCTCCACTGCGTCTGCACCGGCCTGCTGTTCGGTGAGCCTGCTTCCAAACTCGCCGACCGCTTCTTGACCCACCGATAAACGTAGTGCGACCGCTGCTCGTCCGCCGGTCGTCGATCCGAGGTATTGCGATGCACGAGCCACGCCAGTTCGCCGACGCGAATCCCCAGCCAATCGGCCAACTGCTGCGGCGTGTGAAACTCCGGCAAGTGCCAACTGGCGAGCAAAGCGTCATCGCCACTGAGGCTAAGGTCCAGAAAATCGCGACCGTCAGAAGACTGGATCGAGAACAAATACGGTGGCGACCTCGATGTCACTACTTGCGGGTATTGCCGCATGTCCCAAAATGGCCTCTGGCGAAATTGGCTAGTCAGCCGAACCCGCCGCCGTCCACGCGCGACACGCTCGCGATCCGAGGCTCGGCTCACCGACGCTCGGCTCACCGACGCTGACTCGCCTGAGCGGTCACTGCCGAAAAGCCAACTCAGAATTCTGGCAAACAGATTCATCCGGGTCGCAGCATCGAGAAGTGCTAAACGTGATCGGCGGGTTGCTCAACGGGTCCAGTAGCGTGGTGTGACACGACGAAAGCAGCTTCGCGCGCCACACCACGGCAACGAAATCAACGCAAGCGAACAACCGCGGGGTATCCCCGTGGCGTTGTTGAGCCGCCGTCAAAGCAGCTCACCAACAAGGCTTGGGCAACCCACCGACCACGCGCGGGAATGTAGCGAGGCTGTTTGTTGGCCGC
>CAMDPK010000221.1 GCA_945904015.1 Candidatus Kuenenia stuttgartensis | reverse complement strand
CTGTGTTGTCGTCGCGTCATCCGGCGTGTCGAAGTCGCCGTCGAAGCCGGCGTCCGTCACGTCCACCGTGATCGTCGCGGTCCCGTTCCGATTCGATGCAGGGGCGAGATTCAGCGATCCACCCGCCGCACCCGGCACATAACTGACCGACACCGACGGAATTAGCGTCGAGTTGCTGCTGCTGGCACGAACTCGCAACGCCTGCGAACCGTCGCCGCCATCCGTCACACCGGCGAACACCACCGTCCTTTTGATGGCATCCGGTTCATCTTCGTCGATGGTCCGATCGACGATGACATCCAACGTCGGCGGCGGATTGATCCGCTCCAACGCGAAATCGAAGCCGCTCACCTCGCGCGTCATCGCCGTGAACTCGACCTGCAACGCACCTGCCACGATCGAGTTCCTGCCGATGGTCAAACTCCCGGCTCGCGCGCCGATGTTCTCGTCGCGACGATTCGAGACCACCACATCCGGCGTGTCCAACGAATTGATTACTCCATCGCTGTTGTCATCGTTGAACTGACCGACCGTCAGCGAAAACGCGAGCGTCCGATTCGACAAGTCCGCCAGTCCCGACAACTCGGCCGCTTGAAACACTCCGCCGCCACGATTCCGCAGCACGCCGAACCGATTTGCCGCCTCACTGTTTGAGAAGGCGATGTCGAGATTCCCGTCTTGATCCAGATCGATGATCCGCGCGCTGGCCGGCCCGCGTCCCGCCGTCCGCAACTCGGCCGCCGCGAATGTTCCGTTGCCGTTGTTCTTCAGGATCGACACGTTGTCCGAACTAAAATTCGTCGTCACCAAATCGAGAGAGAAATCATCGAGATCGTGAACAGCATCCAAGTCGCCCGCCTGCAGGCTCAACGGCGCAGTCCCGCCGACGGCGATGATGCTGGTCTCCAGGACAAATCTTCCCGCGCCTGCGACACCCGTGTTGTTCAACAGTCGAACCGTGTTGCTGACCACACTCGCGATCGCTAAATCGACTCGTGCGTCGCCATTCAACTTCGCTGCCACGATCGCCGATGGCGAATCGGACGTCGCCCGCGGCAACGTCAGAATCTGCTCGAAAACAAATCCGCCCGCCCCGTTGCTCCGGAAGATCGCGACCGCGCCATCTCCACCCCCATTCGCTGACGCGACTGCGATGTCATCGATGCCATCACCACTGAAATCCCCGGTCGTCACGACGTACGGCCCGTTTCCAAGATTCCTGAATTGTCCATTTCCGAACGTGTCCGACGGACGGATCAGTTCTTTCTGCGTGACACTTCCATCCGTCTGCGGCAACAACACCCGCACGCTGTTGGAATCCCGATGTCCGACCACGACCCCCGCGAGATTCGACCCGCTGACAAACTTCCCGACCGCCAGTGACCCTGGAGTGACTCCGACCGCCACTTCCAATCCCGGCGTGAAGCTCCCGCTGCCGTTGTTGATGAAGAACCGAACCTTATTCGTCGCATCAATCGACACCGCGAGATCGTCGTCGCCATCTCCATTGCCATCTATGCCGCCTTCGAAGTCCCCGCTGATGACCTCCACCGGCGAGTCCTGCAAGCCGATCGTCGCGGTCGTGAACTGATTCCCCAGCGGACTGACCTGCCGCAACCCGCTCATCGCCGAGACCGAGATTCGCACCGCCTGACGATTTCCGCGCAACTGTTCGAGCACATACATGCCGTCCACCGTCACCGTCGAGCGCTCTCCACCGTTGAGAACCCGATCGTTGTTCTCATCCACAAAAACCGTGACTCCGCTGACGCCCGTCTCTCCCACATCTCGCACGCCGTCGCCGTCAGTGTCCGTGAACACGACTCCCAGCACGCGACCATCGGCGGTCTGGCCTCCCGTGTCGCCGAAGCTGCTTCCCAGCGGAAACTCCAAGGTCTGCGCCGCGCCCAGCGTGACGGTCGCTTCCGCCAGGTTCCGTGGGGTCGTCTGCACGAAACCAGTCGGCAGGACTTCGCGGATGGTGTAGTCGGTCAGTGCGGCAAGTCGTGAGAACACGAATCGGCCGTCGGCGTTGGTCTCGGTTTGAATCTCGTTCGGATCCAACGCTCCATTGAGGTTTTCGTCGATGAAGACTGTCCGATTCACATTCGCCGTTTCACCGGCATCGAACAGCCGATTGCCGTTCGAATCCGTGAACGAGACGCCGAGAATCGTTCCGGGAACCGCGCTGGCACCAAACGACACATTGTCGACAGTGCTGCCGGCGGACACGGCCACCGAGACCGCCGCTTCGGCCGGCAATGTCGCTTGGTAGATGGCCTCGGTTCCGTCGCTGAAGGTGGCATGGAACACAATCCGGTTGCCGCTGAGGGCCTGATGGCTGATCGCCAAATCCGCGAGTGTTCGACCTCCGAAATTGCTGTTGCGATCCGCGATGGTCCGCAGGCTGCCATTGATGAGCGCATAAAGACCGATCTGCCCACTCGGACCTTGGCCGACGAACGCCAAGTTTTCGCCGTCCCAGGCCAGACTCGCGGCATCCGTCCCCCCCGCGAACGAACCGAACGCCGTGAACGAACCGATCCCGTCAGGAATCGGCGTCGCGGTATCCACCAGCCGCGACGAAGACTTCCCGGCACTCGCCAGAGAGATCGCCTCGTCGCCGGTGATGTCCGAGGCTCGGAAGGCGACCGACAGTCCCGATACGGAGACGTCGAAGATGCGGTTGAAGAAGGTCAGCGGCAGGATCTCATCGCCCACGCGAGTCGTGATCTGCCAGCCGGTATTGCCCCCGACCTGAGCATCCAAAACGGCCTTGTCCAAAAACAGGTTGTTGCCCGTCAGCACGGTGCCAGTCGCGCCTTCGACGACGCGGTCCACAAAGATTTCGTTGCCTCCGTCGAGCAGCACCTGCGCGTGCTCGAATTCGGCGAACGTTCCGGTTTCTCCCAGATAGTAGCGGTAGCGTTGGGAGACTTCGTTCGTTTCGGCGAGGAACCCCACATTGCCGTCGGCGAAGCTGAGCGAGTCGAAGCCTCGATTGCTGAGGTCTTCGATGTCCGTCAGCCGGAGTTGTCTGCCTCCGCCATTCGGAGTGACGACGCTGACCAAACTGCCGGTCTGTGCGACCGCTTGAATCTGCCCGCGCGAATTCACCGTGAGGACTAACTCTCGTCCGTCGGCCACGGTCGCTGTCAGCCCGATGCCGCTGCCATCCTGCGCATGGCTGCCACTCAGCGACTGAATCATCTGTGCTTCGCCAGGAATGACGGAATCCAAGCCGACCAGAGCCAGTTCGTCACCGTTGGCGTCGCGGCGCATCAATTGGCCGGAAGCCAAGTTCACATACACGACGTTGTCACCGACGACCGACGGCAATCCAAGATCGGTCCTGCTGTCAGCGTCCGTCGCCATCGCCAGTTGAGTGAGGACCGCGTTGGTGGACAGAATCGTCAACGGGGCCGTCTGGACGAAACCGTCCTTGGGCAATTCGCGAAGCTGATAGTTTCCTGCGGGCAGTCCCGCGATGGAGAAGCGTCCGGCTTCCTCCTCGAAAGTCGCGGGATCGTCTTGGCGAGTCACGCCCACCGGTTCGATGGCTTCGCGCCGTCCGTTTCCATTGAGATCCACGAAGATCGTCACACCCGCGCGCCCCGGCTCACCCTCGTCCTGCCGTCCGTTCGCGTTGCTGTCGAGAAACGCCGTTCCGGAGATGCTGCCTGCCACCGGATCGAACGCACCCAAGCTGGGCACTCCGTCCTGAGTCGTGTCATACGACCACAGGAAATTCGAGCCGCCGGATGCAAGCTGGCTGTTGAAAAACAGCGTCTGCCCAACCAACGAGGGAGGTCCGCTCACTTCTTGACCTGCCCGAACAGAATGGACAACTCCGCTTGTCGAATTCAGCAGGAACAATTCACGGTGAAGCGTCTCCGTGCGAGTGCTGTTGTCGATCCGGCGGGCCAGCGCCGTGAAGTACAGATCGCCGCCCACCTCCATCACATCTTGCACTTGTGAACCGTCCGCCCCCGGTAGCACATCAGCAACCAATCGCAGTCCGTTCACGCGGTCATAGGCCAGCAGTTCTGACCCGATGCCGCTACCAATAATGGTGCCGGTCAAATAGACGGTGCTCCCAACCACCAACACCAAATCATTCGGCGTTAGCGTCACACGCAAGTTGCTGTTCGCCAAGAGCGCTTCTGCTGCGCCGGTTTCGGGGTCAACCAACAATAACTCCGATTCCCCCGCCCGATTCGCGCCGTCTTTGAATCGCACAGTAGCCAACAGCCGACCTTCGAAACCTTCAAGGCGCAGAATTTCGACGTCCCCACTACGGAGCGTTGTGCCTTGAGAAACGGTGTCCGCGACGGGCTGCAAAACATACGACATGTCATTGGGCTGACGCCGGTAGATTCGCGCCGCATTTGCGACGAACGTCGAGTTTTCTACTTCCACCGCGACGCGCGCCCGTGACGATCCGACGAGTACGCCTAAGTTGCTACCACTGAAATTGGCAGTGACTACATCGAGCAGGCCATCTCCGTTCATATCCCCCAATGCCACGGAACGTGGCTCATCTCCGACAAGATAATTCATTGTAGAGCCGAAGGTGCCGTCTCCGTTGCCCAACAAGACGCTTACGTTGTCGCTATTCGAGTTACCCGCGATCACATCGAGCAGGCCATCGCCGCTCACATCCCCCAACACTACGGAGAGAGGTTCATCGCCAGTCGCGTAACTAACGGCCGAGCGAAACGTGCCGTTCCCGTTTCCCAGTAACACACTCACGTTATCACGGAGCCCGCTGGCCGTGACGATATCGATCAAGCCATCGCCATTCACATCTCCCAATGTCACCGAGCGAAGAAACAACGCCGCAGAATAATTCACCGCTGGAGCCACGGTGCCATCTCCAATACCCAACAATACGCTCACATAGTCGCTATAACCACTGGCAGTGACGACATCGAGCACGCTGTCGCCGTTTACATCCCCCAACACCACCGAAGAATTGCCCTCTCCAGCAGCATAATTCACAGCCGAGCGAAAAGTGCCGTCTCCGTTTCCCAGCAAGAGGCTAAGATTGCTACTCGCAGTGTTAGCAACAACTAAGTCGAGCCATCCATCGCCGTTCAAATCTCCGATTGTCACTGCGGACGGCTCGTCTCCGACTGAGTACCTCACTGCCGTGCGAAATGTTCCGCCAAAATTGCCAACAAAGACGCTCACACTATCATCGAAAGTGTGTGTAGTAACGATATCGAGCACGCCATCGTCGTTCACATCCCCCAGCGCTATGGATGACAGGTTGCCTGCCACACCGGAGTAGTTCACGGCCGGACGCAGGCTGCCGTTCCCATTTCCCAAGAGAACACTTATGGAACCATTCCCAGAGTTGGCGGAGACAGCATCGAGAATACCGTCGCCGCTCAAATCTCCTATGGCCACAGCTTTGGGGCGATCGCCAGCGGCATATTTCACGGCCGGGTGAAAGGTGGCATCAGCAAATCTAGTCTTTACGATCTGCTGCGTGAGCAAATCGACCTCGCGTACGGATTCTTCGCTGGAGACGATCAGGCGGCTTCCGCTTGCGAGAATCTCCTGTGGCCAATCGGCCGCGGTCGATGACTTGTAGTCTGCGATATCACGCACCCCAAGTGCCGTATTGTAGGACCAGAATGTGATCGTACCCGGCTCGTTGCCGTGCGTCATCCAATAGCTTTCTCGCTCCTTAGCAGCAAATAGCATCGGGAATCCGCGCTGTGGCAATTTCAATAGGGCGTCTGACTGGCCGGCGAGGAGGAACATCTGCGGGGAACGCCCCAGCAACACAGGCACGTTCTGACTGTTCGAGTTTGTTGTTGCGACGACATCGAGGACTCCGTCGCCACTGACATCCCCCAACGCCACAAAAAATGGAGATTGTCCCGTGGAGTAATGCAGGGTCTGACGCAACGTGCCGTCCGCATTCAGGAGCAGTAAGCTCACAGTACGGCCGGAGGCGTTTGAACCGGAGGTATTCGAGGCGACAACATCCAGGACACCGTCGCCGTTAATATCCCCCAGTGCCACGGAGTTTGGATTGTCTCCAGTGGCGTAGTTCGTGGCTGGACGTAACGTGCCGTCAGCGTTCCCAAGTAACACGCTCACGTTATCACTATTGGAATTCGCGCAGACCGCGTCGAGCAACCCGTCACCGGTCACATCGCCCAAAGCGACGGACCGGGGGCCATCGCCAACGGCGTAATTCACACCTGGACGGAGCGTGCCGTCACCATTCCCAACCAGCACAGTCACATTATCACTGAAGAAGTTGGCAGTGACGACATCGATCACCCCATCTCCACTCACATCCCCCAATGCCACGAACAGCGGCGCAACTTGGAGGGAGTGATTCACTGCCGGGCGTAACGTGCCGTCCCCATTTCCCAGCAACACACTGACATTGAAATCTGTGGCGACGACGACATCGAGCATGCCATCACCGCTCACATCCCCGATCGCCATGGAACTTGGGTTAGCACTAAGCGCGTGGTTCAAAGGTGGGCGAAACGTACCGTCTCCGTTCCCCAACAGTATACTGACGTTATTACTGACTATGTTTAGAGCGGCGATGTCGAGCACGCCGTCGCCACTAAAATCCCCAAGTGCGACGTATCGAGGGGTGCTCCCTGCCGAGTAATATTCGGCTGCGCGAAACGTGCCGTCGCCATGTCCCAGCATAACACCTACGTTAGAAGGGCTAAAAATGCCTGTAACAACATCGAGCACTCCGTCGCCATTTACATCTCCCAATGCTGCCGAAAGTGGGAAGCCTGCAACACCAAATGTTTGCGCCGGCTCCAGAAGCTCGGTCCCCACAGTGGCTGAGAATAGATATCCATTCTCCGTCGCTATTCCGCCAATTGGATGCAGCGTGGTCGTTGATGTCGGATTATAGACCGTCTCGGATAGCGCGTGATTCTGGACTGAGACGTTGAGCACATAATTTGTCCCTAAAGCGGGAGCCGTTCCCGTCGGCCCGCCGGTACCGTTAGGTGCAGAATCGAAAGCTCCGACTGCGATCGTGTAATAACCTGCTGTCGTAAACTGATAATCGATTCGAGAATCCAAACCGCTATTGCTTCCGGCATCGATCGCAGAAGTGTCGTTGGATGCCAGCAGCGTTCCACGGGAGTCAAACAGAAACAGCTCTGTGTCGAAGAACGCTCCACCGGCAATGCTGCCATTGTCGATGTCAAAAATCGCACTTGAACCCGCTTGGAAAACCGTGAAAGAATAGAAATCGAATGTTCCATCGCCGGTTCCTGTGATCGTGGCGTGCGGCACCGTTGTGGCATTTGAGATTTCCGCATTCGCGGCTTTCGACCAGCCGCGATCATCCAGCCTCATCGCCTGCGCCCGACTGTTGTTTGGCTCTAATTCGACCGTCGAGTACACAATCGGAAGCCCTGTCGTCAGTGCAATCGCGGCTCGCCCTGCAACGTCAGCATTCGCGGCCGGACCACCTGCCAGCGGTGTCCGCCTCGTCACCACTCCATCGCTCGCATCAAGCGGCTCGAGGCCAGGATCGATTGGTGACGTGGCGGAGCCAATTTGATCGAAGTCTGCGACGCCGGACTTCAGCGTCCTCCAACCCGCGATCGTTTCGCTCGGCTGTCCAAAGAGGTTGGATCCATCGGAAACGATGCGGCCTTCGACATCGGACGAAACCCGCGCGTCGTTTTCGGCGACGATCGAATTGCTGAGCGTGATCTGGGCAGACGATGTCTCCGCCGAAAGTCCACCGCCACTTCCGTTAAGAGAGTTGTTGGTGGTGATGGTCACGCTGTTCAAGGCGGACGCCTTCGATGAGTTCGTGGTCCGCAACACGATGCCACCGCCATTGCCACGCTGCGCGGTATTGTCCGAGATCGTCACCTGGGTCAGCGTCAGCGCCGCATCGATCGCGAGCATTCCGCCGGCTATGTCCGAAGACGTGTTGGCGACGATTGAACTTTTCTCAATCGTCACACGACCAGCCGAACCTGTGGGAGTGCCGATTACAGCCAACCCGCCTCCACCCTTTGCGAAAAACCTTGATGACGTCTGATTCCCTTCCAATTCGCTACTGACAATGGTCAACAGTCCGTCGCTGTAAACGCCGCCGCCGGCAATTTCAGCGGTGTTTGACACAATGAGACCGGAGTCGATGGTCAGCGTTCCGGAGTTCTCAATGCCACCGCCCGTCCCGGCATTACCACTGCGGATCGTGAAGCCGCGAATCGTCGCATTTGCTCCCGCCGACACGTCGAAAATGCGGTCGAGTTGTTGAGCGTCAATGATCGTTGAGAAAGCTCCGCCGCCAATCAGCGTGATGCCCAATGATGACGTCAGGTCCAGATCACCGGTGGACGAAGCCTCTTCGTTCCGACCCGGCACAGTCAGCGTGTAAATCCCGTCGGCCACGACAATTGTTGTGGGACTGGCGATCCGGTTGGCATGCATGATCGCCGCACGCAGCGAGACAAGTCCGACGGCATCTCTTGGCGTCCCGTCCGACAAATTGGCATCGATCGTATCCGCCGTCGTATTGACGAAAATCACGGTCGGATCGCTGAGCGTCACGTTGAAACTGCCAATCAAGCGCGGGCTGGAGTACAGACCTTGATTGTCAACGATCTCCCCCTCGCGGAGCCTGACGTCATAGATACCGAACTCGGTGGCGTCCCAGAGTCCGCCCGGTGCGGCAAACTGATAGACCGCCGTGACGTGTTTGCCATCGACCGCCGTCGCCGTGGCCGCGACCGGACGCAGGCGAAACTCCGCAAAACCACGCCGAGTGATCTCCACATCGCGAACATCAACGGCCGACGTGGTGAGTCCGGTGTCATCCTCGTAGGTCACGGTCAGCGAAAGCCCGGTCATGCCGACCGAGGCGATCTCGGGAACAACCACCAAGCTTGGGATCGGCGCGAAGGTCGAAGCCGTGATCGCTCCGAACGCATTCAGTTGCCGGCCGGAGACAATGGTGTTTCGCAACAGCGCGGAATGGGCCGCGCCGGAAAGAATGGCCTCGCGAACTTCCAGCGCCGAAGCATTGGGGTGCTGGTCCAAAACCAAGACCGCCGTCCCCGCCACAAACGGCGCGGCCATGCTGGTGCCGTTGCGGGAGACGTAGGTTCCGCCTGGAGCCGTGCTGACGATGCCAACTCCGGGGGCGGCGATGTCCACGCTCTGGTCGCCGAAGTTGCTGAAGCGGGCCAGCGAACCATCGGGGCCGAACGCACCCACGCTGATGACATTGGGCAGGTCGAGGTTCGCTGGGAAGAACGGTGTTTGGTCATTGTCGATGCCTCGGCCAAGCACGTCGCCGTTGCCGGCGGCAGCCACGAACAGGATGTCGGCAGCTCCAGTGGCCGCGACCGCGTCGAACAAGTTCTGGCTCAAGGCGTCCGAGGAGCCCCAACTGTTGTTGCTGACGCGGATGTTCGCGGGCGAGGTTTCGCGAGTCCGCAGCAGCGTCTGGTAGTTGATCGCTTCGATGGCGTCGGACAAGTCGCCAGTGTTGTTCTCGTCGAGGAACCGCAGCGGCAGAATGGACGTGGTCCAGGCAACGCCGACGACGCCTCCGTTGAAGGTTTGAGTCGCATTGTTGCCTTCCGCCCCCAGGATGCCGGCGACGTGGGTGCCGTGGCCGTGCTCATCGAACGGGCGGTTGTCGTTGTCTTGAAAATCCCAGCCGACGAGGTCGTCCTCGAAGTTGTTGTTGTCCGTGTCGATGCCATCCGACCAGAAGGGATCATTCAACAAGTCGTCCGCATCGATGTAGCCATTCCCTTTGGGTTGACTGGG
>CAMDPK010000220.1 GCA_945904015.1 Candidatus Kuenenia stuttgartensis | reverse complement strand
CAGTCGTTTCCCCCTCGTCGACGACTCGGCGGCCGATTCAAAACCATGAGCTAAAAAACACACAGACAAACAATCCAAGAAATCAACCGCTCAAGATACTTGACTGGTCCTTCCATACCAGGGTGGGTCGAGTCATCGAGACCCACCGCGAGTTAGAGCATTGCGGTGGGTCTCGATGACTCGACCCACCCTACAAGTTCACAACGTCAGAAAATCACTTGGTCGAATTCAGATACGCCAGCAGGTCGGCCATTGCGGCGGGGTCGAGCTGTTTCTCCAGCCCTTCGGGCATGAACGACAGGCCGGTGCTTTTGAGTTCGTCGATGTTGATTCGCAAAACCGATTCCGTCGTGTTGTCCGCCTTGCGGAGCGTCAGGCTGTTGGCCGTTTCGGAAGCGATCATGCCGGTCAGCGTGCGCCCGCTGTCGAGCGCGACAACGTAGCTCAGAAACTGCGGCTTCACCTCGCGGTTCGGATCGAGAATGTTGAGCAGCACGGCCGCCGTCCCTCGGTCCCGAATCGCGTTGAGGTCTGCTCCGATCGACTCGCCGAAGTTTTCCAGCTTGTGACACGCCGCGCAGTGCTTGCGAAAGTGCGCGCGTCCGCGATCGACGTCCCCTTTGAGTTCGAGCGACTTCTGGTAGGCATCGACCACGTCTTGCCGCCGCGCGAGTGTCGCACCGGCGAAGAGTTTTGTGGCACGATCGCGGATCGCAGCCTCCTTGTGCTGACGCAGCAGCACGATGCGGGCGGGATCGAGGTCCGCTCGCGCGATCGTCTGCGTCTCGACCGCGTCAAGAAACGCGGCGATCCAAGTGGCTCGCGTGAACAGCGTCTCGACCGAGGTCGCTCGAAGCTGCGGCGTCTGTGACGGCCACGCGGCGAGGATCAGCCTCGGTACCTCAGCCACATCGAACCGAGCCAACGTTTCGATCGCGGCGACCTGTACCGGCTGCGGCTGCTTCGATTGCAGCAACTCAGCGAACAACTCTTTCGTCTCGGCCAACGAAGCGGACGAGAGAGTACGAACGGCGGACGCTCGATCGGCCGGAACCTTCGCCTCATCGCGAGCCGTGACGATCGCCTCACGGACGAGCGCGGCGAGAATCTCGCGAGCCTTGCCTCCCGTCGCGCCGGCCAGCATCTCCTGGGCAGCGGGCTGTTTGCTGACGAGGTTGCGGACCAACTCTTCCGCCAGCGATTTGCTGTTCGCATCGGCCGCCAAGAGATCGAGTTGCCGAATCATCGTGGCCAGTTCCGCCTTGGAATTCGCCGCTCCGATTTGGATCGCGACCGTGTTGAGCATCGCTCGGACGTGAGGCTGTGATCGAGTCGCGGGATCGCTCAGCAACGCCGCCAGAAATTCGCCGCGCCGCTGTCCGATGGAACTCAGGATCGCCAGTTGCATCCAAGAATCGGTGCCGTCGCGGATCGCCAACTTGCTCAGCGCGCGAGTGGCCTCGTCACCCGTGAACGCTCCGAGCGTGAACGCGACTTGATAGCGGACTCGCAAATCAACATCGTCGGCGAACGACAACACAGCGGCGCGAATGTCGGCCTGATCGGCGAACGACTCGGCAATTTGCAGAGCGTGCATCCGCTCTTCTGGAGGATGGGCACTCTTGCCCGTCCCGTTCGGCGATTGTTCTTCGGAAACCACAGGACGGCCGAGGCCGGCCATCTTCCAGACCAATTCAGCATCTAGCGCTGATAGACCGTGCAACGAATACAGCGCCATCACGCGAGCCAGCGGCGACTTCGAGTTCGTCGCGACCTCACGCAGCGGCGCGATCGCGGCTCGGTCCTGACGTTGATAGATCAGCCGCGAAGCAGTGTCGCGGTGCCAGCCGTTTGGGTGCTCGAAGAGTTTGACGAGTTCCGCAGTCGACAGATCGCCGAGACGCGGCGCGGGCTTGAAGCGGAAGCCGTCCGGCGCGATCCGGTAGATGCGGCCTTTGTCCGAGCCGGAGCTTGGGTCCATGTGCTTCAGAATCGCCGGGGCGAGGAACGCGGCTCCTTCAATCAGCTCGCGGTACATGTCGATGACGTACAGCGTGCCGTCGGGAGCGTTCGCGAATTGCACCGGGCGAAACCAGTTGTCGGTGGACGCGAGGAACTCGGCGTCGATGTCGGCTCGATGCGCGGTCAGGCCGATACCGCTGGGTTCGAGCCGAGCGCGGTACACGAGATTGTTCGCGACCTCGCCAACGAACAACTGCCCGCGATACTCCGCCGGCCACGCATCGCCGCGATAGACGGTGATACCGGTTGCTCCGGTGAAGAAGCCAGACGGAGTGCCACCTTCGTCCGAACCAGGAATGGCTCCCGACTTTCGCAGCCGAGTTCGCAGCACGCGCCACGGCTCGACGGCGCTGGTTCGCATCAGCTTCGTGAACTTGCCGTCCGGAGCAATGTTGATCGCGGCGGCCGGTGCGCCGAGGTACGGATTCCGCGCGAGGTAGCGGCCGTCGTACATGACGAGATGCACCGGCTCACTGTTGCCGCACACGAACGCCCGCAGGCTCCAGTCATCGAGACTCATCCCATGTTGCCCGCCGCCGCTGGTCGCGGTCATCGTCATCGCTCGCGGTTCGAGCAGCAGATGCTGCCCCCGCACGTTGATCGGCTTCACCGCCTGATCCTTGGCGAGCCGGGCGGCGTCAGCCCCCGGACTGTTTGCGGCCGGGGAAGCGCTCGAAGTCGTCCGGGGGCTGACGCCACCCGGCTCGCCAACGGGTGCCACCTCGCCCCCATCCAACCCGCACGGAATGTGAAACCGATTGTCGATCCGCCAGCGGAACGAATTGAGCATTCCCTCGCCCGCTTTGTCCTGACCGAACCCCGTGAAGAGTCTTCGACGCACATCCGCCTTACCGTCGCCGTCGGTGTCTTTACAAAACAAGATGTCTGGGGCGACGCCGACCAAGATGCCGCCGTCCCAACACGCCACCGCCGTTGGGTAATCGAGATCACCGACGTAGACCGTGGCCTTGTCGAACCGTCCGTCGCCGTCGAGGTCTTCCAACATCTTGACATCACCGCGACCATGCGGCTTCGGGCTGGCGTATTGGTTGTATTCGGGAAGCTCGACGACGAACGCGCGGCCGAACTCATCGAAGTCCATCGCCATCGGCGACCGAATGAGCGGCTCGGCCGCGACGATCTCGGCGCGAAACCCCGCCTTCAGCCGCATCGCTTTGAGCGATTCCTCTGGCGACTTGGAGGCAATCCTCGGCAGCTCGGCCGAGTAGTCCTTGTCGGCGCTGTCTTTGTCCTGCTGAGCATCACCGTCCGCGAGCCATGCGCCCGTCAACAGCAGAGAGACAATCACGCTCAACAGCCAAGAGGCTTGCTTCATTTGAGACTCTCCACCGTGCAACGGCGTCACGAAAAACTTGTCTGGAAACGACGTCGCGTTCGGTAGGGTGGGACCAGCGGCGCTCCGCCGCTCCGGCCCACCACTAGGTTAAAAACGCCAACAATGAAAACGAGATTGGTGGGCCGGCGTTCGATGCGAACTTGTCCCACCCTACGGAGTTCCTCTTCGATGGGCTACGCCAAGACATCGTCGATCACTCGGCCGTCGTCGATTTCCAGACGCTTGCGACCGGGGAAGTGCAGCCGGCGGTTGTCGAGACCAAGCAAATGCAGCACGGTCGCGTGCAGATCAGTGACGTAGTGGCCTTCGCCGAGTGCGTGATAGCCGAGTTCATCCGTCGCGCCGTGGACGTAGCCGCGTTTCAGACCGGCTCCGGCCATCCAGATCGTGAAGCCGTTCGGATGATGATCGCGGCCGTCCTTGCCGCCGGCTCGCAACTCCAGACCCGGAGTGCGACCGAACTCGGTGCAGAACACGACGAGCGTTTCATCGAGCAACCCGCGCTGCTTGAGGTCTTGGATCAAGCCCGCGACCGGCAGATCAATCGTGGCGCACAGCCGCGTGTGATTGTCTTTCAGCTTCTGGTGTGAATCCCACGAGCCATAAGGTGACGGGAAGACTTGCACGAATCGCACGCCGCGCTCGACCAACCGCCGAGCCGCCAACAGCCGCTGGCCGGCGAGCTTGGTCGCGTCAGTGTCGATGCCGTACAGCTTCGTCGTCGCTTCGGTCTCCTGCGAGAAATCAATCGCTTCGGGTACGGCGGCCTGCATCCGAAACGCCAACTCGTACGCGCGAATCCGAGCTTGCAGCTCTTGATCCTCCGGGTATTCGACCGCCGTGAGGGCGTTGAGCTTGTTGATCAAGTCGTACTCTTGCCGCTGCTCTTCGAGCGATTGCCCGGCGTTGCGTTGACCGAACGGCAACGGATTCTTGGGGTCCAGTGCGAGCGGCACTCCGGCATATTGCGGCCCCAGATACAACGAGTCGATCGACAGCCGAGTGTCCGACCGCGTCGGCCCGCCGAGCACCGCGAACTTCGGCAGATTCTCGTTGAGCGTGCCGAGTCCGTAATGTGCCCATGCTCCGAGGCTCGGTTGTTGTTCGTCGAGGCGGTGCCGGCCGGTGTGAATCTGATTCTCGGCCGCGTGATCGTTGTCCGTCGTCCACATATTGCGCACGAAGCACAACTCATCGACTTGCTGCGCGAGATGCGGCCACCAGTCGGTCATCTCGTTGCCGCTGTCACCGTGCTTTCGCCAGCCGACCTGCATCGGATAGATCGTCGGGTACACGTCGCGGACGTTGATCTCTTCCGCCAGCACCGAACGAAATCGCTTGTTGTGCAGCGGCGAGTTGAGCGGATTCTCGAACGGCGTCTTGTCGAACGTCATCCCCGCGTACTGATTCAGTGCTGGTTTGGGATCAAACGTCTCGACGTGGCTGTAGCCGCCGGAGAGGAAGATCCAGATGACGGACTTGGCTCGTGCAGCGTGGTGCAGCGGTGACGGGGTGACAAGGTGAGAGGGTGAGGAATCAGCGGCTCGCGCGATGCCGTCTTCTGCCAGCATCGCTCCGAGCGCCAAGCCAGTGAAGCCCATCCCCATGTCGCTGAGGAACGCTCGGCGAGACGGTGAATGGCAATTGCACTGAGATTCGGTTCGAGTCGGTTTCATCTCGCTACCTGATCGTCACGAAGTCGTTGTGATTGAGTAACGCACGGACCAAGCTAGATTTTGCTCGCAGCGCGGCATCCGTGACGTTGGTCTTTGCCAAAAGCTCGGTTTGGTTTTTGAGAGCCTCCAAACAGATCTGCAACTCTTGCGGTGTCGGCCTTCGGGACAGGATACGCTCAAAGCACGCGATCACAAACTCGTTTGCCGGCTTTTCGCTCTCAGCTTGGGCGATCGCGACGCTCAGTTGATGCACCAGATCACTGTTGGTCAGCGCGAGTGCCTGTTGCGGGATGATGCTGCGCGAGCGGCGGTAGCATTCGAGCGCATCGGGAGCGTCGAACAACTCGCCCATCGCACTTTTGCCCCCCTGTTCGGGGAAGACGCTGTAGTACAGGCTGCGGCGGAAAGTCGTCAGAGCCTCGCCGTTCTCCAATTCCTGGCCGCCGATCTTCGGGTCGAGTTTGCCTGCCACATTGAGCAAGCTGTCGCGAACGACTTCGGCCTCCATACGGCCGGCATTCATCCGCCAGAGCAGCTTGTTTTCGGGATCGGCGTCGTAGGTTGGGATTCCATCCCGACCCGTCTTCGCATTTGACGATGTTGCCACAACGGAAGCGGTCGGGATGGAATCCCAACCTACGGAAGAGGCTCTCCGGTACGCTGCGCTGGTCACGATCAGCCGGTGCAAGTGCTTCATGCTCCAGCCGGATTCCATCAGTTCGACCGCCAGCCAATCGAGCAGTTCAGGATGCGTCGGCCGTGCGCCATTTCGGCCAAAGTCGTACACGCTGGAGACCAGCGGCGAGTGGAAGTGACGCGACCAAATGTGATTGACGGCGACGCGCGCGGTCAGTGGGTTGTTCGTGCTGGCAATCCAGTCGGCTAAGGCTCGACGGCGGCCTGTGCTGGTTTTCGGATACGATGGGCTGAACGACGAGTAGGCTTCAGAGGTCGCATCTGCCGCCGCCGCTCGCGCCTTGTCGAGGGCCGGGCGGGCAACTGCGAGTTGCTTGTTTGCCGCGTCGATTTCCTTCGCACGGTTAGCGTCCGTTGCCGGCTTCGCTTCGGCGACGGCCAGCGCGCGTTCGTTCGCGAGCACGTCGGCTTCGGCTTTTCTCAGAGCGGCGTCCCGTTCCAAACGACTCGCCGCATGAGCGAGCGCGGCGACATCCGTGCCCGGCGTTTCGCCGTGCTTCGCGCGATCGGCACCGATGCGGGCTTCGAGGCTGGCCAGCTCTGCACGAGCGGCGACGTGTTTGGCTTCGGCGGTTCGTAGAGGCAAGTTGATGGATTCGGCGGCGCGGCGAGCCACCTGCAGCTTCTGCAACAGGTCGCGGAGCGATTCGTTGCCAGCGGTCGTCGAAACGACCGACGTCGCTGGAGCGACTCCGAACGGTGAGTTCGTCCAGCCGTCGATGCCGGGCACGTCGCGACCTTCGGTGTACTTCGGTGGCTCAAAGTCGAACGAGGCCAGTCGCGCGGGCGGATTGTCGGCGACAGCAGGGGCTGTCAGCGTCACCTCGTCGAGCACCACGACGCTGCCGGTGCGAGTGTCGAACGAGATTCCCTTCGTCACATCACCGACCGGGTTCCAACCGTTGAGCGCCACCGGCACTCGATCCACCAGCAGTTTGTCGTCGGCCAGAGAGCGCACTGACAACAGGCAGCGATCGGCCCTCGTTTCCAGCACGAGCGATACTTGAAATCGCCGCTGCCCGGCGGAGTAGTCGTAGCGCCCGGCCTCAAACTCGGTGAACGTGCCGGGCTGATACGACACGATGCGGCCTTTTTCAAACGCGACGTAGCCGGCGGTCAGCCCCTTCACGACGTCCTTCGCGAATTGGAAATTGACGTGCGCGTCGTTGAGGATCAACCATTGAAAACTGAGCGTCGCGCCGTCATCGAGAGCTTTGAGCTGCTGCAATCCGTTCTGGATGACACGTCGTCCGGCAGTCGCGTCGAGCAGCAACGACTGCCGACCCGCGAGCGCACCGGGACGTCCCGCTTGCTCGGCCTCGCGAACGGCGGTAGTGACTGCGGCCTCGGCTTGCACGAGTTGGTCTCGCACCGCTTGTGGCACGTCGTTCTGCGACTGCTTCGCGGCGGCCAGTTCCGTTTCTGATTGCGTGACGGCTGTGCGAGCTTCGGTCAACAGGGCGTCTTGAAGGCGCGGTCGTAATCCGGGATACCACGCTCGCGGCGGCAGCGTGATCGAATCAACCTTCACGGGTGATTCACTGAGAAAGGCCGGCACGCCGGGGGGCATCGAGCCACGCTCTTTCACGCGGTTGCGTTCGTCGCCGCCGGTGTAGAACCACGTCGGGGCATCGGGAGTTTTGTCGAAGATGCGAACGGCTCCGAGTCGCTGAATCTTTCGCAACTTGCCGTAGCTGTATTCCTCGAACGGTCCCGGATCGGCTTCGCCCGGCACGCGGTCTTGGCGAATGCTGATCGGCTCGAAGAACGCTCGCAGCCGGAAATAGTCGTCCTGGGAAATCGGGTCGTACTTGTGGTCGTGACAGTGAGCACAGTTGAACGTCAGGCCGAGAAACGCCTTTCCGGTGTGCTCGACAGTGCTTCGCATCGAGTCGTTCGGGTTGAGCGCGTACCAGTTGCGAATCAGATAGCCGGTCGCGACTGCTGCTTCGTCGTCTTCGGGACAGACTTCGTCGGCGGCGAGCATCTCGCGAATCATCCGGTCGTAGCCGTGATCGGCATTGAGCGACCGCACGATCCAATCTCGCCACCGCCAAATCTGCGGAGCACTGTTCCAAACATCGGGCACATGCCGGCGACCGTACCAATCGCTGTAACGCCAGATGTCCATCCAATGCCTAGCCCACCGCTCGCCGTGCCGTGGATCGCGCAGCAACCGATCGACGACCGCCTCGTAAGCCGACGGCGACTCGTCGGCCAGGAACGCCTGCAACTCTTCGCGAGTCGGCGGCAGCCCGATCAGGTCGAGATAAACTCGCCGCAACAAAACGTGCTTGTCAGCCGGCGGCCGCGGTGTCAGGCCGTGCTCGTCGAGCTTCTTCAAAACAAACGCATCGACCGCGTTTCGGAGATCGGGTTTGAGATTTGAAATTTGAGATTTGAAATTTGAAATCTCCGGCACTGCCGGCCGCACGGGCTTCTTGAACGCCCAATGCTCACGCGGGTCTTGCTCCGGCTGTTCGTTCTCCGGCGACGCGGCCCCTTGTTCGATCCAAGCTTTGATCAGAGTGATCTGCTCGGCCGTCAGCGGCTTGCCCTCGGCCGGCATTCGTTGCGAGTCGTCTTGGGAAGTGA
Source organism: Candidatus Kuenenia stuttgartensis (assembly GCA_945904015.1). Classification (GTDB taxonomy): domain Bacteria; phylum Planctomycetota; class Planctomycetia; order Planctomycetales; family Planctomycetaceae; genus SXKJ01. Next base: position 1,536 of record CAMDPK010000220.1, on the reverse strand, counting down.
TTCGTTCGACCAGCAAACTGCCAGCGACTTTTCCAGCAACGACCGCCGGACCACCGTCGCCGCCGCGGCGCATCGAAGCGGCAGTATCCAGCCGCAGACCGGCCTTCTGCTTCAAGGCACCATGACAGGCGAAGCAACGCTCTTTGAGAATCGGCTTGATGTCTCGTGAGTAATCAACAACGGGAGCCTGAGCAAAAGCCGTTGAAGCAACCGCCAGCGTCAGCAGCAGTGTCAGTCCGACCTTCATACTTCCTGTCTCCACGTCGAGACACTAACCCGAAGCGTCAGCGAGGGCGAACGCTTCACACGACTTTCATCATCGTTGCTCGGAGCGTCCGCCCTCGCTGACGCTTCGGGTTAGTTTGCCTCACCAAGAAACCATCAATCCTTCAGTTTGTACCGCGATCGCAGTTCTTTGCGCATTGTTGCGACCGTCGCCGTGTGTGCGGCATCGCTCGCGAGGTTCTTCAACTCGCCCGGATCGGAATCATGATCGTAAAGCTCGGTCCCTTTGTCACCGCTGTTCCACTCGGTGAAACGGTATCGCTCCGTGCGTATCGAGCGGCCGACGATGCTGGGCTTCGTGGTCGGTGCGTTCGTCATCGTCGGCGTGCCGCGAGTCACCTGAGTCAGCGCCGGCTTGTCCCACGGCGCTTGCGGGTTGTCGAGCAGCGGCTTGAGGCTCTTGCCATCGAGGTTGCTCGGTGCGGTTAGCCCGCACAGATCGGCGAGTGTCGGATGCAGATCGACCAGCTCGACAGTGCGGCGGCAGGTTTGCCCGGCGTTCTTGGTGCCGGGGACGGAGATCAGCAGTGGCACTCGCGCGGAGTTCTCGAACAGCGACATCTTTTGCCAGAGACCGTGCTCGTAAAGGTGATAGCCATGATCGCTGAAGAACACGACGATCGTTTTGTCCGTCAGCTTCAGCCGATCCAGGCCGTCGAGCAACTGGCCGACTTGCGCGTCCATGAAGCTGGTCGAGGCGTGATACGCTTGGATCGCCTGCTTGCGGAGTTCATCCGTCATGTTCGACTGCTCCGGCTTGTGCGACAGGAACGCCGGCTCCGGCACGCCTTCTTTGTAGTTGGCGGCCAGCACCGGCAGCTTGATCTTGTCGAGCGGGTACAGCTCGAACCATTTCTTCGGCGCGACATACGGCGTGTGCGGCCGGAAGAATCCACAAGCAATGAAGAACGGTTTCTCGCGATGCTGCTCCATCAGCTTGATGGCGGCGGCCGCCGAAAGACCGTCGGTTTGTTCGGCGTCGTCGCCGTCGGCCGCCAGCCAACTGAGCGTCCCGCCGAACCGCGCCGGCCCTTCGGCCTTGGGATTGAGCGTGAAGATTTTCTCTTCGTCGTCTTTGTCGCGGCCGCGCGGGTTGATCCGTTCTTGCCACGACGGCGGATCGTCCAGCCCGTCGGTCCCGATCTGAGCCGGCACGCCGTAGTGATACAGCTTGCCGACGCGAGCCACGAAGTAGCCCCCCTTCTGAAACGTCTGCCCCAGCGTGACGTGGTCGGGCACGTTCTTGCGGAA
>CAMDPK010000219.1 GCA_945904015.1 Candidatus Kuenenia stuttgartensis | reverse complement strand
GCTCAACAAAGACAACTTGCCGTAGTTCGCGGAGGACGACCCGCCGCAGCCTGACAAACACATCAGGCAGCACGCGGCCAATGACAATCCGATAATGGCTCTCATACGAAGCAACTTTCTTTCGAGGAGGTGATTGCAGATCGATTATTTCTACTGTCCGGTTTAGGTTCTTAGCTGGTTCTTGAGTGGTGGGAGGAGATTACGAGCTTCGTAGCGTGAAGCACGCGCGAGTTCGTTTCGTTGGAGCCAGCGTTGGGTGGTGGCCGCAGTATGGGCTGGCGTGTGCGATTGGAGTCGGTGTTCGATTTGAGCGGCGATCAGTCGGCGCGCTTGAGGGACCGTCATTGCGGGTGTTGGGATTTTTTCCCCGCCGCGTCTCCTCGATGAGGAACCACGCGGCGATGAGCGACAGCGTTTGGTGGTGATGCCACCCGATCCAGTTGCGGACCTGGTAGTCACCCAGGCCCGCGTCGCTCTTGCCGCGATGGAAGCATTCTTCGATGCGATGTTCCGCCTTGGCCACGCGAGCGAACTCACTCAGAGGCGTGCCGGGGTCGGCGTTCGAGAGGTAGTAATCGTGTTTGAGTGTCCCATCCGATTGACGTTCGCGGGTGATGAACAGCACCTCGTCGGGGCCTGTGCCGCCGGTCGGTGTGCGAGCTTGAACGCGACGGAGCGTGACTTCGATCTCCAGCGGACCCTTCTCGCCATCGCGCACGTTGAGCTTGGTCCACGCCGCTTCGGGGAGCGACCGGCACCAGCGATCGACGCGCTGCCACGGCGTCTTCGGATGGCGGCCGCCGCCCGAGTATTTCGGCGGCGCCACTTCGGCATCACGGAACAACGTGTTCGACCGACTTGGTCCCCTTCTTCGCGAACGCCGACGGATCGAACACGATGACGCCATTGGGTTCACCGATCCGCGTGCCGACTTGCCGCGCCAACTCGGTCAGCAACGGAGCCGGCTCCCACGGCGACTCGCCGACGAACTGCTGCATCTGCTTGCGATCCTGATCATGCAAGTACGCGATCCCCTCGCTGGTCTTCCGCTCCAAGTTCGACAACAACCCCGACGCATACTCCACGAAATGCCGCCGCTGGGCCGACTCGGTGAGCGACTCGACAAACGGTTCGACGAACGTCTCCAACCGCTCCGTCACTCCCTCCCAGTCCTCAACCGACACCTGTGCCTGTGCCAACAACTCCGCACGCCGAACCTCAAACCGCCCGTCCATGGCAGACTCCCTTCCTGGTTCAACAAAACCCTGAAGAGACTGTCCCACAAAACCTTAGATTCGATAAAGACCAACGGACAGTAGAAGTAGAGTCCCTAAGAAGAAGCCGTTCTCGGACGACGAACACAAGGATTTGCGCAAGGACTTACTCAGGCAGTTGGCCAAGGATTGGCTGGCGGAATACGAGTCGCATCAAACCGGCGTCGGCGGCTATCCGCCTCCCGAATTGGCGAAGCCGGGAAGTGAGCTGCGGCGATTGCAGCAGGTCTGTGAGTGGATCGAAATCGAGCCATTGTTCACGACGGCTGGATTGAAGCTCGGCTTGGAATCATCCAAATGGATGACGCTGCACGCCGAGGCTTTGGATGTGTTGCTCAAGCGACCGCCGGCCGGCAAGAGCGCGAAGCCGTTGCTCGGTGATGCGGAACGTCAGCAATTGAAGCAGGCCGCCGAAGCACAAATCGAAGTGGAATTGGTTCCCTGGCTGGCCGAGAAGAAACCTGATGTCGGTTGGGGGGCGGCTCACACGATCGCGCTGCGGCCGGACGTAGTTGGCTCGGTGGTGTGGCGCGGGCAGACGGGAACGGGACTGTCACCCCGAACGGCCTGGTTGAAGGTCGAGGCTCCGGACGGCTGGCTGTGGGAATTGAAGGTAAGCGTCCGGCGCAACACATATTTGTTGTCGTGGTAGCCTGATCCGGTTTCGAGAATTCACGAGACGTGATCAGGAGCAAGACGATGAAGGGCAACGGTCCGGGTCGGAACTTGGAGCGGGAACGCGCGTGGCGGGAGGTGATGAATCGGCAGCGGCAGAGTGGGCTGTCGGTTCGTGAGTTTTGTCGTCGCGCGGTCGTTTCGGAGGCGTCGTTCTCTGCTTGGCGGCGTGAGTTGCAGCGGCGCGATCGGGATTCGGCGAGTGGTCCGCGTCCGGATCGCGAGTCGGAAGTTCGCCCGGCAGCGAGTCGATCCGCCGTGGCCAAGAGGACTCCGACGACCGTGTCGGGGCCGGCGGCGTTTGTGCCGGTCCTGATGGAATCGAATCCCGATCACACGGCCCGCGTGTTGGAAGTGAACTGTCCCAACGGATCACGAGTGAGTGCGTGGTTGGGGTGTGAGGTCGAGCTGTTGCAAGCCGCATTGAGCGTGGTCACGCGGACGGCTGGCGTCAGGCGGAAGGGGTCGCTGCGGTTGTGGGGAATTGATCCGTCGAGCGTGAAGCGGCAGAAGCGTTACTTGCGACCAGCCAGCACGGCGAGTCGAGATCCCGGCTGACCAATGACCAATGACCAATGACCCATGAAGCCGCGACGGAATGTCTTTGACGAAATTCTGAAAATGCGACTCACAGATTGGCGAACTCGCGCGTAACTGTGTCGCCATGAGCACGGACGCCGCCCTGAAGCCGAATCTCGCCGAACTGCCGGATGATCCGGCGTTCTTGAAGCCGCTGATCGTGCAACTGTTCGAGACGTTGCAGAGTCGCGAACGCCGCATTCAGCAGCTTGAGCATCACATGGACTTGTTGCTGCGTCGCGTGTTCGGCAAGAGCCGCGAGAAGCTCGATCCACGACAACTGGTGCTGGCCTTCGCGGAGTTGTCCGCGGAAGCAATTTCGCCCGCGACGAGTGAACCGCCCGCGGAACCGGATGTGCCGGCCGCGAACACAGCCAAGAAGAAGGGTCACGGCCGGCGACGCACGCCCGACACGCTGGTCCGCGTCGAGCAACTTCACGATCTGAGCGACGAACAAAAGCAGACGCTCGGTGGCGACGGCAACCTGATCCTGATCGGCGAAGAGGTCAGCGAGCAATACGAATGGGAACCCTCGTCGCTGTTCGTGATCGTGCATCGGCAACAGAAATACGCCCGCCGCGAACAGCTCCTCGTGACCAGCGACGAGCCGCTGGAACAAAATGTGATCGTGGCCTCCAAGCCGCCGCAGCCGATCCCCGGCAGCGAGGCCGGTCCCGGATTGCTGGCTCAAGTGCTGGTCAGCAAATACGGCGATCACCTGCCGCTGCACCGTCAAGAACGCATCTTCGCACGACACGGCGTGCGTTTCTCGCGACAGACGATGTGCGACTGGTGCGCCGGCTGCGCGAAGTTGTTCGAGCCGCTGGTGTCGTTGCTCAAAACGGAAGTGCTGGATTCGCATGTGCTGCACACCGACGACACGCCGGTCAAGATCCGTGACGCTCACGCGAAGGAACAACTCACCGGTCGGATGTGGACCTACGTCGGCGACGAACGGCAGCCCTTCACGTTCTTCGAGTTCACCCGCTCGCGCGAACGGGACGGACCCGCGCGCGTGCTGGCCAACTTCCGCGGCTACCTGCAAGCCGATGCCTTCAGCGGCTACGACGGCGTGTATCTCGATTCGCACGGCGCGATCGTCGAAGTCGCCTGCTGGGCTCACGCGCGACGCAAGTTCTTCGAGTCCCGCGACAGCGACTCGCAGCGCGCCAACCTCGCGCTGGCACGCATCCGGCAACTCTACGAGATCGAACGTCGCGTGCAGGAACGTGTCGCCGGTGACGGGCACGACCTCCCGCTGTCCGAACGCACCGCGCAGATCGCAGCGATCCGTCAACAAGAGTCCCGCCCAATCCTGGCCGAGTTCCGCAGGTGGCTCGACGAACAATCCACGCAGGTCTTGCCCAAGAGCCCCCTCGCGGGCGCGATCCGCTATGCCCTCAATCAGTGGGACGCGCTGTGCCGCTACACCGACGACGGCCAACTGGCCATCGACAACAACGCCGCCGAACGAACCGTCCGAGCGATCGCCCTGGGCCGCAAAAACTGGCTGTTCGTCGGCAGCGAACAAGGCGGCCACACCGCCGCCACGATCCTGACGCTGATCACCAGCGCCACCCGCCACCATCTCGACCCGTTCGCCTACCTCCGCGACCTGCTCCGCCGCCTGCCGACCACCGCTCAATGCGATCTCGTCAACTTGCTCCCCAACCGCTGGCAACCCGCCTGAGCCCGACGACCTACGTGATCCGCCGGACGCTTACGGGTGATCGGTGCCGCCAGCCCGCAAACGGGCCAAGCCGAGGCGATCCTCTCACCGGTCTTGAACACGGCGATCATCAACCAGTTCTTGGATCAGTTCTCTCGCTCGCTGGCCCCCGACGTGCAGGCCGCGATGATCTGGGACGGAGCCGGTTTTCACCGAGCCAACGACTTGAAAGTCCCGGCCAACGTCACACTGATTCCGTTGCCGCCGTACTCCCCGGAACTCAACGGCATCGAGAACCTCTGGCACTACCTTCGCAGCCACTGCTGGTCCAACCGGTCCTACGAGAACTACGATGATCTCTTCGACGTCGCCTCCAGCTCTTGGTGCCAACACTGCCTCAACACCGACCTGATCAAGTCCGTCTGCGCAAAAAGCTACATCCCAACGCGCAGCTAATTTCTGCGAACCGGATAAATTCGGCGCTCCGTATGCGTATCCTCGTACATCTTTGCACGCGTTCGCGTGCCCTTGCAAAAACAGCCATTCGCGGTAGCGTCCTCTGACTTCATTCGTCTTGATGCTGAAAAGCACATCCGCCTGCGGTTGTCTACGGAACCGAAGGGTGCGACGCTGTGGCTTGAAGCCAGTGTCGGATGATGTCGACAGCATGTGGCAGGAAATCATCATTTCCGGCGTCATCGCTGTGACTTTGGAGTAGCCTTCCACACGAAGGCTCGGCCGTCAGAATGAGTGGCCGCAAGGTGGTGCCCGTCGGAGCTGAAAGCTAGCCGGGGGACATACGCCGAGCCGGTCGCGGAACCGATCAATGGGAGCGTGAGGGTTTCGTGACCAGTGGTCGGATCCCAGAGACTGACTTGAGCGCGGGAGGCTCCGGCCAAACGATGGCCGTCGGGGGAATAGGCCAAGGCAGCGACCTCGCTGGAGCTTTGCCATTGAAAAACTGGTTGGCCGGTTCGCGTGTTCCAGCGTGTGACGAGTCCGTGGTCGTCGATTGTGGCCAGCTCTTGCGAGTCGTGGCGAAACGTGAGATTCGCAAACTCTGAACGATCATTGGTCGTGTGCCAGAGTTCCGTGGTCGTCTCTAGATCCCAAATGCGGAGCTGGTGTCGCACGGTTGTGTCGTTTGCGGTGCGAGTCGCACTCGTTCCGGTAGTCGCCAGCAGCCGGTTGTCGGGACTGATGGCCAGCCGCAAAGTCGATTCGGGTTCGATGTGCTCGACGAGGACGCGACCGGTGACGACATCCCAGACTTTCCATTCGGTCTGGCGTTCGAGCGTGGGACGAGTCAAATCTTTGGCCGCAGTGACGGCGCGTTGCCCGTCAGAGGAAAGGGCGATCGCGTGGATGGGATGTTGATGGCCGGTCAGTTCGGGCAGTCGCTCGCCACTCCGGACATCAACCACTCCGGCGGAAAGCCCATTGTGGTTGATGTGCAAGATTCGCTCACCGCGTGCGTCAAACATGTGTTCGCGGCCGGGAGCCAGGCGAATCTTTTTCGCCCACGGGTGCGTGCGACGCCAGAGCAGTCGCGAATCGGACACGTCCCAGGCCTCCAGAATGATGTTTTGAATGCGGCTGGCCGGATCGTCAACGATCGAGGTCGTGACCACGCTGGACGGATTGGAATGGTCTTGCCAGGCGAGATCCACGGGCCAGGATTTCGATCCAACGGTGGTGTATTCGGGACGACGAGCGACGTCCCAGACCTTGACGGTTCCGGTCCAGTCGCCGCCCGCCAGTTGGCGACCGTCGGGCCTGAACGTCAACGCCGACACGGGGCCGTGATAGCTGCGAAAGGTCACCTGCTCGTCAAATTGCTGGGTGTCGAGCACATGGATCGCGTGGCTGTAGCTGCCGTAGGCCCAAAGTTGGCTGTCCGCGCTGAACGCCCAGGCCAGCACGTCCGCGCGATTGGCATCGTGATGAATGTGGCGTCGCTGCACCGTGGCGGTATTCCAGAACTCGACGACGTGGCCGCGAATTCTTCGCACCGCCACAATGCGGCCGTCGGGGCTGAACAAAGCGAACAGAGTGCCGCCACCGGGAGGCAGAGTGAGTTGACCGACGGTGCGCTGTCGTTGCTGCGTCGCCGCGTCCCACACGGTCAGTTCGCCGTTGCGAGCCAGCACCCAAAAGTGACCCGGCTCGTCCGGCACGGCGCGGCAAGCCAGCACGTCCGTCTGGGTGACCGACCACGTCGTCGCGAGGGCCGCAGAGGCCATGTCCGTCGATTCGCTCGCTGGGGGCGTGGACGGAAAATCGGCAAAGGTCAATTCGGTGTTCGTCCATCGGGCCAAGTCATCGTCGGCAAGTTGCCAATCGTCAGCGCTGTCGTGCCGGTATGTTGCCTGTCCGCTCGTCAGATCCCAACTCAGCAACGACTTCTTGCGCGAATCGGCTTTGAAGTTGAAGGTGCTCGCATCCAGGCGGCGGCCGGCCTCGGCAAAGCAGAGGCTGTGAACGCTGAGTACGTTGCCGCTCGCACCGCCCAGATCGTGCCGGCACTGTCCTGAAGCGAGATCATAAACCCGCAGGTCGCTGTGCATGCCGGGCGTGGAATTTCGGAAGTTCGGAGCCTGTGTGCCGACGGCCAACCGCTGCCCATCCGGACTGAATGCCAACGCGCTGATCCAACCGGGCCGGCCGCCCGATTGATGTCCGTCGAATTTGATTGTCTCGGACTGAAACAGCGTGTTGAGGTAATGCCATTCCCAGCCGCGTCGATCCGTCTGGCCGGCGCTTGGAGCGGCACCACGCAACGCTTGCTCGGCTTTGTCGAAGCTGTTGACGCGGTAGTGCATGTAGGCCTGCGCGATGTGCCCGTGGTACAGCGCGGCTTCAGCCTGTTCTCGCTGCCGGTTGGCTTCGGCGAGGTTGTTTTCGGCTGCGTTTCGGGCGCTAACGGCTTGATCCCTTGCGGTCTCGCGTTCTCCGGCCAGTTGCTTGAACCGCCAGGCGGCGATGCCGGCCACGTTGGCCACGCCGATCAGGATCAACAGGATCAGCGCGAGCAACGCGGCCACACCGGGATGGCGTCGCCGCCAGCGAACCAATTGCTCCAGCGTCGAGGGACGTCGTGCGAAGATTGGCTCATCGCGCAACCAGCGTCGCAGGTCGTCGGCTAACTCCGCCGCTGACGCGTATCGCTGGCCCGGTTCCCGTTCAATCGCTTTTTGAACGATGGTCACCAGATCGCGTGGCAGGCCGAGCTGCCGCTTGTCGAGCCGGAGCGGCTCGGTGGTCGTCACGCGACGCAGCAGTTGGCTGTGATCGGTCTCCTCGAACGCTGGCCGTTGCGCCAGCAGTTCGTACAACGTCAGGCCGAGCGAATAGATGTCGCCGCGTTCGTCGCGCTGGCCCGCGAACGCTTCCGGAGGCAGGTAGCGCACCGTTCCGACGAGGTCTCCCGTCCGAGTTTCCTCCGGTTGGTCGATCGCTTTGGCCAGTCCGAAATCGGTGATCCAAATGTGTCCGTCGCGATCGATCAGCAAGTTGGACGGCTTGACGTCGCGATGCAGAATGCCCTGCCGATGAGCACAGTCCAACGCGTCGGCCACTTGCGCGATCCACTCCGCCAGTTGTCGGTGGTCACCGAGTAAGTGCAGAGCCGCTATTCCAGAACTCTGCGGCTTGATTGTTTCACCCGGGTTGCAGGAATCATCCGCCCCATCAGGGGTCGGGCGACTGACGACTGTGCCGGGTGATTCTGTGCTTGGTCCTGCTGGCCTCAGCGACACGGCGGTCGTTGAAGTTGAGTGCTGCAGCAACTCGCTGAGCGGCTGGCCGTCGATCAATTGCATGACGAAATACGACAGCCCTTCATGCTCACCGACGCCGAAAACCGGGACGATGTTCGTGTGATGCAGTCGTCCGGCGGCTCGGGCTTCACGATCGAAGCGGCGCTTCTGAATTGGATCGAACACCGCCGAGCGGGGCAGCACTTTGACCGCGACCAACCGGCCGAGCGAAACCTGTTCGGCTTCGTAAACGATGCCCATGCCGCCGCGGCCAATCTCCCGGCGGATGATCAGGTCGCCCCATTGCCCAAGCGTGCCGATGACCGATGGCTCTGAATCTACCGCGATGACGCGCTCTTTGACCTGTTCGAGTTCGGCCATCGTCGGCAGCAAATCTCGCAAATCATCTGCCAGATCGGAATGCCGAGCGACATACTCCGTCACCGAAGGCCACTCGCCTCGACGAATTCGCCCCACGAATTCATCCGCCAGTTGGCTCAACAACAGATCCTGCAATGGGCGGTCGTCGGACATCACGGCCCTTTGGGATCAGCGGTCAAATCAGACAGAACTTGCTTGAGGCGTTTCATGGCTCGAATGTAGCGCTTGGCGGCTGCGGCTTCCTGGATTTGTAATTTGCAGGCGACTTCCGAGTTTTGAAGCTCATCAAAGTGCCGCAGCCACAACACCTGACGATCCTGCGGTCCTAACTTCTCCATTGCGATCCGCAGTCGGTTGGCCTGCTCTGCCTTCAGGAGGGACTTGCTGGGAGACGCTGTACGATCGATGAACTGGTTCGTTGGGACCGCACCGGATGCGTCCAGGGTAGGACACTGCGACATCGATACGTCACGAGTGGCGTCACGTCGCGCAGTTTTCAAATGATTTCGATGGAGCTTCTGCAATCGCTCTCTGATGATCAGCCGCAGCCACAGGACGATCCGTAGTTTCGGCTCAGGTCGACCGGTCTGGAGCTTTTCAATTGCCTCCACGAAGCCATCTTGAACAACGTCCGCCGCGTCAATTCGCCCCCGCAATCGCTTGTCCAGTCGCGTCTGAACAATGCGCCGCAATCGGTCGCGTAACGTCTCACCGAAAAGAGCGAGTTCGTCCACTGGCGTAGATGTTGGAGAATCCGTCGCGATGTCTTTTGACGTTGGCATGACAACGATTATTTCCTTCAGGGGCAGCATCAATTTCGGAGAAATCGAACGAGTTTTCGAATTCACCGGTCCAATCGAGAACGACTTTGGGAGGTTTAGGATATAGGCACAAGATACCCAAAGGAGGATTTTGTGAGACGATTTATCCCCAATCTGTGGAAATGGTATCGCTCAAACCGTGGAAACTTTACCGGTCGAGCTCGAACTTATCGGCCTGTGCCGGATCGCGCAAAGCTGCAAACTCCTTGCAGAATTGAACTTTTGGAGAATCGCATCCTCTTGACGGTGTCGGCATCCTTCGCCGATGGTCTGCTGACCGTCACAGGCGAGGCGACCGACAGCGTGACAATCGGTGTCGATGAAGCGTTTGTCACCATCAATGGTTCAACGGCAGGCGGCAGCTTGAGCGAGCCGGCGGCGACGCAAGATATTCAGCGAATCGTCGTTACCGGAGGTTCAGGGGCGAACACGATTGATCTGAGCGGTGTTGGTGACAGTACCGGCTTTGTTCAACTGATCTCGGTCTCGATCGATGGCGGGGAGGGCAACGACACGATCGTCGGCAGTCAACGCGAGGATTCCATTACTGGCGGAGTTGGTGACGACTGTTTGGTCGGTGGGGATGGCGGCGACATTTATTTCTTTGATCTCGATTCAGCGATCGGCAGCGACACCGTCGTCGAAGCGGATGACGGCGGCACGGATGTGCTCGATTTTTCAGTCACAGCAGACAGTAGCTTCGGGCTGGTGGTCGATTTGTCGTCGTCAACGACACAGGCCGTTCGAACTGGACTTCTCACCCTGACGTTGTCGGCTGGGGATGTGATTGAGAATGTG
>CAMDPK010000218.1 GCA_945904015.1 Candidatus Kuenenia stuttgartensis | reverse complement strand
CGGCCGCCGGGAGTCGAAAAGGCCGAGATCACGAGCGTGTTGATGGCCTCGACCGCGCTGCGATTGTTGTCATCGTTGCCAGCCTTCTCGCCACCCTGCACTCCCGCGACCGGCTTTGGCGGAGGCAGTTTCAGATTGATCTGTCCTTCGATCGGAGCCGGCTTGAACGTCATGATGAAGAACGCCAGCAATTGGAACGCCATGTCCAGCATCGCTGCCAGATTGAGTTCGACGCCACCTTCAGTGTGTCTCTTTTTTCGACGACTCACAGCGCACCTGCCCTGTTACTCTGATTACTAATTGGCCTTGTCGGTCGCCTTGAGTGCAAACTTCCGAAAGCCATTGTCCTGGCAAGTCTTGATCACGAGATTGAGCAAACCAAACGGAGTGTCCTTGTCGGCCCGCACCACGACCGTTGCGGGAAGGTCGTCCGTGTCCTTGAAGTTTCCTGTCTTTCGCTTGGCCTCGAGACGCGCCATTTTGGCTTCGGCTTTGAGGTAGGGAACAATGTCTTGCGGCAGCGAATAGACCATCAACTGCCCCTCTTTGTTCACGTTGAGGATCAGCAAGCTTTCCTCACCCTGCGTTTCGACCGGGCGTGCTGAGCCAACCACTGGCAGCCGCAGTGACAAATCCAGCGATGCCGCCTTAAAGCTGGTCACCAGCATGAAAAATGTGATCAACTGAAACACCATGTCGAGCATGGGTGTCAGGTCAGCTTCGCCTTCACTTTTTGAGCCAGACATGGATGCTCAGATTTCAGAGTTCACGGTCGGCACGCACTCAGTCCACGATCGGAGACTTACGCTGGTTTTGATGCCGGTGCTGCCGCCGGAGCGGGTGCTGCTGGTGCTTTCGCAGCGGCCTTGGCGGCATTGGCAAGTTTCCGGACGAATTCATCCGCTGCAAACATGGTCGTCGCGCTCATGGAAGCCACACGATTTTTGAAGACGGCAAAGAAGAAAATCGCCGGGACCGAGAGCGCGACTCCCATAAACGTAATGACGAGAGCCTCGGAAATCGATTCGGCCAGTTCGGCGGGCTTGATCCCAGCATCGGATCGGGCGATGACCATGAAGCTGGCGATCATCCCTTTCAGGGTTCCTAGCAAACCGATCATCGGCCCCAGAGACCCGAGCACGGCCAACATGCTGATCTTCTTCTCCATCTCGACGACCTGCACTTCAGCAGTCCGTTCCATCGCATCGCGAGCTTCCGCCAATCCGGACGACAATTCTGCCAACCCTGCCGACGCATATCGGCTGAACAGGCAATCCTTTTCTTTGATGGCCTGGTAAACCCCCTTGTAGTCTCGTTTGTCCATCTTTTGTTTGAGGTCATCCATCAATTCGGGCGGCATCGCCACGATGGGTCGGATGTCGATAAACAACCGGCTGACCAATTGGATGAAGTAACACGACAGGATGATGATGAAGATGCCGATCGCCCCCGAGATTCTGAGAACCCAGAGGACGATATTCTCTTGGGAATGGCCTTCGGCCGCCGGCGCTTTCTCGTCTTTCTTCGCTTTTTTCGGAGCGGGCTCTTCCACCATCTCTTCCACGGCGGCGGCTTCTGGTGCGGCTTCTTCCTGAGCCACGACAGCCGGGGGTGTCAGCCAGAGCATCTCCCACGAGCCGACACACAAGGCGCACAACAACACCATCCAAGCCAGCCGCTTTGAGCGGTCAGGTGAGCCAATCATTTCGCAGACCTCGTTGAAAATCGTCAGACAGGAATTCGAGGAATCGCGGTCACGACATCCCTTGCGACCGCCGCCGAAGAAAGACGGACTTGCAAACCCGCAGTCACCGCGAAACATTCGCCGCGATTTGGCAAGAGCGATTTGCCGCTTCGCAGGCCGCGATGACACGCGGTTCTAACCGAGGACCGCCTGTCACACCGGCCGGAAAGAGCGGGACATGCTACAGAGCCACCTGACCGCAAGAAAGTCTGCGAACCGATGCCGGTGACGTTCGTGGCTCGGCCTGCTTGACGGACTGCCACATCCCGATTCTGCTAGTGCGACTGGCGATCGCCTCTGCGGTCACGACGAGGAAATCACGGGATGAAACCATGAATCTGTTGTCTGACTGCCAACGACTGCTGACTCGGCGGCACCTCTTCGGCCGCTCGGCGACCGGAATTGGTGCGGCGGCGCTGGCGTCGTTGTTGAATCCGAAGCTGTTTGCGGCCGATGTGGCCAAGCCCGTCGGCGTTCCCGGCGTACTGCCGACGCTGCACTTTTCGCCGAAAATCAAACGAGTCATCTACCTGTTCATGTCCGGTGGGCCGTCGCACATCGACTTGTTCGACCACAAGCCGAAGCTGAAAGAGTTTCATGGCCAAGAGCTGCCCGCCTCGATCCGCATGGGGCAGCGGATCACCGGGATGACGTCGGGGCAGAAGGTGTTGCCGGTCGCGTCGTCGATTTTCAAGTTCGCTCAGCACGGTGATTGCGGAGCTTCGGTTAGCGAGCTTCTGCCGCACATCGCGACGATCACCGACGACATCGCGATCGTGAAGACGCTCAACACCGAGGCGGTCAATCACGATCCGGCGATCACGTTCATTCAAACCGGCTCGCAGCAGCCGGGGCGACCGAGCCTCGGTGCGTGGCTGAGCTACGGTATCGGGACCGAATGTTCCAATCTGCCGGCGTTCATCGTGATGATCTCGCAGGGGAGCGGGAACAAAACCGATCAGCCGATTTTCTCGCGGCTGTGGGGCAGCGGCTTTCTTCCGTCGAAGCATCAAGGAGTTCGCTTCCGCAGCGGCGACGATCCAGTGCTGTACTTGTCGAACCCGCCGGGTATCGACGGCGGCTCGCGAAGGCAGATGCTCGATGGCCTTGCGGAATTGAACCAAATCACCGCCGAATCCATCGGTGATCCGGAAATCAACACGCGCATCGCGCAGTACGAGATGGCGTTTCGGATGCAGTCGTCCGTCCCCGAACTGACCGATCTGTCGTCGGAGCCGAAGCATGTGCTCGACAGCTACGGCATCAAAGACGATGGCGTGGATGGCGGCTTCGCTCGGAATTGTTTGCTCGCTCGACGCATGGTCGAACGGGGAGTTCGTTTCGTGCAGCTCATGCACCGCGGCTGGGACCAGCACAGTTCACTGCCGACTCAGATTCGCGGCCAGTGCCGGGACGTCGATCAACCGAGCGCCGCGCTGGTCCGCGACCTCAAGGAACGCGGCCTGCTCGAAGACACACTGGTCATTTGGGGCGGCGAGTTCGGCCGCACGGTCTACAGCCAGGGAGCACTCACGCCGACGAACTACGGCCGCGACCATCACGGCCGCTGCTTCACGATGTGGCTGGCTGGCGGCGGCGTGAAGCCCGGCCTCACCTACGGCGAGACCGACGACTACTGCTACAACATCGTCCGTGATCCGGTTCCGATCCACGACTGGAACGCTACGATCCTGCATCTGCTCGGCCTCGACCACACGAAACTCACGTTCCGTTTCCAAGGCCGCGATTTCCGGCTGACCGACGTCGAAGGAAACGTCGTCAAAGGGTTGCTGTCGTAGCTGTTGCTGTTTGGATCGCGTGAACGTAGTCGCCTCGCTCCCGCGAGGCGAAGCTGGTGCCATCGACTCACGACGACCAACATCCGCCGCCATCCGAGCATGCCAGACTTCGAAGATCAGTTCGCGATAGCTCCGCCTCGCGGGAGCGAGGCGGCTACGTTTGCACGATCGCCAGGTTCTCCTGCCACAACCATTTTGGCCCAGTACGTCCGCGTGGGTTGACGTCTTCGCGAGCCGCTCGATACTGCCCCGCCATGCCCAAGACATTGATGGAATATGCCGAGTGGCTCGCCCAGCGAGACGATCTGATTTGGCCGACCGCGCCGCCGCGCTTCCCGCGGAAGGCGATCCCCTCGATCAAACCGCTGCCGGGAATCAAGGCGGTGACCTGGAACGTGTACGGCACGCTGCTGCGGATCAGCGACGGCGACTTGCTGCTGCTGCCGGCTCAGCAAATTCGGATGCAGGTTGCGCTCGAAAAGACGATTCAAGAATTCAACATGTGGCAGAGCATGACCCGCAAGTCGGGCGCTCCGTGGCAGCATCTCTTCACTCAGTACAAGGAAGTCATGGAGGAGATGCAGTTGACGGTGCCGGCGAAAAAGGGAGACATCGGGCAAGTCAGTTCGACCAAGCTGTGGCGCAAATTGATTTCTCGGCTGGAGCAGAAGGAGTATCAATACGACGTCGATTTTTACGGCGACCCGGACGAATACGCCGAGAAAGTCGCGTTCTTTTTCCACTCGTGTCTGCAAGGCGTCGCCGCGATGGACCAGGCTGCTGCGGTGGTGAAGGCCGTGGCCGAGTCTGGAATCGTTCAGGGATTGCTGTCGGACGGTCAGTCGTTCACGCTGACGCAGTTGTTGCGAGCCTTTCAGGCGACCATTAAATTGCCGCCGCTCGGTCGGTTGTTCGCGGCGGGTTGCGTCGTTCTGTCGTCGGACGTCGGAGTGAAGAAGCCCTCACGAACGCTGTTCACAACCGCCGCCGAGGCGTTCGCTCGGCAAGGTTTCGA
The DNA here is from genome assembly GCA_945904015.1 of Candidatus Kuenenia stuttgartensis. GTDB lineage: Bacteria > Planctomycetota > Planctomycetia > Planctomycetales > Planctomycetaceae > SXKJ01. The sequence continues at coordinate 5,627 of CAMDPK010000218.1, read as the reverse complement.
TCCGTCGCAAGTTCTTTTCGTCAGTAGTCGTTGGCCGGACGATTTAACGATCGCCAAACAAACGGGATTCCGCACCGCTTTGTTTGCCGGCGACAAAAACAGCCTCCAGGCCTCCGCGGAACAGCTCCTGACCTCTGACTTGCGCCCCGACCGACTGTTGACGGAACTGACACAGATTCGCAACTTGCTCGAAGCATAATTTCGTCGATCACGATCTTCCCATCTCCTTTGCCGTTCGATCACTCATGGCCCAGCCGCTCACTGACTTTTCGCAGTACGATTTCGATCACCCGCTGTTCGATCAAGAAGCGGTGCGGGCCGTCAACCCGCAACGGTTCGAGATGGAACAACTCACGGCGGTCGTGCATGTCGATCCGGCGACTCACCTGGTCGTCGGATACAAAGATGTCACGGACCACGAATTCTGGATTCGCGGCCACATGCCCGACTTCGCGCTGATGCCGGGAGTCATCCTGTGTGAGAGCGCCGCGCAACTCGGCGGGTTTTACGCCCGCAAGTACAACATTCTCGGCGGCGACTACCTCGGTTTCGGTGGCATCAACGAAGTCCGCTTCCGAGCGCCCGTTTATCCGAGTTGCCGTCTGGTACTGGTCGTGCAGGTCACAAAGATACGGCCCAATCGGCTGGTCGAGTACGACTTCCAGGGCTTCGTCAATGAAAAGATGGTCTTCAACGGCAACATGATCGGCGTCCCGATTCATCGCGACGCTGCGGGCCGGGAGCCGAGTTGATTCCCGATGCCCGAAGTTGTCGATCTGCGTCCCAGTTTTCACTGTTTCGACGATCTCACGCCGTACCTCGCGGACGACGGCCGGCTGGATTGGCCGAACCTGTTCGGCAACGCGAATCCCGTCGAGTTGGACGTCGGTTGCGGACGCGGCATGTTCCTGTTCAACGCCAGCACAACACAGCCGGAGCGAAACTTTCTCGGCGTGGAACTCGACTTCACGGAAGGCCGACGCGGCGCGAAGCGACTCCTCAAACGCCAGCAGCCGAACGCTCGTGTGATCGGTGGCGATGCGAATTTTCTGCTTGACCACCTGATCCGGCCGGCCTCGCTGGCTGCGGTTCACGTCTACTTTCCTGACCCGTGGTGGAAGCGCAAGCATCGCCGTCGGCGACTCTTCACCGATCTCTTCGCCGATCGAGTCGCACGCGCGTTGCAACCCGGCGGCTTGCTGCACATGTGGACCGACGTGGCCGATTACTTCGAGATTGTCGGTGCCTTGCTCAACCACCACTCGCTCTTCTCGCCGCTTCCGCAGCCGGAAGAACGTCCAGCCGCCCATCACTTGGACTACCAAACCAGCTTCGAGCGAACTCGCCGACAAGCGGGATTGCCGATCCATCGCGGCCTGTGGCAGCGCATCAGCACCTCGAAGACATCCTGATTGGACGCTGCTTGACGAAGCTCCGAGTGACTTTTACCCTTCGCCCCCTTCATCCGGGACGATTAGCTCAGTTGGTTAGAGCGCCACGTTGACATCGTGGAGGTCACTGGTTCGAGTCCAGTATCGTCCAATTCGTAAGTCTCAAAAGATAAGTACTTTGCGTCGCAAGTGAGTTCAGCAAGTTGATCAGCTCGCATTGTTCCTTTTCTCTGAAATATCGCTGCCTGCTTTTGACGCAAGCAGTCAATCAAGTAAACACTCATGTTCCCCACGAAAAAAATCAGGCGATCGTTGGTGGGGAAGCGACGCGCTCGGTCGATTCCTTCGAACAGTTCGTTCGAACCCTGTCCGGTGTCGCCAGCTAACTGAATTTTGAGTCGCATGCTCTGTACGTGAACTGCCGCATTGGATCTCTGATGGCAGTGCTGAATGCGAACGCTTCCCCACGAAAACTTTAGGCACCATCGGACCGTAATTAGAAAGTCGTTGCGTGCGAACAAAAAAGCTGTCCCACTCATAGAGTTCATTGGGCGTGCAGTTGCACGGGATGGTTCAAAGCGGCTCGTTGTACACGCTTTGCCCATGCAGCCAGGCATACCATTCCAACAGACCGTCGCCGCGGGTCGCTGAGACCTGAAAAACACGTAGGGCTGGATTGACCTCGCGTGCGAACCCAAGGCACTGATCCACATTGAAGTTCACGTAGGGTAACAGGTCGATCTTGTTGAGGATCATTACTTGGCTGGCGCGAAAGGCGTGCGGATACTTGACCGGTTTGTTCTCGCCTTCGGTGACCGACATGATGACTACCTTGGCACGCTCGCCCAGATCGAAGAGTGCCGGACAGACTAGGTTCCCGACGTTCTCAATCATCACCACGGAATGCAGCGGCGGATCAAGTTGCCGCAAGGCACGAGCCGTCATGTCCGCTTCCAGATGGCAACCGGTGCCGGTATTGATCTGCACCACTTTGCTCCCCGCGGTCTGAATACGCTCGGCGTCATGGAGGGTCGCCTGGTCTCCCTCGATCACGCTGATTGGCAGTTTGCTCCCGAAGTCTCGGATCGTCCGTTCCAAAAGCGTCGTCTTACCTGCGCCGGGCGAGCTAATCAGGTTCAGCGCCAAGATGTCACGCTCCATCAGCCAGCCTCGATTGCGCTCGGCCAGGAGATTGTTCTTGGCCAGCATGTCTTGTTCGAGCCGGATGATTCTGCCGCGCTGTTGTGTGACGGCCGGCGCGATCTCGTGGTCGTGGTCGTGGTCGTGGTCGTGACTGTGATCGTGGTCATGATCATGGCTGTGATCGTGATCGTGAGCAGCCCGCAAACTCTGTGTCTGGCCGCTCTGCAGGTCGGTCAGCATGGGGCGTGCGTTGTCGGAGCATCCGCAAGTGAGGCACATTTAGGCCACCTCCAGTTCTTTGATCTTCAGTTCTTCTCCGGAAATCCATTCCAGGTCCGTGCTGCCGCACGAGCAACGTCCAATCGGCCGGTCCAGGGTGACGTGGTTGTCGCAGATTCGGCAGCGGGCCAGCCCGGATGGTTCGATGATTTCCAATTCGGCCCCTTCGGCAGCAGTCCCTTCGGCACACAATTCAAAACAAAACCGGACGGCGTCGGGCAACACGGCGGAGAGCTTGCCGATTTCCAGGACGATGCGTCTGATCTTCGTCCCCTGAGCATGTTCACAGACGACATTGATGATGTCCTGAGTGATGGCCAACTCGTGCATGAGTCACTCCTGGCGAATCAGCCGGAACGCGACAGCACGTTCTGGCTGATGAGTCTGTCGGGTTGATCGTATCGGGCTGCCAACGAGGCTGATAGACCCGGCAAGTTCCGCCATCGAAGACGGTATCGAGTGGCACCTGATATGCTGGAGCCGACGACGCGAACACTCGTCCGTGGCAAGGCAAACGGAGTCTCTGTGGTGAAAATCCTACTGGTTGACGACGACCTTGAGTTCAGCGGTTTCTTGCGAACGGCATTTGAGTCGATTGGCCACTGCGCGGATTGTCTCGAAGGCACCCAAGGTGTTTTGGCGGCGCTGGCTCACGGCGATTACGACGTCGTGCTGTTGGACAACAAGATGCCGGGGTTGTCGGGGATCGAATTCCTCGCCGGGCTGAAGGAGCGGGAATTTTACATCCCGGTGATCCTGATGACCGGAGATCCCTCGGCCGATACCGCCATTCAAGCGATGAACTTGGGGGCCTTCGACTACGTCGTCAAGCTGCTCGATTTCGACAGTTTTCTCGATGAATTGGAACCGAAAATCTGCGAAGCCGCCGCCCTGAAACAATCGACGAAAGAGCATGTCCGTCTGCCCGGCGATACGGCTCCTGGAGCCGCGCTGCAAATGCTGGGGAATAGCCGGCCGATGCAGGATGTTTACAAGCTCATCGGCAAGGTGGCTGGCAGCATTGTTCCGGTGCTGATCCAGGGAGAAACGGGGACCGGAAAGGAATTGGTGGCGCAGGCGATCCACAGCAACAGTCCTCGGTGCAACAGACCATTCGTCGCCATGAATTGCACGGCGCTGAACGAGAACCTGCTCGACGACGAGTTGTTCGGACACGAACCGCGATCGTTCTCCGGCGCGGGAGAGAAGCTGCGCAAAGGACGCTTCGAGCATGCCCACGGCGGAACCCTCTTTCTCGACGAGATTGGCGACATGCCGCCGATGCTCCAAGCGAAGTTGCTGCGCGTGCTGGAGAGTCACGAGATCGTCCGCATCGGCGGCAATGAGCCGATCAAGGTCGATGTCCGGATCGTCTCGGCGACGCACCGCGACCTCGATGCCCGTGTGCGCGAAGGCGAATTCCGGGAAGACCTGTTGTTCCGGCTGAACGGCATGACGATTCGCCTGCCGCCTCTGCGACAGCGGGGGCCCGATGACATCAAACTGCTCGTCGAGCATTTCCTGATTCAAGCCGCGAAGAAGATGGGACGGCCGAACCTCACGCTTCAGCCGGCGGCATGGACCATGTTGTGCGAATACCCGTGGCCCGGAAACATTCGCGAACTGCAACACGTCGTGCGCCGCGCCGCACTGGTCAGTCGCGGCGCGCATGTCACCGTGGCTGACATCGAGTTGAAACCCTCGTTTGCCGAGCATTCGGCGGGGGCAAGCTCGGCAGAGGAGCAGGTGGCTTCCAGCGACATCCGCACTCACATCGGGCATGCCGTCAAAGCGGCGCTGGCCTCGGAGGACGCCAACCTCAACCAAACGCTGCACGACCTGTTGGACAGCGAACTGCTGCGGATGACGCTGGCCGAATGCGGCGGCAACCAAGTTCAGACGGCGCGCCGCCTGGGCATTTCTCGCAACGGCCTGCGGGCCAAGTTGCGGACGCTCGGCTTGGAATAGCCGATCTTCTCGATCAGCCGCAGGGCGCTAGCCCCGGTTTTTCTCGTTCGAACCGGGGCTAGCACCCTGCGGCTCATTGCAGCTTGATCCAATTCACAAAGTTATTTCGATCACGAATCAGAGCCGCCTCTGTGCATCGCTTGCGCAAGTCGCTGTGCGTGGCTCGCACAGTTTGCGAAGCCCGCGTCGCCGTCGAAGGGGTGCGATCTCTCAGCCGCGAGCTAATCCTCTTTTTCTGTGCGGATTTCCCGACACCGGCCAAAGCGTCAAGAAATCACGAGGTTCCGGGCTGACTTCGCATTGTCGCGCGGCACATCGAACTGAGAAAGAATTCTTCGCGCGGTGCTTGGCACTCGAAGTGCAATTGGCTGGGTCTCGTGTGGAACAGTTCCACGACCAGCGAATGACCAACCGCCATTTCCTCGAAGCAAAGGAAGCCGCCATGTTCGCAACGATCAAGCAAACCAAAACGACTCGGCAAACACGGAGCCAGCAACGTCCTCATCGCCGTCGCCTCACGTTGGACCTGTGCGGACCGTACGTCTTCGACGAGGTCGATACTCGAAATGTGCGCTGCTCGCTGCAGATCAACCACACCCGAGTGACTGTCAACATTCCGGCCGAAGCGATGCGGAAGAACCGCCTGCTCGTCGAGAGCAGGAAAGCCGCGCTGTACGTCCCCGGCGATCAGCCGGTGGCCTTTGACTTCAAGCCGATCCCGACCGATCGACAGCACCAAGCCGCGGCCATGTTGTCAGCGGAGATGAACGACTTCGATCGCTACTAATCCGCATTCCGAAAATGAGCCGCGCGGCGCTAGCCCCGGTTCTTGCCGCGTAACCGGGG
>CAMDPK010000217.1 GCA_945904015.1 Candidatus Kuenenia stuttgartensis | reverse complement strand
TGGGGCAGGTTTTCAACCTGCCCTTCGCATGACCGAGCAGGTTGAAAACCTGCCCCACGAAGCTACCGCTGAATTCTTGCGGAGCCACCCTTCGCGAAGGCTTCGACTTGATCGACGGTCGCCATCGTGGTGTCGCCGGGGAACGTCGTGAGCAGCGCGCCATGAGCCCAACCAAGCTTGATGGCCTCTTCCGGCGCACGGCCTTTGAGCAGTCCGTAAATGAAGCCGGCCGCGAAGCCGTCGCCACCGCCGACTCGGTCGTACACGCCGAGTTCACACGTCGGAGCTTGATACGTCTTGCCTTCGATCCAGCAGACCGCGCTCCAGTCGTGCCTGTTGGTCGTGTGGACTTCGCGGAGCGTCGTGGCGACGACTTTGATGTTCGGCAACTGCTTGACGACGTCATCCATCATGCCGAAGAACGCGGCCGGGTCGAGCTTCGTCTTGGACTCGACATCTTGTCCTTTCAGGCCGAGTCCCTTTTGCAAGTCCTCTTCGTTGCCGACCAGCACATCAACGTTCGCGCAGATCTTTCGCAGCGTCGCCTGAGCGGTCTCCAAGCCACCGGAGATTTGCCACAGCTTCGCGCGGAAGTTGAGATCGAACGAGACCACCGCTCCGGCCGCCTTCGCGGCTTGCATCGCTTCAATGATCAGATCGGGAGTCGTCGAGGACAGCGCCGCGAAGATGCCGCCGCTGTGAAACCAGCGCACGCCGCCGGCCATGATCGACTTCCAATCGAAGTCCCCCTTCTTCAACCGCGCGGCCGCCTCGTTGCTACGGTTGTAGAACACGACGGGTGCTCGCACGCCCAAACCTTGATCGCTGAAGACCGTGGCCATGTTTGGACCGGTGACGCCGTCGTGCTCGAAGTGTTTGTAAAACGGCTTGACACCCATCGCGCGGACTCGTTCGCCGATCAAGTGGCCGACCGGGTAATCGACCATCGCGCTCGCCACGCCGGTGTTCATTCGGAAGCAGTCAGACAAATTGGCGGAGACGTTGAATTCGCCGCCGCTGACATGGATGTTGCACTTCGTCGCCTTGCGGAACGGGATGATCCCGGTGTCGAGCCGATGCACGAGAGCGCCCAGCGACAGAAAATCCAAAGCACCAGTTTGCGAGATGTTGAGCATGTTGTCTTTCGTTGTTGATTGTTAGCGCTCGGCGCGGGTCTCCCGACCTCACCGATCGCAGAATTATGTCAGTCCGGCGACCTCGAAGCCTTTGCGGTATTCCTTGGTCACGAACGCATCCGCCTTCGACGAGTTGCGAGCCTTGAGCGCGGCGGCATCCCAATCAAGTTTCGCTCCGGCACGAAACGCGACGATGCCGAGCAGCACCGTTTCCGTCAACGCTCCGGAGTAATCGAAGTTGCAAGTCGTCGGCGAGCCAGTCTTGCAGGCTTGCACCCACTCGCGCCAGTGACCGATCGACGCGGGGATCGACTTCTCCGGGGCTTTGAAGTCCGTGAACTTGTCCTGCGGCAGCAAGACGTACCGGCCGTAATCGGCGGCGAGCATTCCCTTGTCGCCGACGAACAGAACACCGAGTCCCCATTCGCTGAGCGACTTGCCGCTAGGGTCTTTCGTGTTCTTGACCAGTTCGTGGTGCGCTCCACCGTCCGACCAATGAAACTTCACGGCCGGCAGGTCACCGCGAGCCGGGAAATCGAAGTCGCACTTCGTCCAAGCGGGTGCTCCGTCGGGATGCAGCTCCGGCCCTTCGCACGCGGCCGAGGTCGGATACCGCAGGTTGAGCGCCCAGAACGGCAGGTCCATGACATGACAGGCCATGTCGCCGAACGTGCCGGATCCGTATTCCCAGAAACGTCGCCAGTTGGCGGGATGAATGCCCTCGCAGAACTCGCGCTGCTTGGCCGGGCCGAGCCAGATGTCCCAATTCAAATGCGCCGGTGCCGGCTTCGAAGTTCCGAAGCGGCCATCGGACCAACCTTTGTTGCACCAGTTAAAGACCTCACGCACCGGGCCGATCGCGCCGCTTTGAATGACCTCGACCACTCGGCGGTAGTTGTCGCCGGCATGAATCTGCGTCCCCATCTGCGTGGCGACTTTGTGCTTCTTGGCGAGTCCCGCCAGCACGCGTGCTTCGCGAACCGTGTGCGCCAGCGGCTTCTCGCAGTAGACGTGCTTGCCCAGCGTGATCGCCAACGCGCTCGGCGGGGCGTGCGTGTGATCGGCGGTCGAGACCACGACCGCGTCGATCTTGTCGGTCATCTTGTCGAACATCTCGCGGTAGTCTTCGAACTTCGTCGCGTTGGGAAACCGCTCAATCGCTTTGCCGAGATTGTTGCGATCGACGTCGCACAGCGCGACCATGTTCTCGCTTTCGAGATGGTTGACGTTGTCGCCCCCTTTGCCGGCAACGCCGACGATCGCCAAGTTCAGTTTCTCGTTCGGGGACTTCGATTGAGCGAAGCTGCGATCGGACATGCCGACCCACCACGCGGTCGCGGCGGCGGAGGTTCCCAGAAAATGACGTCGGCTGAGGCGGCGAGACATGGCGGGAGTTCCTTGAGCAAACGGAGGAAGTTCGGCAATTCCGGAAACACGGCAGCAGTTTGCAGTGTGGCCCGCAAGTTTTCAAACTCTGCGGCCTCAGCGTGTCCGTAGAAGGAAAAATCATGAGCTTGCGGCGGTTGTGTGTGTTCTGTGGGTCGAAAGTCGGAACGGACGAGCGGTACCGCGCGGCGGCGGTCGAACTCGGACAACTGCTGGTCCGCCAGGGGATCGGTTTGGTTTACGGCGGCGGCAGCATCGGGCTGATGGGAGTCATCGCCGATGCCGTGCTGGCCGAGGGTGGCGAGGTCATCGGAGTCATCCCGGAATCGCTGGCGACCGAAGAACTGCTGCACCCCGGCGTGACCGAAATGCACGTCGTCGCTTCGATGCACGTTCGCAAGGCGTTGATGGCCGAATTGTCGGACGCCTTTGTCGCTTTGCCGGGCGGGTTCGGAACCTTCGAAGAATTCTTTGAGGTCGTGACGTGGTCGCAGTTGGGTCTGCATCGCAAGCTGACTGGATTGCTGAACGTCGGCGGTTACTACGACCCGCTCGTGCGGTTGGTCGATCACGCCGTGCAGGAAGGCTTCATCAAGCCGAAGCATCGCAGCCTGCTGGTCATCGAAGAGCGGCCAGAGATGCTGCTCAGCCGGCTTGCGTTCGAGACGATTGTTGATGAGCCGAAGTGAGTACGGCTCGTCTCTCGGACGCCTACGTCTGAGAGACCGGACGTGGGCGTCCAGTCTACAGCAGTTCTTGCCGCTCGCCGGTGCGACCGGATGAGTTGTAGCGGTCAGTGAAGCTGCGCCAGCTTTTTCGGCTGTGAACCGCCAACAGCGGTCGGCTTTGGGCACAGTCTTCAGCGGCCGCATGCCGATTGACGATGACGACGAGTGAGTAGGACTCAAGTGAGTCCACGGTGTCAGGCATTGGTCACAGGACCATCTCCAGGGAGGGAGTTCGCTCTGACGAAGGACATCGACGAAGGCATTGCGCCTGAGTCGTGTCGTCATCGCGAAAGTTTGAGCTTCGCTCAAGTTTTCGTGCGCATGCCCAGCAGGACGAACCGCCGACTCAAAAATGCACCGCGACGATGAGTGAGGAGTGATTGCGATGAAACGCAACGCGTGGATCATGTTGTGCGTGTTGTTCCTGCTGCTGGCGGGAGCTCCAATCGCACATGCGGGATATTGTGGTGCGGCCAGCTACAACTGCTGCCCGACCTCGACCTGCGCGCCTTGCGGCGATCTCTGCCAAGCCCAGCAGCAATGCACGACTTGCTACAAGACGGTCCAGGAAGTCGTGTGGGACCGCTGCGAAAAAATCTGTTACCAGACGGTCTACGATCAGCAGTGCGAGCAAGTTCCCGTCTGCTGCAGCCGGACCTGCTATGAGACCTGCTATCGCGACGAGTGCTACACCGTCTGCCGCCCGGTGACTCAAACCTGCTGGCGCGACGAGACCTGCACGATGCGCGTGCCGTGCTATCAAACCTGCTACCGCGACGAGACCTACACCGTCTGCGTTCCCTGCACGCAAACCTGCTGGCGCGACGAGTGCTACAACGTCTGCAAACCGTGCTATCAAACTTGTTATCGAGATCAGTGCTACACGGTCTGCAAACCCTGCGTGCAAACGTGCTGGCGCGATGAGTGCTACACGACCTGCAAAGTTGTTTCCGAGACGTGCTACAAAGACGTCTGCTACACCGTTTGCCGCCCTTGCACCGAGACGAAATACGTCGATGTCTGCAGCGGCGAATGGAAGACCGTCAGCGAGTGCGTCCCCGGCCCGGTCATGAACAAGTGCGTCCAAGATCCTGGATGTTGGAGCCAAGACTCCTGCACCGGCTGCTGCACTTACAAGCCCGGTTGCTGCCGCACCGTTCAAGTGCAGTGCCCGCCAACGGTTTGCTGCCGCAAGGTGTGGTGCCCAAAAACGGTCAAGCAAGCGGTCTGCTGCACACGCTGGATTCCGGAGACTCGAACCTGCCGCGTGCCGTACCAAGTCTGCCGCACTGTGTCGCAGAATTGCACTCGCAAAGTGCCGTACACCACCTGCACGATGACTCAAGAGACTCGGACTTGCCGAGTGCCGTACACGACTTGCTCGATGACGACCGAGACGCGGACTCGCAAAGTCCCGTACACGACTTGCACGACCCGACAAGAGTGTCGCACTCGCAAAGTGCCGTACGTCACCTGCTCGTGGACAGAGAAGTGCTACACGAAGAAGGTGCCGTACACGACCTGCACGACGACAACCCAGACCTGCACTCGCAAAGTGCCGTACACGGTCTGCAAACAAGTGCCGTACACCCGCATGGAGACGCGCACTCGATGTGTGCCTCGCCAAGTCCCGGTCAAGCAAAGTTACTGCGTGCCGCGAGTCGTCTGCCGCCAAGTGCCGTACACGGTTTGCACTCCGGTCTGCCCGCAGCCAACTTGTCCGACCTGCACGGCTGGTCAACCCGGCCCGAATTGCGCGACGAAGTAATCGGAGGATGGGCACTCCTGCCCGTCTTCTGCCGCGAACAAAAAAGCAGACGGGCAGGAGTGCCCATCCTCCGAAAATCACGCAGGCCGGCGACAACATTCGCCGGCCTTCTTTCGTTTTCGGATCGCCCCTAATATCCGCCCGGTCGCTCGCAACACGCTGAGCAACCTTAGAAGGCTTCACTCATGGCTCGGCAGTTTTTGAAAGAGTTGAAGGACGGCGATTCCGTCGAAGAAGTTTACTTGCTGGCGGACAAGCAGCTTCGAGCCAACCGGCAAGCGAATCTTTTTTTGCTCGCTTCGTTGCGCGACCGCACGGGGGCCATGTCCGGCCTGATGTGGAACGTCGTCGAGGATTCCCTCGCCAACGTCAACGCCGGCGACTTCGTCAAAGTCTGCGGCCGAGTGCAGCTCCATCAGGGCAACATGCAGATGATCCTGACGCAGATCAGGACCGTCCCCGCCAACATCCTCAACCCGGAAGACTTCGAGCAGCGCCCGAACGCCGACGTCGAAGCCTTGCTCCGCAAGCTGCGCGACTTGCTGTTGTCGATCGAGCACCCGCAACTGCGAGCGCTCATGGAATGCTTCCTGATCGACGACGAACTGATGGACGATCTTTCCAAGGCCGCCGCCGGTGTCAAAACGCATCATGCCTATCGCGGCGGATTGGTCGAGCACATCGTCAACATGCTGGAGACCGCCAAGCGAATCCGCGACCTGTACCCGGCCGTCAACTTCGACGTCCTGCTGGCCGGCATCTTCCTGCATGACCTCGGCAAGGTCCGCGAGATGAGCCTCGACAACGCCTTTGTCTACACCGACGAGGGACAGTTGCTCGGCCATCTCATCATCGGCATCGAGATGCTCACGGAGAAAATCGCCGAAGTCGAACGGCTGACCAACGAATCGTTCCCGACCGAGATCGCGTTGCGGCTCAAGCACATGATCGCCAGCCATCACGGCTCGTACGAGCACGGAGCCGTCCGCCTGCCGATGACTCCCGAAGCGATCGCACTGCATCACCTCGACAATCTCGACGCCAAGATCCACGAGTTCGCGCGTACCATCGCCGACGACCCGAACACCGGCTCCAGTTGGACCCCGTTCCTGGCCCGCATCGATCGCAAGTTGTTCAAAGGGCAGACGGCGAAGCCGTGAAATCAGGAGCCGGCCAAACGATCTCTGGGAACATTAGCACGACGCGCAAGCGAGTGATTTTTGTCCGGACCACTCGCTAGCGCGTCGTGCTGGTGTGAATCGGAACGCTTCGATGCGCAACGGAGACACGCCGTGGGACTGTTGCGGGGGATCGCACGACGGAATCTGCAACCGGAATTGATGGATCAGCCGGGGCTCGATGCGGATGAGCACGACCGCGCGTTGCGTGGCTTGGCGCGAGTCAACTGGTTCAGCCGGAGTGCAGCGATCTTCTGGCCGACTCTGCGAGAACTGGCTCGCGAACAACACGGCTCGCCACTGCGCGTTTTGGATGTCGCCTGCGGCGGCGGCGATGTGACGGTCGCGCTCGTGCAGCGTGCTCGCCGCGAAGGAGTCGCTCTGAAAATGGCCGGATGCGACTTCAGCGACACCGCTCTCGCGATCGCTCGAAGTCGCACGAAACAGGCTCAGGCCGAGATCGAGTTCTTTCGCCACGACGTTCTGAAAGAGCCGCTCCCCGCGCGGTTCGATGCCGTGATTTGTTCGTTGTTTCTGCATCATCTCGACGAAGCGGACGCGGTCAGCGTCTTGCGGTCGATGTCGCAAGCAGGGCGAGCGGTGTTGGTCAACGATCTGGTCCGCAGCCGCCGCGGATATTTGTTGGCTGTCATCGGCACGCGGCTGCTGTCGCGGTCGCGGATCGTGCATGTCGACGGGCCGCTGTCGGTCGCAGGAGCTTTCACGCCGGACGAAGCGTTGCAACTTTGTCAGCAAACTGGTTTGAGCGGAACGACGATCTCGCGACATTGGCCGCAACGCTTCTTGCTCACCTGGAGACAATCATGACGACCGACTGGGATGCGATCGTCATCGGAGCCGGCCCGGCTGGATCGGTCGCAGCGCGGCAACTCGCGCTCAGTGGTCGTCGCGTTTTGTTGCTCGACAAGAAACGCTTTCCGCGCCGCAAGGTTTGCGGGGCATGCTTGAATCATTCCGCCGTGATGTTGTTGGAACAAATCGGCCTCGCGGACATCCTGCCCAAGAACCGGGACTCTGAGCTGACCGGCTTTGATTTGCGATCAGGATCGCGTCGCTTGAGCCTGCCGCTTCCGAGCGGCCGAGCGATCTCACGAACGGTGCTCGATCAGAAGCTCGTGGACGCCGCGATTCGCGCGGGAGTCACGTTTCAAGACGGCGTGAACGCCACGGTTGGCCCATGCGACGTTGTCGGGACGCGAACCGTGTCCGTCAACGATTCATCGGCGACAAGCACTTTGACTGCGAAAGTCGTTCTCGCAGCCGACGGTTTGGGACATCCGAGTCTGTGCGACATCAGCGAGATTCAAGATCAGTCAGCGCGGTCGTCGCGCATCGGAGCTGGCTGCGAAGTCACGGAGTTTCCGACCGAGTACGTTCCCGGCGTGATTCACATGGCGGTCGGTCGCGGTGGATACGTCGGACTGGTGCGTGTTGAGAGCGGCGCGTTGAACATCGCGGCGGCGTTTGACGCCAGACTCGTGCGCGACTCAAACGGGCCGGCAGGCGCGGCGACCAACGTGCTGCATCACGCGGGATTTCCAGCGATCCCGGCGATGGCCGAGGCCGAGTGGCTCGGCACACCTGCGCTCACACGTTCGACAATGCCGGTTGCGGCCGAGCGATTGTTCGTGCTCGGCGATGCGTCGGGATACGTCGAGCCGTTCACCGGCGAAGGGATCGGTTGGGCGTTGGCCTCGGCGGTCGCGGTCGCGCCGTTGGCAAGCACGGCGTGCGACCCGCCGGCGGCGGAGCAGCCATCACTCGCGAACGCATGGTCTCGCGAGCACTCGCGACTTGTGCGACGGCGACAGCGTACCTGCCGGATACTCGCCGCACTTCTCAAGTCGCCGACGTGCGTGCGGCTGGCCATGTTTCTGCTGCCGAAAATGCCGAGGCTCTTGCAGCCCATCATTCGCGGCGTCAGCTTACCGACGCCGCAATCACTGGCGATCACTCGCTGCGGTTGAAAGGACTCAATCATGCCGAGCTGGCTTCGCGGATTCGGCCTGGCCTTGCCGGAGCATTCGATTGCTCAGGCCGATGCTGCGGCACTCGTGCAGCCGTTCAACGCGGACACCGAGGACCAAGCTCGCGTGCTGCGTGAGCTGTATCGCCGCACGGGAGTCCGACGCCGGCACAGCGTCGTGCTGGAATCGAGCGGAGAGTCCGACGGCGTTCGGCAATCGACGTACTCACCACGCAGCGCGGAGCATCCGCTCGGCCCGACGACCTCCGAACGAATGCGGTCCTACGAACAGCACGCGGGGGTACTTGCCACGATGGCCGCTCGACGAGCGTTTGCCGATGCAAAGTTCGATGCGGCCGATATCACGCACCTCGTGACAGTCAGTTGCAGCGGCTTTCACGCTCCCGGCTTCGACATCGAGTTGCTGCAAACGGCCGGGCTGTCGCCGAGCGTCGCTCGAACGCACGTCGGATTCATGGGCTGTCACGGAGCGCTCAACGGACTGCGGGTCGCCGATGCGTTTCTGAAAGCCGATCCGCGCGCGAACGTGCTGCTGTGCTGCGTCGAACTGTGCAGCCTGCATCATCAATACGGCTGGTCCCCCGATCGCATCGTCTCGAACGCGCTGTTCGCCGACGGTGCGGCGGCCGTTGTGTTGACGCAACACGATAACGTTTCGGCGGGCTGGCGATTGCTCGCCTCCGGTTCGGTCGTGCTGCCGGACACGCTGGACGACATGGGGTGGCGGATTCGCGATCATGGCTTCCAGATGACGCTTTCAGCTCGCGTGCCGGAACTCATCAAGCAGCATCTGCGGTCGTGGCTGAGCGAATGGCTCGGCTCGCGCGGGCTGAGTCTCGACGAGATTCGCTCGTGGGCGTTTCATCCCGGCGGCCCGCGAATTCTGACAGCAGCGGGCGACGCACTCGGCTTGCGGCGCGATCAATGGGCGGTCAGCGAGTCGGTGCTCGCGGACTTCGGCAACATGTCGTCGCCGACGATCCTGTTCATCCTCGACCGAATGCGTCAGCAAGCGGTGACGGGACCGTGCGTCGCCCTCGCGTTCGGCCCCGGATTGACGATCGAAGCCGCGCTGTTCACATCCTGGAGTGCTGCGGCTTGATGCAGCCTCCAAGGTTCACGGCTTCCGTGCCACAAAGCAGCCATAGCCCATCGCTCGCGAGCGGTAGGCGTTCAGAATCGTCTCAAAGTGATCGAGAAAATTCCGCGTGTTGCGATCGACCAGCTTCGCGAGCCACCGCATTCCAGTGCGACGGACTCGGCGTTCGCAGATCTCCCACGTCGCGAGGACTTGGTCGGTCCAATCGGCGACCTCGATCATTTCCAATCCGCCGGCCGTCATCCAATCGACGTAGTCCACTTCGCTGCCGAGTGACGGGCACAGGAAATTCTCGCAGACTTGGCGAACTTGCTGGAGACCGTCAGGAGTGTCGGACTTCTCGCCGGCCAACCACGCGCAGATCGCCATGCGTCCGCCAGGCTTCAGCCACGTCGCTGCTTTGCGAAAGAACGCCGGCTTGTCGAAGAGATGCTCCGTGCATTCGACGCTCCACACGACATCGAACTGGCCGGCGGGAAATTCAATCCGTTCGGCATCCGCGCGACGAAACCGAGTTCGCCGACGAACGCCACTGAACGCGGCCGACGTCGTGGCCCACGCCTTCTGGACCGGACTGAGCGTGATGCCGGTGACCTCGCAGTTTCGCTCACGAGCCAGATGAATCGACGAGCCGCCCATGCCGCAGCCGACATCGAGCACTCGTTGGCCCGCACTGATCGACGCTTTCGTCGCCAGTGTGTTGATCAGATGAATCTGCGCCGCGAGCGGGGAGTCGCCGGTCACTTGACCGTGCTCCGGTTCCCACAGCCCGTGATGGATGTGTTGGCCCCACAGCAGCCGATAGAACGCGGTCGTCAGGTCGTAATGAAACCGGATGTCGCGCGAACGGATGTCGGAAACCGAAATCATCGAGCCGGCTCGGTTTGAAATGTAGGGTGGGTCGAGTCATCGAGACCCACCGCGATTGGCGAGAATGCTGGTGGGT
>CAMDPK010000216.1 GCA_945904015.1 Candidatus Kuenenia stuttgartensis | reverse complement strand
GATCCTTGATCGCCACACGCACACTTTGGGACACGATGCTCATCCTGAAACACGAACGCCATTTGATCGCCCAGCATCCTGCCAAGCCGACTTCTCAAATCGCCATCACGCAACTATCGCAAGTTACCCAGCATCGCGCAATCGCCCTGCATTCGACCGGCCCGCTGCCTTCCCCCGCCGCGAGCCTCTCGCCGCTGTCGAGCCGCTGGGCGTCAGCCCTCTGTCTTCTTGCCGTTGGCGAGCCGCGCTCGGCGCGGGTCTCCCGACCCCGCCGCTTCGCTGGACCGCAGGTCTCCCCCGAATCGCGGGAGACCTGCGGTCGTCCAAGTACGGGGTCGGGAGACCCGCGCACAGCGCCGCCCTGGAGTGCTGCGGCTCGACGCAGCCCTCCATTTGATTGGAACCTCGACCCTCAGAGTCCAAGCAGCGTGACGAGAGAGTTGACTGGCGGCCCTCGTTGTTGGAACCATCGACCTTGTCATTCCAAATGGATGGAGGGCGGTGTCGAGCCACCCCACTCCAGGGTCGCCGAACTGCGTTCGCGCTGAACTTCCACGCCGCGAGCCTCTCGCCGCTGGCAAGCTGTTGGGCATCAGCCCTGCGGTCAACGAGTCGGTATCGGCGGAGAACATCCAAATGGGCATTGCGGTTGCTGCAAATGATTCAGCGTCTGCTGTCTTGGACGGATCATGGCAAAGAAGTGCCCGAACGGAGGTCATCATGCAAAAAGCGATGTGCTCTCGAATGACATTCATTTTCGTAGTGATCCTCAGCGGCGCGGTATTCACGCCAGCAAGAAACGACGCGGCACCTCCGGGCCAGAGTGAATTACCGTCGCCACGTCAGGTGGTCCCGACCACACAGTCAGTGGTCCCAGCAGCACAGCCGGTGGTCTCGATCGCACAGCCAGAGGTCGTTGTGCCGACGCCGTTCGTTATTCCGGACGAACGAAAATACTGGGTGGGTCTGCGCGTCGCGCCGGCAAGCTCGGCTCTGCGCAGCCAATTGAAGTTGGGTGATGCGGGCCTGCTCGTGCTGGATCTGAACGCCGGCACTCCGGCACACACGGCGGGGTTCGCCAAAGATGATCTGCTCCTGGATGCGGTGGCCGGCGGAACGACAATCGTGTTGAGGCAGCTCAGCGATCTCAGCGGGGCGGTGCTCCCTGCGGCTCGTAGTGGTGGCCCCATGCAGATCAAGTTTTTGCGCAATGGTGAGGCTCAAACACGCGACGTCACTCCCGCCTTTCGACCGTTGCCGGTCTATGGGGCCAGTCGGCATTGCTCACGAGTCAGCAGCAGCCTCGATGACTATGTGCTCTTGGACTGGCCCATGTACGCGGTGATGCTGCGCCCGCCGGGACTCGTTGCGGCTGATCCCCTGCCGGACAATGTCTCTGTGACTGTGACTCGCAATGGAAGCCAGCCAGCCAAGGTCACGGTGCGCCGAAATCTCGAAGAATGGACTGTGAACGAACGCGAGTTACACAAGCTCCCCGCCGATCTGCGACCCTACGTGGCTCGGATGCTAACGATTCCGGCGGACACCGCGCCAATCCTCCAGCGTCCGCTGGCACCGGCTCCATGATGCAGAGCCTGCCACAACACAGGCTTCGAGCATCCGCGTCAAATCGCGGAACTCAAACAGCGTCTCGCCAAACCTCGCTCGCGCTGAATTCCCCCGCCGCGAGCCTCTCGCCGCCGGGCGTCAGCCCTCTGTCTTCTTGCCGTTGGCAAGCCGCGCTCGGCGCGGATGATTCGGCAACGCAATCGGCTTGGGTTCGACGGTCCCACGCCGTCCGGGGCCTAACCGCCACCGGTTCGCCAATGGATATTGTGATCAACGTCAAGATCATTAACGTCTTGGCGTGCCGATGGGCGTTACCCGCTCCAGCAAAACTCAAGGTTTCTCAACGTGGGTCATGTTCACCCATGGGTTTCAAGCCGGCTTCCAGTCGACAAACGAAAAACCCTCATCTCCTGCGAGGAAATGAGGGCGTTTGCGAGTCCGTGAATACTGTCTGAATCAAAGCCACCGCTCGGACTTGAACCGAGGACCTACGCTTTACGAAAGCGTCGCTCTGCCAACTGAGCTACGGCGGCGGGACGTCGCGGAGCAGCGACGTGGGGCGGGTTTATAGTCGCTGAAATTGGGGATGGGAAGCCGAACTCCGGACGGGTTCGGATCGCTCGACAACGCGGCGCGGATGGACACAATCCGGACGAATGTTACGAGGCGATGCGGTCCCAACCACTTCCAACACGGGCACAACCTCATGCGATCTGCGGTCACGATTTCTTTGGTCCCAGAAGCGTCGGGCGGGCCGTTTGTGTTCTGGCATGACCTGGCGGCTGGTTGTGCCAAGGCGGCAGAGTTGGGGTTTGATGCGGTCGAGGTGTTTCCTCGTTCGGCGTCGGAATTGGATCTCTGCTTGCTGCGGAATTGTCTCGATCGACACGGGCTGAGACTCGCGGCGATGGGAACGGGTGCGGGTTGGGTCGTCAAGAAACTGCGACTGACCGATCACGACGAAGCGGTGCGGCAACGAGCGCGAGCGTTCATTCGCGAGATCATCGACGTTGCGGGGGCATTCGGAGCGCCGGCGATCATCGGCTCGATGCAAGGCCGGACCGACGGCGGAATCAGTCACGAGCAACACCTCGTCTGGTTGGCCGAAGCTCTGGATGAACTCGCGCCGCGAGCGGCCGATCATGGCACGACGCTGCTGATCGAACCGCTCAATCGGTACGAGACCAACTTGATCAACTCGGTCGCTGACGGCGTGAAGTTGATCGGCTCGCTGAAGGCCAAAAACGTCAAGCTGCTGTGCGATCTGTTTCACATGAACATCGAAGAGCCGGACATCGCGACAGCCTTGAGCGAGGTTGGACCGCACGTCGGGCACGTCCATTTCGCCGACAGCAATCGCCGAGCGGTCGGCTTCGGGCACACGCCGATGTCGCCGATCATCGGAGCATTGCGGCGCATCGGCTACGACGGGTATCTGTCGGCTGAAGTGCTGCCGTTGCCGGACTCGGACGAGGCCGCGCGGCAAACGATTGCCAGCTACCGAGCATGCCTTTCCTTTTAGTGTCACGCTTGTTCCGAGCGTGGCAACGTAGCTGCCTCGCTCCCGCGAGGCAGATCTAAGTTGAGTTGGCAACAAATTGGGTTGGACTTTGCCTGAGTGGGTGAGCCTCTGGTGTTGGCTCCGCCTCGCGGGAGCGAGGCGGCTACGTTCACGTCATCGCCGCGTCCGTTCGCGCCGACGTCCAGCTAAGCCCGCTTGTTTCGAGAAATCGCTTGTCCTAGACTCCTTCGCGACTTCGGAGTGTGGTTCATCGCCACCTCAAAGCGTTCGATGACAGATCACGGATACGATCATTCCCTCGCAAGTTGGGACATTCTCATGCGTCGCTTCTCTTGGTTGCTGTTCGGTTCGGTGTTGCTCGGACTGACTGTCTCGTTCGTCTCTTCACACGCGGATGATCCGCCGAAGGACAAAGCCGCTGTCGACCAAAAGGCCGTAGACGACAAATCGAAGGCCGATGCCAAGCGGGACGAAGACTATGAACTGATGCGGCTTTTCGCCGACACGTTCGAGCAGATCGAGCGGAACTACGTCAAAGACGTCGACCGCAGGCAGCTCATTCAGGCGGCGATTCGAGGCATGGTCACCCAGCTTGATCCGTACTCGAACTACATCAGCCCGGAAGAATTGAAACGCTTCAACCAAGAGGTCGAGCAGGAGTTCGGCGGCATCGGCATTCAAGTGCAGATGGACCAGAAATCGAAGCGGCTGATGGTGATGACTCCGCTGCCCGGCACGCCGGCCTACAAGGCGGGGATCAAGTCCGGCGACCTCATCATGGAAGTCGAAGGAAAATCCTCGGAAGGGATCACGCTGGAAGAGGCGGTCAAAACATTGCAGGGGAAGCCGGGGACGGAAGTGTCACTTGGTGTGCAACACGCCGGCTCGGACAAGATCGAACAGCTCAAGATTACGCGAGCGTTGATTCAAGTCGCGACGGTGCTCGGTGACACGCACAAGCCGGACGACAGTTGGAATTTCTTCGTCGATGCCGAGAGTAAAATCGGGTACATCCGCCTGACGCACTTCGGACGTCGCAGCGCCGAGGAGTTGCAAGAGGCTCTCGATGCTCTGAAGAAGGAAGAGATGAAGGGGCTGGTGCTTGACCTGCGATTCAATCCCGGCGGGCTGTTGGGGCAAGCCACGAAGATCGCGGATCTGTTTTTGGAAAGCGGCACGATTGTCAGCGTCAAAGGCCGCAACACCGACAATCGCGTTTGGAGTGCCGAGAAAGAAGGGACGTTCTCTGGTTTTCCAATGGCGATCCTGGTGAATCGTTTCAGCGCGTCAGCGAGCGAGATTGTCAGTGCCGCGCTGCAAGATCACAAACGAGCGGTCGTCGTCGGCGAACGCTCATGGGGCAAAGGGAGCGTGCAGAACGTCATCGAACTGGAGAGTGGAGCCAGTGCGTTGAAGCTGACAACAGCTCAATATCTTCGGCCAAGCGGTCGCAACATTCACAAGTTCCCCGGTGCGAAGGATGACGAGGAATGGGGAGTCGGCCCGGATGCGGACCACAAGATCGAAGTGACTCAGCAGGAGATGCAAGAGTACCTCGAATACCGCCGCCAGCGCGACGTGATTGGTGGTGCGGGTCCGAAGGTCGAGTTCAAGGATCGTCAATTGAAAGACGCGCTGGCGTATCTGAAGGCGCAGTTGGCGGGTGAGAAAAAAGAAGCGGCCAAGGCACCGTAACTTGAATGACGCATGATCTGCACTTCAAGACATCAGTGGGTGCAGCTTCCTGCAAGATGGTCCGCACTTCCGAAGTTCTCGGCATCGCCTCGATGGCACCGGAACAACAAGCTTTACGATTTCGGTTAGGAAACACTCAACAATCCGGCGGCATTGTTCCAGAAAATATCTTCGACCGCCGCGTCACTGAGCCGTTCGGACCAGCAGGCCCATTTCAACGAACGAAGGTGTTCCAGGCCAATGAGCACTGGATGCACTTGCTGATGCTTTTCACCCCACACTGGTGTGTCGCCATAAATCCACAAGAACGAATCGGCCGCTGAGAGCGATCGCCCGCGCATGTGGCTGACCGGCAGGTCCGAGCCGTACATCAACTTCTTGTGGCCGATGATGCGGATGATCGCCTGATGTGCGATCGGTTCGCAGTTGGCACTCGTATCGAAATACAAGTTGTCGAGTCCGGTGAGCTGGAGCAGCCCTTCCAAATTGTGAGCCGGCTGAAAACTGCGGGCCGAATGGGCCAGGATCAACTTCATGTTCGGGTATCGCTCGCAGTAATGCCGAATCCAATGGATGTTGCTGGGGTCGGCGACGGCTCGCGATTTGACCATGTGCAACGTGATGACCCAGCCTTCCTCATCGGCAACCTTCACCAACCGCTCCGGCAGAAAGTCGGGAATGTCCGCCTCCCAGGTTGGCTTCGTCGGCGAGAACGTGTGATAGCACTTCAGTCCGTGTAGTTTCAGCCGCCGCACTTCTTGTCGCACCCATTCGGGATCGTCTTCCGGACGGACAAAGAACTCACCGCGAAATGCCGAGTTGCTCGCGGTCTCGCGGCCAACGAATTCGTTCATCCGATGTTGTCCTTCCGGATTCGTCGGAGTCGCGAACGAGAGAAACAAGGCCCCCTGAGTCCGGCCCGGATGCAAGTCGTCGATCAGCCGCAGGTATTCCTTCGCGTCGACGTCTCCGCTGAAGCCGGGGAGCCGAAACTGTACTTCGTCCTCCAGCCACAAATGGCAATGCGCGTCGAAAACCTTCGGCGGGATGAACGTATTCAGCTCGCGATCAAAGAACTCGCGATCCCTTGGCTGCGAGGCTCCGGGCGACGTGGGCGCGGCGAATGTCGTCATGAAACGAGTCTCCGAGATTTTGGCGAACTGCATGAAAAACTAACCTGAGGAATTCGCGTGGGCAAGCGGGTCAAAGAGTTCGGAAGATTGGTTCCGCCCGATTGCCGCGGCCGACACAGGCAACATCAGGCCTGCGCGGCATCGAATCGTCGTTACTCCTTCACGCCGTCCTTCGAGAATCCAAGTCTCATAGTCGCATCGTTCGGCGAATCGCCCCGTTAACCACGAGTGAGTCCGATGAATTGCCACGACCTGAGGCTAGACGAGCATGGCGAGCGATCACTAAATACACCGCAGAAACAGGCATTTTTTTCCTAAAAACTCGTCGGTTCGGATTTGATTCAGCTTCACAACGTCACGAAGACATATCGCCGAGGTCCGCACGAAGTCGCCGCCCTGCGCGGTTTGTCGTTTGAATTACCGAGCGCTTCGTTTGCATTCGTGCTCGGTCCGTCCGGCAGCGGCAAGAGCACACTGCTGCAATTGCTGGGAGCACTCGACGAGCCGACCACCGGCGAGATCACGATTGCCGGTACTCGCCTGCGTGGCATGTCATCCAGTCAGCGAAACACTTATCGGCGCGAGCAAGTCGGCTTCGTTTTTCAGAGCTTCAATCTGCTGAGCAACCTCAACGCCGTCGACAACGTCTTGGTTCCGTTCTTGCCCCGTGGAGTGTCGGTGGAATTGCGATCTCGCGCGATCGAACTGTTGAAAGTCGTGGGACTAGGTGAGCGGCTCGATCATCGACCGAATCAACTCTCCGGTGGCGAACAACAGCGCGTGGCCATCGCGAGGGCGTTGCTCAAGCGGCCGAAGCTGGTCTTGGCCGACGAACCGACTGGTGAACTCGACAGTCAGACGGGAGCCGAGGTGTATCGACTGCTCCGCGACCTGCGCGATCAGCAGCAGGCGACCGTCATCGTCGTGACCCACGATCCGACGTTCATCCGACCGGACGACCAGATCCTGCGCCTGCGCGATGGACGCTTGGCTGAGTAACCGGCACACTTCCGGCGAGGAGTGTGACCATGACCACGCAAGTCGATCTGTCGTTGAACGGTCCCGTCGCTCGCATCACGCTGCGGGGCGAGAAGGGCATCCAGATCCTCTCGGCCGAGACGCGACGGCGGTTGCTGGAAACGGTTGAGCAAGTCGCGACCGAGGATTGTTCCGTTGTCCTGTTCGCCGGTGAGGGCCGCACGTTCATTGCGGGAGCGAGCATCGATGAACTGCGTTCGCTGGATGAAGCCGGCGCTCTCCAAGATTCCCGCGCTGGGCAGCAGTTGATGAGCGCCCTTGAGAATCTCCCGCAGACGACGATCGCGGCGATTCACGGAGCGTGCGCTGGCGGCGGGACGGAATTGGTCCTCGCGTGCGATCTGAGATTCGCGGCCGAGGGTGCGAAGATCGGTTTGCCAGAAACGTCCATCGGAGTTCTCCCCGGCTGGGGTGGAACGGTGCGAGCCGCTCACTTGCTGGGCGCGGCAGTCGCTCGGAGGCTGATTCTGACCGGCGAATTGATCGCGGCCGACGAAGCGTTGCGGATTGGACTCGTCGACGCCGTCTTTCCGGCTGACAAATTCAGCGGCGAAGTCGAAGCTCGCATCGCGCAGATTCTGACTCGTGGTCCGCAAGCTCGGCAGCGAGTCAAGCATCTGCTGCGACAGCATGCGGCAGACGGAATCGATCTAGCTGCGCAGTACGACGCAGAGGCTCACGCGTTTGCCGAGTGCTATCGAACCGGCGAACCTCAGGAAGGGATGTCCGCGTTTCTGGCGAAGCGCCCCGTCGCATGGAGGGGCTGAACGTCGCTTTCGCGTTTGTCAGAAAGCTCTCTGTGACACTGCGAACCAGGCCGTTAATTACCGCCACTCACAACGTGCGGCCTTGCCGTGAACGAGACGAAGGAACGACCTCATGCGCAAGCGACTGCTGACTCTTGGCGAACCGGCACCTTGGTTCTCGGCACCGACCGCAGCGAATGCGAACTTTCATTTCGACACCGTCGCCGGCCGGTACGTCGTGCTGTCGTTCTTCGAATCGGCCGCTCGACCCGATAGCCGCCGGATTCTGGACGAGTTGTGGCAGGCTCGCGAGCGGTTCACGGACGACGTGGTCACGTTCTTTGGAGTCAGCAACGATCCGCTCGATCAGCAACAGGCCCGCTTGCAGGAGCAGATCCCCGGCCTGCGTTTCTTCTGGGACTTCGACCGGAAGTTGGCCTCGGAATACGGAGCCTTGCAGCTCGATCCGAACACCGGCTTGCAGAAGTTTGTCGCGCACACGGTCGTGCTCGATCCCCGGCTGCGCACGTTGACGACGATCCCCTTCGACAATCCGGCCACGCATGTCGCTCGACTGTTGCAGTTGATCGATTCGCTGCCGCCGCTCGGCCAGCCGCACGTTGCGGAATCGCAAGCCCCTGTGATGATCGTACCGCGCATCTTCGAACCGGCCTTCTGCCGCAAGCTGATCGCGATGTACGAGCAACACGGCGGCACCGAGTCGGGCTTCATGCGCGAGAAGGACGGCAAAACCGTCGGCATGTACGACTACGGCCACAAGCGGCGGCAGGATTTTGAGATCCCCGACGAGGACATCCGCAAGGCGTGCATGATCCGCATTCACGACCGGCTCGTGCCGGAGATCGAGAAGGCGTACCAGTACAAAGCCACGCGCATGGAGCG
This sequence comes from Candidatus Kuenenia stuttgartensis, assembly GCA_945904015.1. Classification (GTDB taxonomy): domain Bacteria; phylum Planctomycetota; class Planctomycetia; order Planctomycetales; family Planctomycetaceae; genus SXKJ01. Next base: position 1,661 of record CAMDPK010000216.1, on the reverse strand, counting down.
GTACATCGTCGCCTGCTACGACGGCACGCAAGGCGCGCACTTCCGAGCACACCGCGATAACACGACCAAGGGGACGGCGCACCGCAAGTTCGCGGTCTCGCTGGTACTCAACACCGGCGAGTTCGATGGTGGCTTCGTCTGGTTCCCGGAGTTCGGCCGCCAGTTGTTCGCCCCACCGGCTGGCGGAGCGGTCGTCTTCTCGTGCTCGTTGCTGCACGAAGCGACGCCGGTGACCAGTGGCAAGCGGTACGTCTTTCTGCCATTCCTCTACGACGATGCCGCCGCTCGCTTGCGCGACGAGAATCTGCGCTTCGTCGCCGGCGATGCGAACACGCCGGAACAAGCCAAACAAGCGGCCGGTTAACCCTGGAGTGCTGCGGCTCGACGCAGCCCTCCATCCAATTGGAATAGAGACGTTGAGCGTCAGGAACGCGCTCTTCGATCAGCCGATGCTCACCGCAGCGGTATTAGGACTTTGAATGTCGCTATTTCAAATGAATGGAGGGCTGTGTCGAGCCACAGCACTCCAGGGCTGTAGCCGTGTCTTCGCGCCGCCCGCTGGATATCTTCACGCGACCGGATCGAATGCTGCCGCCCATTGCTTTCGAGGAGCCGCTCGCATGTCTCGAATGATGCTCTGCCTGTATTTGGCTGGATGTTTTTCGCTCACGCTCGCGTCGGCCGACGAAAAGACGAACACGGCCAAGCCGAACGGCAATCGGCTGACGTATCTCGATGAGCCGTGCAATCCGTGGTATCCGCATCGCGACTTCCCCAAGCTGACGACTCCGATGTGGGTCGGTGAAGAGGGAGTCGAGGCGGTCGTGATCCTCGGCATCGACGACATGCGCGGGCATGAGAAATGGGAGGCGTATCTCCGCCCGATCCTCAACCGGCTGAAGCAAATCGACGGCCGCGCTCCGGTCAGCATCTTCACTTGCTCGATCGATCCGAAGCAGCCGCACTTGCAGCAGTGGCTTGAAGAAGGGCTGAGCCTGGAGGTTCACACGATCGACCACCCGTGCCCGTTGCTCAAGGACGGCGATCTGGCGAAAGCGAAATCCACCGTCGATCGCTGCATCGATTTGCTCAGCGAGGTGCCGAACAACAAGCCGGTCTGTTTTCGGATGCCGTGCTGCGATTCGCTCAACACGCTCAGCCCGCGGTTCTACACCGAGATTTTCAACAAGACGACTGAGTTGAGAGTGGGGAGTGGGGAGGGGGAAGCGAAGAAGGGAGGCAACTTCCTGTTGGCCAATTCATCGGTCATGCAAGTCTTCACGTCCGATGATCCCGCCCTGCCGCGCGAACTCGTTCTGGAAGCCGTTCCTGCTTCCAACTCCCCACTCCCCACTCCGAACTCCCCACTCCTCCGTGAGCGTTTCAAAAAGTACCTCCCCGCCGATCGCTTCTTCGCGAACTCCATCGAGAACTACCCGTACCCGTTCGTGGTGGACCGGCTGTGCTGGGAGTTCCCCTGCGTCGCTCCGAGCGACTGGGCGGCTCAGCATCTTCACAAGCCGCACAATCCGCAGACGATCGAGGACTGGAAAGCGGCGCTCGACTGCACCGTGATCAAGCAAGGGGTCTATTGCCTCGTCTTCCACCCGCACAACTGGATCAAGCCCGAGCAAATCAACGAACTCATCGACCACGCCGTC
>CAMDPK010000215.1 GCA_945904015.1 Candidatus Kuenenia stuttgartensis | reverse complement strand
TCGCGTCACAAAGTTCGTGTTGTTCATTCCGTCCCGAACCCGGTTCCCACATCGGACCACGGCGTGCGGACGGACTCAATACCTGAATCCATACCCGTTAAAAAAAGCGACGGCCTTCTTCGCGAAGGAGTCGCGATGAGATACGCCTTCATCCAGCGGCATCGGACCGAGTGGCCGATCGTGATTCAGTGCGAGGTGCTGCGGGTGTCTCGCAGTGGTTTTTATTCTTGGCGGAAACGTCCGCCCAGCGCGACCGCCACGAGGCTTGCCGCGTTGACTCAGGAAGTTCGCGAAGTGCATCGCATCAGCCGAGAGAACTATGGAGCCGTGCGTATGCATCAAGCGTTAGGCCAGCGTGGTACGCAGTGCGATCGCAAGACGGTGGCCAAGGTCATGCGTGAGGCGGGCATTCGGTCGAAGACGTCGCGGAAGTTCCGCGTGACGACGACCGATTCGAATCACCGGCATCCCGTGGCCGAGAACGTTTTGGCTCGGGATTTCACGGCCGACAAGGCCAATCAGAAGTGGGTGGCGGACATCACGTACATCGCCACTCTGGAAGGCTGGTTGTACCTGGCGGCGGTGCTCGACCTGTTCACTCGGAAGGTGGTGGGCTGGTCGATGTCGGAGTGGATCGACAGCCGCTTGGTGGTCGATGCGTTGGAGATGGCCGTCTCGCGCGAACTCCCCGATGCAGGGTTGAGGGCGGGCCGCGACAGGGAAGCGGCGTTCGTGAGCCGCGTCGATCGAGTTCAGCGTAGGATCCGCGTCGCCCGCCGCCGTTGCCTCCGAACGTGAGTCTGTCGGCGTCGGAAGTCGAGTAGACGGGAGGTGGTCGCAAATGACCAATGTGCCGCCTGGCGTTCTCATTCGAGCAAGCCGGCCGGCCAGCCGGGCAGGTGACTTGGCTTCGAATCCACGAAAGTTGTCGAGTCTGGCTGAAATCCTCCTGCCGAATGTTGCCAGAACTGGCATAACGTCACGATGAAACGCAAGCCGCTGTTTTGGGTCGCAGCGTCCAAAGATGACCTCCGGGAGAAACGCCATGAAACGAGCAGCAACCATCGAAGCGAGTAGCGGCAATGTGTTCGCCGACTTGGGAGACGAACAAGCCCCAGAGACGCTGTTGAAATCTCGGCTGGCTCAACGGCTGGCCAAGGTCATCGACGCCAAAGGGCTGACACAAGCCGAAGTCGCGGCGGTACTGCAAATCGACCAACCGAAGGTCTCGAAAATTCTGCGGGGCCGTTTGCGCGAGTTCTCGACCGACCGCCTGTTCCGATTCCTCAACGCTCTCGACCAAGACATCCAAATCGTCATCAAAGCCAAGCCCGCGTCACGTCGTCAGGCTCGAATGATGGTCGTCTCCGGTTGAAATCAACGCAGAGTCAACATCGTCCCTCTTTGGCCTCCGACCGCCGCATCAAGCTCTTGTTCAACGATCGCCAACACCTCCCGCCGAGCATCCGCCGACAGCTTTGGCCACGCCGCCACGATCGCAGACAAGCCGGCATCGAAATCCGCCAAGATGACACCCGCGTCACTCCGCGCGCCGGAATGCGCGCCGCTTTGCCAGTCGGCGGTTTGCTCGGTCTGACGCAACTCAATACCATCTCGCCCCGTTACAACGATTCGGGAGTCGAGGGGTTCGAGTCCCTCATTGCCCACTGAACCGAAGGAACCCCGCAGAGATGCGGGGTTTCTGCATTTTCAAACGACGGCTGCACTCATGGCCGCTTTGATCGACATCGTTGAGATCACCAAAGACTACGGCCGGTTTCGGGCGTTGGATTGCGTGTCGCTGAAAGTCGAGTCGGGGATCACGGGGCTGCTCGGGCCCAATGGGGCTGGCAAGACGACGTTGATCAAAGTGCTGCTCGGACTGGTGAAGACCACCAGCGGACGGGGGCGGCTGTTGAACTTTGAACTCGGTTCGCAATACCGCGAGATTCGCGCGAACGTCGGTTACATGCCCGAAGACGACTGCTTCCTGCACGGCATGACCGGGATCGAGTGCGTGCAGTTCGTCGCACAGCTTTCGCGGATTCCGGCCATCGAGGCATTGCGTCGATCACATGAAATTCTCGACTTCTGTGGATTGGCTCAGGAGCGCTATCGCACCGTCGAGACGTATTCGACGGGGATGCGTCAGAAACTGCGGTTTGCTCAGGCGATCGTGCATGATCCGCCGGTGTTGATTTTGGATGAGCCGACATCGGGACTTGATCCCGAAGAGCGAGTCATCATGCTCAATCGCATTCGAGTGTTGGCTCGCGATCATGGCAAGGCGGTGCTGATCTGCACACACATCCTGCCCGACGTGCAGACGATCAGCGATTCGGTCGTGATTCTGGCTCGTGGCCAAGTGCAGGTTGCGGAGCGGATGTCCGAGTTGAGCCGTCCGACGGAGCCGTCGCTGGAAGTCCGATTGCTCGGATCGCCGGAGCGGTTCATCGACGTCATTCGCGGGAGTGGCGTGCCGATCGAGTCGCGGTCGGACGGCGTGCTGGTGTTGCGCGGTGTTCCGCAGGAGTTGGCGGCTCAGGCGTGGCGGGTGGCGGAGCAATGCGGAGTCGGCGTGCGATCGCTGACGCCGTCGCGCAACTCACTGGAAGAGATTTTCTTGCAGGCCGTTCGCGAGGGGGCCAAGTCATGATGGATGCGTCGCTGGACAGCGATATCGAAATGGCGGAACTCGACACCGATGAGAATATGGACGGTCGCGGGGTGAACCGGCTGGGCTACCGCGGCTGGTCGCGACCATTGGAATCGGGCTGGATGCGTTGGACCGTGATCACTGCCGTGGGTATTCGCCGAGCGTGGCAGAGTCGCTGGTTGAGACGCATGTTGTTCTTCGCGTGGTTGCCGGCCGTGGTGTTTGGCATCGGTTTTTTTGTCTGGGAACAGGCGGCCTTGTATCCCGATTGGCAACGGCCAGCGATGAACTTCCTGGGAGGTTTGTTGCCAATTCCGGTGGCCCAAGAAATCGGTGAATCGATTCGGAACGGGGACTTGCAGAGCAGCCGGCACACGGTCTGGGCATCGCTGTTGCAAACGCTGTTTCGTTATCCGCAGGGAGTGCTGATGGTGATGGTGATCGGCCTGATCGCTCCACCAATGATCTCGCAGGACGTCCGCTCGCGAGCGTTTCTGCTGTACTTCTCGCGGCCGTTGACTCGTGGCGAATATCTGCTCGGCAAGCTGGCGAGCGTGTGGGTGTATCTGTCGATGATCTCGACGCTGCCGGCACTCGCGCTCTACGTCCTCGGAGTTTTGCTCTCGCCGAGTCTGAACGTTGTGACCACAACTTGGGATCTGCCGCTGAGAATCGTGGCGGCGTCCGTGGTCCTGATGCTGCCCACGTCGGTGCTGGCGCTCTGCTTCTCATCGCTGACTCAGGAAAGCCGCTATGCAGGCTTCGCCTGGTTCGCGAGTTGGATCTTGGGCTGGTTCACCTTCGGTGCTGCCACCGCCGCGGAGGCGTTCAATGCTCAGATGAGCGGAGGTCGAATGGGCCGAGAAATGGTTCTGGAACAATCGTCTTGGGCTCATGTGTCGCTGTATCACACTCTGGGCCGTGTGCAATCATGGGTGTTTGGCTTTGCGAGTTTTCGAGAGGTGTGGATCTCGGCGGTGATTCTGGTTGCCGTAACGGTGATTGCGCTGGCGGTTCTCCTCCGACGCATCTCAGCTCCGATGCGAGTCTGATTTTTTCCTGTGGTACTTCCATGATCGAACTGCGGAACGTCACGAAACTGTACGGCAAGGTGATCGGCGTGAATGACTTCACGCTGACGTTGGGGCCGGGTGCGTACGGACTGCTGGGGCCGAACGGTTCGGGGAAGTCGACGCTGCTCAATCTGATCACCGGCCAACTGCGGCCGACGCTGGGGACCGTGCTTGTGTTGGGCGAGTCCCCTCGCAACAACGCCGGGCTGTTTCGCCGGCTCGGTTACTGCCCCGGAAGCGAAGGGTTGTATGCCAGCGTTTCGGCCTTTGATTGGGTGCGGTACTTGCAACAGCTTCAGGGGATGACAGCTCACGCGGCGGGCGTAGCGGCGGAGAAAGCACTCGAATTGGTGGGAATGACTCAGGCGATGCACCGGCCGATTTCGAGCTACTCGCGCGGCATGCGGCAACGCACAAAATTGGCTCAGGCACTCGCGCACGATCCGGACTTTCTGATCCTCGATGAGCCGTTCAACGGGCTTGATCCGGTGGGCAGGCACGAGCTGACCATCGTGTTGCGTCACTGGATCGGCCAAGGCAAGAGCCTGCTGTTCGCCAGCCATTTGCTGCACGAGATCGAATCGCTCACGCAGTCGTTTCTGCTGATTTGCGGCGGTCGATTGTTGGCGTCGGGAACAGCTCAAGACGTTCACTCGATGATGGTCGGACTGCCGAACGAGGTCGCGCTGCGCACCTCTGATCCTCACGCGTTGGCGGCACTGTTGCTTCGCGAACATGCCGCCGATTCGGTCCAGATCAACGATGGACTGCTCACCGTCGCAACGCCGCAGCCCGGACGACTGTTCGAACAGCTTCCCGGCTGGCTCAAGTCGTCGGGGCTGAAGGTTTCGGAAATGCACTCGGCGGACGAATCGTTGCAGGAGCTGTTCAATTCCCTGATGAGGCTGCATCGAGGTGAACTGTGATGGGGAATGTCGGTGCCGTCTTTCTGTTCGAGTGGAAGCGAGCGTTGACTCTGCCGCGCATGGCATGGTGGGCGCTCCTGGCATTGTTCCCGGTGTTCATCGTCGGAGTGATTCGCTTCACGATGCCTGACGAAGCTCAACGAGTGATGCACCCCATCCCTCCGGAACAATTGCGGATCTTCTGGGCCAGCATGCTTTACGCCTTGATCCCGATGCTCGTGTCGATGCTGGGGACATTGCTGTGGGCAACGCCTGCGATCTCCGCAGAACTGGAACGGCGGAGTTGGGTCTATCTGACCGTGCGACCCAACGGCGGCACGGCGGTGTTGCTCGGAAAATATCTGGCCGCGGTAACATGGGTAATCCCGCCGGCGCTGATCGGATTGACGATCGCGGTGCCGCTTGCGGAAACCGGCGACGGCTGGCAAATGTGGTCGACGATGGCTCGACTTGTCTGCCTCTCGTGCCCGGCCTACGGAGCGATCTACCTGTTGCTGGGGACGCTGTTACCTCGCCGAGCGCTCGTGCTCGCGGTCGCGTACACGTTGATCTTCGAGTTTGTCATCCGCATCATCCCGGCGATCATCAACAAGTTGACGGTTCAATATCGCTTGCAAGCGCTCCTCGTAAAATGGTGCAAACTGTCCCTCTCCGATCCCGGCGATCGTCCGTCAGGAGTGCAAGCTCTGATCAGGATCGGAGATGAACCCGCGTGGCAACACGTCACGATTCTGATGCTACTGCCACCAGTACTGTTGCTGATCGCAGTCGCGATCTTGCGCTGGAGCGAATTCTCAGCGTCCGCTGAATCCGACGTTTGAGGCAACGGTCACAGTGATTGCGATCACAAACCAGGACTACTTTGGCTCCGGCTCTTCGTGGAACGGTAGCCCTTCCTGAAAGCGAGCCAACATGCTGGCTTTGGTCTTGGTGTTGTTCTTAGGCAGCGACTCGATGGATTCCTGCAGGCATTGCAGAGCCTTTTCAAGTTGCCCGGCTTCGGCCAGTGCAGCGGCGAGCACGATCAACGAGTCATCATTTTTCCAACCCGTCAACTCGCAGGCTTTGGTGGCGTCGAGGAGCGCCTTTTGACCGTCACGGATTTCCGGATCGGAACACGTCGCGCGGACCCAAGCCCGACGCCGATACGCGGAGACAAATTTGGGATCGAGCCGGGTGGCTTCATCGAAATCGGCAATGGCTTTGGCGAACACTCTCTTCCCCGACCATGCCAGCGCGCGGTGGTAGCAAGCATCCGCGTCGAGCGGATCGAGTCGGATCGCCTCGCTGTAGTCGGTGATGGCATTATCAAACAGCTTTTTGTCCAACGCGGATTTGGCACTGGTCATGTAAGTCGCTGCCAAAACAGAATCGCTGGGTTTCGCTTCGACAGCGTCGGGCAAGGCTTTGAAATCAACGGGCTTGGCTTTGGAATTGGCAGGCTTGGCTTCGACATCGTCGGGGATGTCTTTGAGGTCAACGGGCTGGGCTTTGGAAATGCCGGGCTTGGATTCGAGATCATCGTCAATAAACTTTTTCGCGGCCCCGGCACGAGCGTCAGGCACCTCGGATGTTTTCTTATTGTCGCTTTGGGTGTTCTTCTTTGGGGCATCGAAATCAAGACGGAACATTCCGAATGGATTCTTCGTGTCGGTGCTGATGGCCGGTGTGACATCGCTGTTTGGCAATCCCGAATTCAGGAAATTCGTCGCGGGCACCGCCAACTTGGGATCGAGACGTTTCGCTTCCTCGAAGTCGGCGTTGGCCTTGCTGGTCTCGCCCTTCATTGACCACAGCTTCCCGCGCGCTTGGTAGGTGGCGGCATTCGTCGGCACCAGTCGGAGCACTTCATTGGCGTCGGCAATTGATTTGTCCCAATCCCGTTTGCTGGCCCACGCTTTCGCGCGATTCTGGTAGCCCGCCGCGTCGTTCGGATTGAGCCGGATTGCTTCGTCGCAGTCGGCAATTGCCTTGTCAAACTCCGCTTTGTTCCACCATGCCAGACCACGTTCGTAATAGTTCCTGGCTTCTTTCGGATCGAGTCGGATTGCCTCGCTGTAGTCGAGAATGGCTTTATCGAACTTCTTCTTCCAAAACCAAACTCTCGCACGATTGCTGTAGGTGACGGCGGACTTCGGATCGAGTCGGATCGCCTCGTCATAATCGGCGAGAGCTTTGTCCCAATCTTTCTTCGACCTCCAAGCATTACCACGCCCGAGATACGCCTGCATCTGCTTCGGATCAAGCCGGATCGCCTCGTCGCAGTCGGCAATTGCTTTGTCGAACTCTTTCTTGGCGACCCAGACTTGCGCGCGATTGCCATAGGCACGAAAGTCCTTCGGGTCGAGTCGGATCGCCTCGTCATAATCGGCGAGAGCCTTGTCCCATTTCTGTTTCATCAGCCAGACATTGCCACGCCCAGAGTACGCCGAGTTCGACTTGGGATCGAGTCGGATCGCCTCATCGAAGTCACGGATCGCAATGTCTGGCTCACCTCGCCCCGCCGCCCATGCCAATCCGCGGCCGACGTAAGCCTCCACATTCTTCGGATCGATCCGGATCGCTTCGGTGATGTCAACGATGGCCTTATCGAAGTCTTTCGTTTCCATCCATATCCTGGCGCGAATGAAGTAGCTCTTGGCCTCATTCGGAGACAGACGAACGGTCTCTTCGGCATCGGTGAGGGCTTTGTCAAACTCACGTTTCGCCAACCAAACCTGCGCGCGATTGTGGTAAGTCGCCGCAGCTTTGGGATCAAGACGAATGGCTTCGTTGAGATCGGCCAGTGCGTTGTCCAACTGGCTCTTTTGTTGCCACGCAGTTGCACGGCCGGCGTAACAATTCGCTTCCGTTGGATTGAGGCGAATCGCTTCGTCGTAATCGGCGATGGCCTTATCCCACTCGTTCTTGTACAGCCACGAACTCGCGCGATTCGAGTACGGCATTGGGGCACTCGGATCGAGGCGGATGGCTTCGGTGAGGTCCGTGATGGCCGCGTCGTAGTCCCCTTTTGCTGACCATGCGGCTCCGCGACCGCTGCAGGCTTCGGCATGCTTGGGATCGAGCCGAATCAGCTCGCCGTAGTCAGTGATCGCCTTGTCATACTCCTCCTTCGCCAACCAGATCTCTCCACGCTTGGCCAAGGCTTGGAGATGTTTCGGATCGAGTCGAATCACTTCGCTGAAGTCGGTCAGAGCTTTTTCCAAATCGCCCTTGGCCGACCAAGTAATTCCACGGTTGGCATACGCAGTCGCAAATTTAGGTTCGACTCGAATCGCCTCACCAAAGTCGACGATAGCTTTGTCGAATTCTCGTTTATCCATCCAAACCTTTCCGCGATTGTTGTAGGCGTGGGAAACCTTCGGATTGAGGCGAATCGTTTCATCGAACTCTTTGATTGCGGAATCAAAGTCACCCTTAAGCAACAAGGCGATTCCACGGACCATATAGCCCGACGCGAATCGCGGATCGAGGCGAATGGCCTCGTTGGAGTCCGCAAGAATTTTGTCAGACTCGTTTTTTCTAAACCAAACCTTAGCCCGGAAGAAGTACGCCACACGGTCCTTCGGATCGAGGCGGATTGCTTCATTGATGTCTTTGAGGGCGCGATCGTGTTCGTTCTTGTCTAACCATACGTCCCCACGGTTGTAGAAGGCGACTGCGTCCTTCGGATCGAGATGGATGGCTTCATCGTAGTCAGCAAGTGCCTTGTCAAACTCTTTCTTCTCCGACCATATCGATCCACGCGATTTGAACGCACGGGGAGTCGGATTCAACCGGATCGCCTGTGTGGCGTCCTCCAAGGCGTTGTCCAGTTCATCGAGTTCTTCTCGCGCGGCGGCTCGACTGAGGTACGCCGTGTCATCGTTCGGGTGGGCAGAGATTTGTTCGGTGAAGTAGTCGATGGCTTCGCGCGCCAAGCAGATGTCGCTGCGTTTGATCCAGCCTTCGGTCTTCTTGCCATCCACCCAAATGCAGAGCAAGTCGCCGTCCACTTGCCGAACTCGTGCGGAAGAGACGAGGTCGGACGCTGTGCCGATCAGCTTGTCACCCACTCGAATGGGAACGTCGCTCGATTTGGGATAGATCAGATCGCCGACCAGCGACGATTCATCCGCCCGCGCCGCGCCGATCAAACAGCCAATCAAGCACAGTCCCAAGAACACTGACCAACCACGTGCCGACATGGAAACTCCTCCAGAGTTCGTGTGGCCGCTAAATCAAATGGTGCGGAATCAGAAATCGTGGTTGCGGAGCGGCAAAGCGTTCGCTGGAAATCCACGGCCAGGAAGCCTCATTGGAATTCGCCCGCAGGGTACTTGTTGACACTGATCTCTCCAAGACGAGATCGACAACGATGCTCGCGCCGCTTGGCACTTGGACGATTTGCCCGGATCACAGCAAAGCAATACTATCCGTGCCAATGAACCACATTTTTGGGCCGCCGCAGGCTGACCTCCGGCGGCTTTCGCGTTCTCTTGGAGCCTTGTGATGCAACGTCCTCAACATGCCCCGCCCGCCACGCCGCCGACCATCAAGCTGACCGAAGGTTGGCATTGTCTGCATCTGTATTTGGGGGTCAATCAGAAGGAATGGCAGCAACTTCCCGACTACCAGCGAGCGGAAGGGCGTGAGCAGTTGATTCAGTTGCTCGACCCGAATCGCGAGGGTGCTCCGAAGCGAATTCAGACGTCGGTCGTGTCGCGGCACGAGGCGGACCTGGGGCTGATGGTCATGGACTCGGACCCGCTGGTCATCAACGGCATCCGACAAGGCATCCGAGCCAGCCGGCTCGGTTCGGTTCTCGTGCCGAGCTACTCGTTCGTGTCAATCACGGAAATCTCCGAATACGTCCCCTCGATCGAGCAGTACACCGACCGTCTGAAGCGCGAAGGGACCGATCCGTCCGATCCGGCGTTCCAAGCGAAGATGTCCGCCTACGAACAGCGGTTGCCGATGATGAATCAGCAGCGGCTGTATCCGGACTTCCCGCCGTTCCCGATCGCCTGCTTTTATCCGATGAACAAGATTCGGCATCCGCACGCCAACTGGTATCTGCTCCCGTTCAGCGAACGAGCCGAGTTGATGGCCGAGCACGCCACATCGGGAATCAAGTTCGCTGGCCGAGTGTCGCAGCTCATCACTGCCTCGACCGGCTTCGACGATTGGGAATGGGGCGTGACGCTGTGGGGCCGTGCTCCCGAACACATCAAGGAGATCGTCTACACGATGCGCTTCGATCGCGCCTCGGCGCGCTACGCGGAGTTCGGACCGTTCTACATCAGCTACATTTTGCCGCCGGCCGACGCGCTGAAAGAGCTCCGGCTGTGAGTCTTGTCGGCGCTCCGCCAATCGTGTTGGGCCGAAGGCATCAGCCGCTGGGCGCTAGCCCACGGTTTGATTTCGCAGAACCGTGGGCTAGCGCCCAGCGGCTGATTCGTCGCAAGAATCGGTACGATCAGAACGATGAAGTTGGCCGCGGGTTGCGAATTCTTCGTCGGCGCTCCTCGACTTCATGCGGCGTGCCGATATACTCCCGCACCGCTCGCGACGCATCCGCGAGCCAAAAGACAGAATGATGCGACTGACGCGGGGTGGAGCAGCCCGGTAGCTCGCGAGGCTCATAACCTCGAGGTCGTAGGTTCAAATCC
>CAMDPK010000214.1 GCA_945904015.1 Candidatus Kuenenia stuttgartensis | reverse complement strand
TGCGGCGAGTCGTGAGCGAGCAGGTCGCCGGCCAGTTGCTCGCGCACGAACTGGTCGTAGGGTTTGTCGTTTCGGAAAGCGTCGATGACATAGTCGCGATACCGCCACGCATGCTCGGCGAAGAGGTCGTTGGCGGTGCCGATCTGATCTGCGTAGCCCACAAGATCCAACCAGTGCCGAGCAAACCGTTCGCCAAAGGCCCGCGAATCCAACAAGCGATCGACCACGCGAGCCTCCGCCTGATCCGTCTCGTCGCGAAGAAACGACTCGATCTGTTCGACCGTCGGCGGCAGGCCAGTCAGATCCAGCGAAACGCGTCGCAACCAAGTGTGACGATCGGCGTCTCGAACCGGCCGCAAGCTCTGCCCTTCCAGCTTGCCGAGCACGAAACGATCGACGTCATTCCGCGGCCATTGCGAGTCGCGCACTGCCGGAGGCGAGACCTCGCGAACCGGCTGGAAGGCCCAATGCTTGCGTCCCTCGCTGAGGTCGATCGACTCCGGCGAACGCTTCGCCTCGGTGACTCGCGGATCGAACGCTCCCGCCGCCACCCATCGTTCCAATTTGGCAATCGTCTCCTCCGGCAACTTACCGGTCGGAGGCATCTCCAATCCTTTGTACCGCACCGCCTGAATCAACAAGCTCTCGTCCGGCTTCCCCGGAACAACCGCCGGCCCTGTTTCTCCTCCCTTGGCCCAGCCGCTGCGGGAATCGAGCACCAAGCCCCCTTTGACTTTCTTCGCCGAGTGACTGTGACACGAGTAGCAATGCTGCTTGAAAATCGGCAGCACGTCGTCATTGAAGAATGCTTCGGCGGCTTTCTGCGCCGTAGGCTTGTCGGCGGCGACCGCTGCGTCACCCAACAAGCCGCAGATAACGACCACGAACAATCGCCATGCACAGGTTGACCGTCGTTGAATCACTTGGTTGCCAGAGTTCATCGAGCGACTTCGCTTTCTCTGTGGAATGGACTGCCTCACGGCTATCAACTGACGTACCGTCAACAAGTTCTGAAACGCATTTTATTCGATCCGACACGGAATCCCAGGTGCGTCGCAGCACTCACCGAACGGAAGAGTATCGCGGCAGTTTGATGAAGCACACCAATTCGGCCGCGTCATGGTGGATCTCCCTTCTCCAGATCAATCCGTCTTCGGGGCCATGACTTGGTAGTGTCCTAATTTGAAAGTCGCCCGATGACGAACCAGATTACGATGGCGAACCAAGCCAGAACGCTCACCTGACAGAATAGCTTTTGACGACGAGTCATTCCGCGATTGTAGACTCGCCGTCAGGTCTCCAGAAACAAGAAAGCTCCGATGCAAGGCGGGGCTTTCTTTTTGCGCTGGGCGGAATACGCTGCTTCTGTGGAGGGCGGCATGTCGGACAAAGAGAAATCAGACGAAGGCAGAACACCGCGCCGAAAGCGTTGGATCATCGCCATCGCGCTGCCGGCCGTGTATGTGCTCAGCTTTGGACCAGTAGTGCGGATTGCGGGTTGGCTCAATCCATCAACCGAGTTGATGGCAATACTGCAGTTGGTCGTTTACGGCCCATTGATTTGGGTTGCCGAGAGACTGCCTTGGTTCGGCGCATTTCTGGACTGGTACGTCAACTTGATCTGAACCGCGACTTACTCGGCCGGCTTTCAAATTAGGACACTACCCCATGCCGACTGCACCGTTGTGCCGCTTGACGGAAATTGTTCTTTCGGCCGCGATGATGCTCCTCCCCTGCGCGGTGAGTCTTTCGGCCGACGGTCCCCCCGAAGTGAAGACTGGCTTGCCGACGCTGCTCGGTATCAAGGGGTTGTCGGTCAACGGACAGATCCATTCACACGGACTGCCCACGACATGGTCCGTCGAATACGGTCCGACGACGGCGAACCGAACGCTGACCGAGGCCAAGCCGATTCCACCGAAGCTCGCGGCCTACTATCGCGAATCGTGGGACGAGGGCTGGAATGGCTGGAACAGTTGGTGTCCCAAGCGGCTCCATTTCAAAGACGGAGGCGTCAAGAACGGCTACATCAGCTACGAGGGAAGTCCTCGGGACGACCACAACCACGACGACGGCGTCGGAACCGTCCACCTCACGCCGTACATGTACCAAGGCAGCATCAGCCTCAGCGACTCCGCACCCAGCGCGTATCTCGCCGGCGGCGATCCCGACTTCCGCGACGCCATCATCCGGCAATCGGTGCGCGGCCGAAATTGGAAACCGAACGGCACCGAACTCATTTGGTGGTCGCAAGCGCAGAGCAACATCGAAGTCAACCCGGACGATCGGACGCTCTCTCCCGACTACAAACATCCCAACTGGTCTTACACCGGGAAGAATCTCACGGATCTCCTCGCCAGCGGAAAATGGGAAACGGCCGAATACAAATTGCTGAACGACACCAACTCCTGGAGCTATTGCGGCAACAACAAAGGGGAAAAACGCTACGACGCCTACTGGTCGATCGACGAAACGCAAAGGCACTTGAACATGGACCTGTTCCACATGGTGATGTTCGTCGACACGCAGAACCGGCCGACCGGTGCCATCGATTTCGATGAGTTTGAAGTCGTGTATCACAACGACTCGCTCGTTTATCCGACCAACGGCGGCAAGTTGATCGCATCGCCCAAAAATTCCGCGGATGATCCCACGACACTCACTGACGGCTGGCGGCACGGCGCAGGAAAGATGTGGCAGAGCGCTGCGAATCCCACGAGCCCGCAAGAATTCGTCTACGAATTTGCAACTGTCGTTTCCATCGACAAAGTTCAACTTCATCAGCACACCGCATGGCCCAGCAGGGAGGTTGAAGTCCTCGTTTCAGCCGACGGATCGAACTGGCAACCGCTCGTTCTCGGAACGCTTCCCGAGAAGCACCCGTCGGGAGCGAACTACAATTTCTTCCTGAAGAAAAAGCTCGCTGCAAAAGCCAAACAAGTGAAAGTGAGAATTCTGTCAGGCTACAAAGCCGAGCATTGGGGACTCGGCGAGATCGAACTCTTCGGTTCCGGCGCGGCATACACTCCTGATGATGATTGGTTCCATGTGAACGTCGATTTATTGGATCGCAAACCCGGCGAGACCATTCATTACCGCTTCGTGGCCACAAATGCGAAGGGAACGACGCAGGGGCCGGAACAGCAATTCACATTGCCCACCGACACCAAGCCGCAAGTCATCACCATCAGCCCGGCGAGCCGGATTGGCAACGCCGCTGCAAAAATCGAAGGACGGCTCAACCCGCTCGGCAAAGCGACGCAGTTCCACTTCGAATACGGTCCGACGCAAGAGTACGGTCAAAAAACCGCGTCCCGTTATGGCGGCCTGCAAATCACGCCTCGCCTTGCCTTCGACACGATCACCGGTTTGAAGCCCGGCACGAAGTACCACTACCGAATGGTAGCCGTGAACGAATCGGGGACCGGGTACGGCGAGGATGCAACGTTCGTGGCGAAGTAGATCACAACCAGGACTTCCCCGTTTTGACGACTTCATCCGGTACGCTCGTCCGGCTTTCGGGCGCTTTCTCCGTCCCCATTGTTTCCATCGTTGTCTCCGCCGAAAATCCCATCCACTCGAGAGAGGGACGAAACCCATGACAATTGCAAAGGCGTGTTTTGGAAGTGTCGCCGTACTCCTGACGACTGTCGTGTCGCTCCAGGCGGCCGAGCCAGTCACTTTGGAGAACTTGGTAGCACCGCAACCCAACTCGGCTGACGAGCCTTTTGCGAAGGAGTTCTCGCTGGGCAAGGCGGCGCATTTTCTCGATTCGGCGTCGCTCGATTGGCAGCAGTCATGGCAGTGTTTCACTTGTCACACGAACATTTCGTATTTGATCGCCCGGCCGTCGATTTCCGCCGACGCGCCGGCTCATCGCGAGGTCCGCAAGTACGCCGAAGGACTCATCAGTTTGCGGTGGGAGGAAGTCGGGCCGCGGTTCGATGCCGAGGTCGTGGCAATCGCTGCGGCGTTGTCGCTCAACGACTCCGCCACAACGAAGAAGTTACATCCGCTAACACGGACGGCCCTCGATCGGATGTGGACCGTGCAACGCGAGACAGGGGACTGGAAGTGGCCGACGCGCTGCGGCTGGCCGCCGATGGAATCCGACGAGCACTACGGCGTCACCTTGGCCGCCATCGGCACCGGAGCCGCGCCGGACGATTACGCCAAGACGCCTGCGGCCCAAGCGGGCTTGGTGAAGATTCGCACGTTCCTCAAGAACAACCCACCGCCCGATCTGCACCACAAGGCGATGGTCCTCTGGGCTTCCACCTACGTCAGCGGCCTGATGACCGCCGAGGAACAGAAGGCGTGCATCAAAGAATTGCTGGCGGCCGAGCGACCGACCGGCGGCTGGGCTTTTTCCCGGCTCTATCCGTGGAGCCGAGCCGACGGCAAAGAACAAGACCTTGAAACGAGCGACGGATACGGCACGGGCTTCGTCATCTTCGTTCTACGCCGAGCCGGAGTGGCGGCTAATGAGCCGGCCGTCGCTCGCGGAGTCGCCTGGCTCAAGAGCCATCAGCGGGAAAGCGGACGCTGGTACACACGCTCGCTCAACAAAGACAACGAGCATTTCATCAGCCACGCCGGAACCGCATACGCCGTGATGGCGCTGACCGCGTGCGGCGACAAGTGACGTGGGATAGGCTTCCAGCCTGTCGTGTTCGTAGCCAAATCTGACAGGCTGGAAGCCTATCCCACGGAGAACATCATGCGACTCATTGCCTGTCTTGTCGTATTGGCGTCGTGCTGCCCGGTACTCGCGGAGGAAAAACCCGCCAGCGAATTGGAGAAGCTGCAAATCGACGCAGTCGAGGCGCGCAAGGCCGCCGCGGCCGATCCGACGATCAAGAGTGCCGATTCGAAACCGGTGGTGGCATACCTCATCGAACAGAAGCGGCGACGGTTGTTGAGCATCAACGGTCTGCGGCAACGGATTGAAAAACTCCAAGCGGACAAGAGCGGGGAGAATCTCCTCCCGGTTCTCAAAGAGCATCTCGCCGAACTGGAGCGCAAGCCGCTCGATCAAGTCAGTTTCGATTCGGCCTATGGCTATCAACCCACCTCGGGGTTGGTCGGATATTCCAAGAAGGTGCGCTTGATCGAGAACAACAGCGACGGCAAGTCGGTCATCCTGGTTGATAACACGGCGTTGGTGATCGAAGGGCTGGGAGCCAGTCAGTACCCCAGCGGCAAGTTCTTCAATGTCGAGAAGGCCATTCTGATCGGCGCTCAAGGTGCCGACCAACTGTTCCAAGGGACCATGAAGAAGTCCTACGCGGCGACGCTGGTGGATTTGGAAGCGATGCTGAAGATCCCCAATCGTCCGAAGGTGTCCGGCACGCTGCGTCTGAATCTCCGCGAGCGGCGCGATGAGCCGGCGGCCGGGCTGAAGGTCATTGAACGCAGTGTCGAGTGGCAAGTGTCCGAGACGGCCATCATTGTCTGCGATATGTGGGACGACCATCACTGTAAGATTGCCGCCCAGCGCGTCGGCGTGATGGCTCCGCGGATGAATCAGGTGCTGACGGCGGCTCGCGATCGCGGCGTCATGATTATTCATGCTCCCAGCGAGACCATGAATGTCTACGCGAGCACGCTCTTCCGCACGCGCATGGAGCGAGCCAAGCCGGCGCAGTCGCCGGTGCCGATTGAGCGGAGATGCGTTCGCGACCCGAACCGCGAACCGGCGACGCTGCCGGTCGATACGCAACTCGACTGTGACGATGCCGAACTCGGCCCGGTGGTGCGTTTCCACACTCGGCAACATGTGGGACTCGACATCATTGGCTTCGACGGCATCAGCGACAGCGGCCAGGAGATCTACAACTTCTGCCAACAAGAAGGGATCAAGAATCTCGTTCTGATGGGCGTTCATACAAACTATTGCATCGTCAATCGTTCGTTCGGTATCCGTCAGATGGCGCGAGTCGGCATGAACGTCGTACTGGCTCGCGACTTGACCGACGCTCTGTACGACCCGCGCCAGCCGCCGTTTGTCAGCCACGCGCGCGGCACCGAAATTGTCGTCGAACACATTGAGAAGTATTTGTGTCCGTCGATTTTGAGTGCCGACTTGACGCATGTTGTGCCTGGGTCCGATGGGCCAGTCGCAGAAAGGCCGGCGGAGAAGCCGAAGGTTGGCCCCGCGAGTGAAAGCAAAACATCGGCCACGAGTGATCCAGATTCGCCACTCCGGCGCATCTTCGTCGCAGGAGGCGGCGTCATGGGGAGCAATCCGCCCTATCCGCTGCTGCGTTACATCGTGTCTCTGACCGGCAAGCCCGACCCGGTTGTCGTGTGCCTGCCGACCGCTCGTGGAGACAACCTCGAAAACCTCGCGCAGTGGTACGAAACGATGAATCAATTGCCGTGCCGACCGCGTCACCTCCGGCTGTTTGGTCCGACCAAAGATCTGCGCGACTTCGAGCAACAATTGCTGTCGGCCGATGTCATCTTTGTTCCCGGCGGCAACACGCTCAACATGCTCGCGACTTGGAAGGCTCAGGGTGTGGATGCGATCTTGCGCAAGGCTTGGGAGCGGGGAATCCTGCTCGCCGGAGAAAGCGCCGGCATGGTCTGCTGGTTTGAAGAAGCGGTGACCGACTCCAAGCCCGGCCAACTGACTCGCATGGAGTGTCTCGGTTGGCTCAAGGGGAGCGTCTGCGCGCATTATCACTTTCTTCCGCAGCCACGCCGACCTCGCCTGCATGAAATGCTCATCAGTGGCGAGATGAAGGACGGCGTGGCCTGCGACGACGGTGCGGGCGTCCTCTACGAAGGCGACAAGCTCGTGAAAGTCGTGACCGTTTCGGAAACAGCGACCGCCTACATGGTGCGCCGCAACGGCACTCAAGTGGTCGAAGAGCCGCTCAAGGCCGAGTTGTTGGGAATCGCTTTGAAGTGAAGGTGCCTCCCAACAACGTAGGTTGGGACTCTGTCCCGACCCGATCGGTCGGGATGAAATCCCAACCTACGGAAAGCTTGCCAGCCATGATGCCGCAGCGCTTTGAATGTGTTCCCCGTGCGATCGTCGCCTCGGTCGTCTTGCTTTGCTTACCGGCTGGGCTGTTCGCCCAAGGCGTCGAATACGTCAAAGCTCATTACACCAAGCACGAGCACCAGATCCCGATGCGGGACGGTGCGCGGCTCTTCACGGCGGTTTACGCGCCGAAGGACACGACGCAAACGTATCCGCTGCTCCTGATCCGCACGCAGTCCGGCCTGCGGCCTTATGGACCTGATGAGTATCCCAACACACTCGCCGGCCCCTCGCCGCTGCCGCACTTCGCCAAGGAAGGATATATCTTCGTCGTCCAGGACGTTCGCGGCCGTTGGATGTCGGAAGGGACGTTCGTCAATATGCGGCCGCACAATCCCGATAAGAAAAAGCCGAAAGACATCGACGAGAGCAGCGATGCGTATGACACAGTCGATTGGCTGTTGAAGAACGTGCCGAACCACAACGGCAAGGTCGGTCTGTATGGCACTTCGTATCGCGGCTTCTACGTCGCGGCCGGGTTGATCGACGCACATCCGGCGATCAAGGCGGCCTCGCCACAGGCACCCATCGTCGATTGGTTCATGGGGGACGACTGGCACCACAACGGTGCTCTGTTTCTCGCTCACGCGTTCAACTACATGCCGATGATCGGCAAGCCGCGGCCTCAACGGATGAAAGAACCAAACTTCAGTAAATTCGATTACGGCACGCCGGACGCCTATGACTTCTTCCTGCGACTGGGTCCGCTCGCGAACGTCGAGGCCAAGTATTTCAAGGGCGAGGTTCCGTTCTGGAACGAATTCGTGCAGCACAGCACCTACGACGAGTTCTGGCAGGCACGCAATCATCGGCCGCACTTGAAGAACATCCAGCCGGCCGTCATGACCGTGGGAGGATGGTTCGACACGGAGAATCTCTTCGGAGCATTGGAGACGCACCAGCGACTCGAGGCCGCCAGTTCCAACGCGAACAACTTCTTGGTCATGGGGCCTTGGATCCACGGCGGTTGGAACGGCGGCCAAGCCGACGGTGCCTCGCTCGGCGATGTCTCGTTCGGCGACAAGACCGCCGTCTTCTACCGTGAAAAAATCGAGCTGCCGTTTTTTGAATTTCATCTCAAGGGCAAAGGGACGTTCCAGCCGCCGAAAGCGTGGATCTTCGAAACGGGAACCAACAAATGGCGTGAGTATGCCACATGGCCACCGCAGAACACGCAGCCGTTGACGCTCCATTTCCACGCCCAGGGCCGACTCGCCACTGAGACGAGCCGTGGGATAGGCTTCAAGCCTGTCGCTTCCCAGCATTCCGACACGACAGGCTGGAAGCCTATCCCACTCGCCGAGACCGGCTTCGACGAATACATCAGCGACCCGGCCAGGCCGGTGCCGTACATCGACAAGATCGGCAGCGGCATGCTGACCGAGTACATGTGCGCCGACCAGCGCTTCGCTTCGCGCCGGCCGGACGTGCTCGTTTACGAGACCGACGTCCTGCCAAAGGACGTCACGCTCGCAGGCCCGATCGTCGCCGACCTGCACGTCTCCACGACCGGCAGCGACTCGGACTGGATCGTCAAGTTGATCGACGTTTATCCCAACGATCACCCCGACCCCAACCCGAACCCAACCGGCGTGCGCATGGGGGGCTATCAACAACTGGTCCGCGGCGAAGTGATGTGCGGCCGATTCCGCAATAGCTTCGAGAAGCCCGAACCGTTCACACCCGGTCAACCCGCCGTGGTCAAATTCAAGCTGCCCGACGTGTGCCACACGTTTCAAAAGGGGCACCGGATCATGGTGCAGGTGCAAAGCAGTTGGTTCCCGCTGGTGGCCCGCAATCCGCAAACGTTCGTTGACACGTTCCGCGCGAAAGAGTCTGACTTTCAACGGGCGACGCAACGCGTGTATCGGTCCAAGGAACTCCCATCACGAGTGGTGGCCACGATGTTGCCGTGAGGTTTTTTGAAATGAACCCGACACAAAAGCAGTTTCCCTTGAGCCGCGCCGCGTCAACACAGCGAATGCCTGTCGGTTTGCTGTCATTAATTCTGTTGCTGTCCGCGATCCCGCTCTCGGCCGAAGTCATCTGGCGTGGCGACTTCGAGACCGGCACGACCGCGCAGTGGCGAGGGGCACCCAAGGGCGACAGTGTCAAAGTCGTGGAGGATCCCGTGCGTGAAGGCAAGTACGCCTTGCGGATCGACGGGACCAACGCCGCTCGCAAGGGAAAACTGGACCGCATCGAATTCCAGCATCAACCGGAACCGCCCGGAACGGCCGAGGGGACGGAACGCTATTTCGGCTGGAGCGTCTTCGTCCCCAAAAAGCTCACGGACGACATGCACGCGGTCGGGTACTTCGAGACCAGAAATAGCTGGCGGCAGTTGATGTCGTTCGAGGTTCGCGGCGAGGACATCCTTTACAGCACCCGAGTGCCGTACGCTCGCCGCTGGTCCGGGAAGGGAAAGCTCACACCCGGTCGCTGGCACGATTTCGCAGTTCACGTCCTGTGGTCGCGCGATCCCGCCAAGGGTTTTGTCGAGGTGTGGTTCGATGGCGAGCAGGTTGTGCCGCGCGCGATGACGGCCACGCTGCTCGACGAGAACGTGGCCTTCTTTCAGATCGGCATGATGCGCGACACGATCGATGTCCCGGAGACGATCTTCATCGACCATGTGATCGAAGCGACCACGCTGGCGGAAGTCACACCGCCTCGACTCGTGGAAAAGCGCAAGCCGGCTGCCTCGAAGTAAAGCGAAGGGCTCGTATGAACTGCGTCAACACCACAGACTTCTGGATGGTGTCGTGACGATTCTGTTGGGTAGAAAAGGATTGACGCCCAAATTGGCGTCAGTCCATTCCCGTGACCAAGTCAGGAATCGATCCTGCACGGGGTCTCAGCCCCACGAGTCCCATCCGTCTGATGGGTTGTTTTGAATGCGGTCGAAAGGATTTGAACCTTCATGCCCTTGCGGGCGCTAGCACCTCAAAGAAGATCGCAGCCGAGTTGATTGGTGAAAAAGTGCCTGTTTCTGCGGTGTTTTTAGCGATTCAACACTGTTCGCGTCTAGTGTTATATCGTCGCATTTCGTCACAGAATATCGTGTTTTTTTGTTCGTTTCGTGTAACGAATCGTGTAACAAGTTGCCTAGTCCTGAACCAAGCGATGTTTTTGCGGGTGAGTTGATGACATTTTGAAAAAGCTCGAAATCTTCCGAGGGATTCGCGTCTCTGAAGGGTGTGAACAAACTCTTCGATTCACGCGCACGGAGGATTTCGAGTGATGAGTAAGATCGCACG
>CAMDPK010000213.1 GCA_945904015.1 Candidatus Kuenenia stuttgartensis | reverse complement strand
CCACTCGCTGGCGCGTCGTGCTGGTGCGACACGTAGTTCTCTGAGAAAGATTTGCCATGAGCAACGGCTCCTCGAATCGAACCTTTGATCCCAGCCAAGTCGGACTCTTGTTCGTCGATGATGACCACGACTTTCGCGGCATCGCGTCGCAATGGTTCACTCGGCGAGGGTTCCATGTGCAGGAGGCTCCGGGAGTCAACGATGCGCTGCGGCTGTTGCAGGATCGACAGTTCGACGTCGTGGTGTCCGACATGGCGATGCCCGGACTGACGGGACTCGACCTGCTGCAACGAATCAAGGAGCTGTCGCCGGACTGTGAAGTCCTGTTGCTCACCGGCGAAGCGACCGTCGAGACCGCCGTGCAAGCGATGAAGTTCGGAGCGTACGACTTCCTCTCGAAACCGTTCCCGCTGCCGGAACTCGAAGCCCTGATCCAAAAGGCCTACGAACGACGGCAACTCAACAAAGAGAACACGCAGCTCAAAGCGGTGCTGGAACGGAGCCAGCCGAAGCTGCGCATGATCGGCGAGTCGCCGGCCATGCAAGAGGTCTTCAAGCTCATCACCAAGGCCGGTCCCAGTGACCAATCCATCTTGATTCAAGGCGAAAGTGGCACGGGCAAGGAATTGGTCGCGCGCGCGTTGCACGAACACAGCTCGCGAGCGGGCCGGCCGCTGATCTCGATCAATTGCACCGCGCTGACCGAGACGCTGCTCGAAAGCGAGCTGTTCGGCCACGAAAAGGGGGCATTCACCGGAGCCGTCGCCGCCAAGCCCGGCCTGTTCGAACTGGCCGACGGCGGCACGCTGTTCATCGACGAAATCGGCGAAATGCCCGGCGTCATGCAGGCCAAACTGCTGCGCGTGCTGCAAGATGGCTCGATGCGCCGCGTCGGTTCGCTGCAAGAGCGGCGCGTCAACGTGCGCGTCATCACCGCCACGAACCGCGATCTCGCCGCCGAGGTCGCCGCGCATCGCTTCCGCGAAGATTTGTTCTACCGCATCAACGTCATGTCGCTCGACCTTCCGCCGCTGCGCGTGCGACACGGCGACATCAAGTTGCTCGTCGATCACTTCCTCGGCACCGGCTGGCAGATTGCTCCCGACGCACTGCATGTGCTCGAAGCGTACAACTGGCCGGGCAACATCCGACAGCTCATCAATGTCATCGAGCGGGCGAAGATCCTCGCCGACGACCAATTCATCACGACCGACGAACTGCCGGCCGTGGTGTTGCACCCGACGTCAAACTCCGGAGCAGCGGTTTCCGCGACGACGATCCCGACCGCACTCGCCGACGATGGAACGCTGGCGTCGATCGAAAAAGCTCGCGTCGTCGAGGTCATGCAAAAACAAAAAGGGAACAAGAGCCGCGCGGCTCAAGTCCTCGGCATTTCGCGCCGGTCCCTGTATCGCTTGCTGGAGAAGTACAACATGGACGGCAACAACTCCCCGGCCGAGCAGCCCGTGTCGTAACGAATCACGATGTCGGCGTCAGATGGCGTTGTCGCCTGATCAAAACTGCGAGAGCAGATGTTGAGAGGAAGAACATGGGCCTGACGGGTTCACCGGACGAACAACCATCTGAAATGCTGACGCCGCGCCGAACATGGTTGTCTCGGATGTCGTCGATTGTGATGGGCATTGGGCTGACGCTTGGATACGGCATGTTCGGCACAGTGCTGGGTTGGTTCCTGTACCCGGCGAGGGCCTCGTCGCGGACTTGGCAGTTTCTGACGGACCTGGGCAGCTTCGCAATTGGCGATTCGGTGACTTATGAGGCTCCGGCCGGGCAGAAGATCGTGGTGACTCGGTTGACGGACAAAGGGGTGCCGGAGGACTTCATCGCGTTGTCGAGCATCTGCCCGCATCTCGGCTGTCAGGTGCATTGGGAATCCAACAACGATCGCTTCTTTTGTCCGTGTCACAACGGCGCGTTCGACAAGGCAGGTCAGCCGGTCTCAGGGCCGCCGAAGGATTCGAACAAACCGCTGCCGCGTTATCTGTTGAAAGTTGAGAACGGCTTGTTGTTCATCGAAGTGCCGATGGAGGCCCTGGTATGAACACCATCAAACGCTGGTTCGCCGAACGCTTGCCAATCACAGGAGTGCAGTTGGAAGAGCTGACCAACGAACCGGTGCCGGCACACTTGCGGCGTTGGTGGTTTTGCCTGGGCGGAACGCCGGCGTACTTGTTCGTCGTGCAGATCGTGACCGGCATCCTGCTGGCGTTCTATTACCAGCCATCGCCGCAGACGGCGTTTGAGTCGATCGACACCATCACCAATCAAGTCGCGTTTGGCTGGTACATTCGGGGGATGCACAAGTGGGCCGCGACGCTGATGATCGCGGCAGTGATCCTGCATCAGATGCGAGTCTACTTCACAGGCGCGTATCGCCAGCCGCGCGAGATCAACTGGATAGTCGGCATGTGCCTGCTGCTCTGCACGCTGGTCGTCGGCTTTACCGGCTACAGCCTCGTGTTCGAGCAGCTCAGTTTCTGGGGAGCGACCGTCGCCGCGAACATCTGTGACACGGTGCCGTATGTCGGCGTCTTCGCCAAGCGGATGCTGCTGGCGGGAGATTCGTACAACGACAACACGCTGTCTCGGTTTTTTATTCTGCACGCGGCGGTATTGCCGGGGCTGATGATTCTGCTGATCGGCATTCACGTCGCGATCTTGCGGCTGCAAGGAGTCAGCGAACTCCGCTTCGAGAATGAACCGGCTGACGCGCCGAAGCATTTCGATTTCTTCCCCGACCATTTTTATACCGAGCTGATCATCGGCCTGACTCTGATGATCCTCTTGAGCGTGCTGGCAACCGTGTTGCCCGTGACGCTCGGCCCGAAAGCTGATCCGCTGACGACTCCCGAAGTCATCAAGCCGGAGTGGTGGTTCTACGTCTCGTTCCGTTGGCTGAAATTGTTTTCCGGCACGTTCGCCGTGCTGAGTTCCGGCTTCGTCGTGTTCGTGATGTTCGTCTGGCCGTTCATCGACGGTTGGATTCGCAAACACACGCGGTTCAGCGAAGCGAGCGTCTGGATCGGCATCGTCGGCGTGTTTTTATTGGTCGGCCTCACTGTGTGGGAGGCGGTCGTCGAGCATTAACGGTTTGAACTTTCGGAGTTCAACACAGAGACACAGAGGGCACTGAGATCGCGAATCCTCCGCCTCCGTGTTCTCTGTGCCTCTGTGTTTAACCCTGACTTCTTGAATTGGATCGAATCAATGACCTTGCAAAGCAAACGCTATCTGATCGGCTTCCTTGGTCTCCTTTTTCTCGCGTCACTCGTGCTGGTGCAGGCGATGGAGATTGCTCGCAAGCGCGAGGAGGTCGGCCTCACGTCGGGGCATGTCGCGGTGCCAGCGACGTCGAAGGGGTGCGTCGAGTGTCACGGCAAGTCGTCGCCGGGAATCATCGACCATTGGAAGTTCAGCACCCACGCTCAAAAGGGTGTCGGATGCGTCGAATGCCATCAGGCTCAGAAGGGAGACGTGGACGGCTTCACGCATTACGGCCACCTCATTGCGACCGTCGTGACACCCAAGGACTGCGGACGATGTCACGAAAAGGAGACGACAGAGTTCACGCACAGCCATCATGCGAAGGCCGGCAACATTCTCGCGTCGCTGGACAATTTCTTGGCCGAGACCGTCGAGGGTTCACGCACGCCGTTCAATCCGCATTCGCCGACGCCGGGCAAGCCGGACATTCATGAAGTCAACGGCATGTCGAGCGCCGCGGTCGGTTGTCAGCAGTGTCACGGCAGCAAAGTCGCGTTACTGGCGAAGGACGGCGGGAAGATCACACTCGACGACTTGAAGCCCGACGCGAAAGGGCAGCCGACGAACCTCGATGTGCTCGACCGCATCGCCAAGACCGAAGACGGCCGACCGAAGCTGCATGCCGACACTTGGCCGAACACCGGCATCGGGCGGCTGAATCTCGACGGTTCGTTGGGATCGTGCTCCGCGTGTCACAGCCGGCATGACTTCTCGCCGCGACGTGCTCGGCAGCCGGAGAACTGCGGCAAGTGTCACCTCGGCCCGGATCACCCGCAGAAGGAAATCTACGAAGAGTCCAAGCACGGCGTCGCGTTCCGCGACCTCAGGGACCACATGAATCTCAATGCCAAGGATTGGGTGCTGGGCAAGGATTACTCGCAAGCTCCGACGTGCGCGACGTGCCACATGTCGGGACACTCGAAGAACGGCGGCACGATCACGCATGACCCCGGCCAACGGATCTCGTGGACCAATCGACCCGCGGTCAGCGCGGTGCTCGACACCGACGCGAATGGCAAGCTCGTGACCGAGGCTGATCCGGCCAAGCGGCGCTCGCTGGTCACGTTTTCTGCCGACGAGAAGCGGACCAACATGAAGCAGGTCTGCCATCACTGCCACACGCCCGACTACGTCAACGCGTTCTACAAGCAGTACGACGATTTCATCGTGCTCTACAACGAGAAGTTCGGCAAGCCGGGCCAAGCGATCATCGCCGCGCTGCGGAAGAACGAACTCCTGACCAAGACCGAGTTCGATGAAGAGATCGAATGGACCTGGTTCTATCTCTGGCACCACGAAGGCCGGCGTGCTCGACACGGAGCGTCGATGATGGCTCCCGACTACGCCCACTGGCACGGCATGTTTGAAGTCGCCGAACGATTTTACATGCAGTTGATCCCGCAGGCTCGCGAGATCACCCAGCACGCGGCAGAATCCGGGAAGGGGGAACAAGCCGCGGCCGTCAACGCGGTCATCGATGAAATCCTCGCTCGCCCCGAACACAAATGGCTGGACTCCGGAAAGAAGCCGGCAACCGACAAACCGGCCGCTCGGTAACGGCAAGGTCCGATGATTCCACTTCGCATTGATGGCCGCGACGTCTCGGGGACCGAGGGCAGACGATTCTCGATGCCACCGCTGCTGCGGGAATCGCTATTCCAGCGCTGTGCCATCATCCCGATCTTTCACCAGTTGGAAAGAATTAACCGAATCCTGACAATCGGCGCAGCGTCCACTCAACAGCCAGCAGGCCGATGAGGACTAGCCACATCATCGGACTGTCCCACATCGGTTGGCGAGTGATGACAGCATCGCCGGGAGTCACGGGGATTGTCAGCAGCGCAGCACTCAAGTCTTGCGCGGAGCGGAAGACACGACCTTCGGACGCGGCGGCGAGTTGTTTGAGCACTTCGGGGTTCGAGCGCGGCTGGAGCAGTTCATGCACGTCGGGCAGAATTTGGATCTTGGTCGTCGCGCGAGCGATCTCAGTTCCTTGATGCGAGGCGATGACTTCGATTTCGCGAGAGGGGACGACCGTGCTCGCGGCTTCGGCGGACATCAGCAGCAGCGCCGAGTCCACCTCGGCGACGTAGCTCTTGCCGGTCGTCGCGGCGACCATCGGAGTCGTGGGGATCGTTGACGGAGTGGCTGTCGGAGTCGTCGGTTTCACCTGCGCTACGACGTCGTAGTCGGTCGTTTCTTGCAGGTGTTCGTCGAAAGCGTGCGCGGTCAGTGCGATCGGTTGACCCGCGCGGTAGATGACTCGGTCGGTTTCGATTTGCAGTCGCTTGTTGCCGGCGGTCGAATTCTCCGAGAGCCAGCGGACGACGTTGCGCCAGAAGCGTCGGAAATAGCGGTTGTCCGATTCGCCCCATTGCGATTCAAAGAAGCGGCCCCAGTCAGCAGTCGTGTCGGGAGCGAACGCGAACGTGCGGCCTCGGCCATACGGCTGTGCGGCGAAGATCGGCATGATGCCCGCTTGAGGGATCGGCGTCGCCGAGACCGCCAGCACGGTCGCCGCCGGCTTCAAACGCTGCATGTAGTTCGTGCCGAGAAACACCGGCATCGCGGCCAGCACGCGGCGGTTTTGTTCGGGGTCTTCGACGATGCGCCAGATCGGATGAGTCTGCGCGTCGTCGGGAATCGAGACCTTGAACTGGTGATACACCCAACCGCGACCCAGGGTTCCTCCGGTCATGTCCACGGGGATGAGTTGATCCCAAACCGTTTGATCCCAGCCGCCGGCTCCGAAGCTGGTGTGGCCGCCAACCATCATGAATCCGCCGCCGCGCTTCGACACCAACTCGACGACCCAATCGAGCTGCTCGCGAGTGAACGCGCCGATCGAAATGTCACTGCAAATCACGCAGTCGTATTGCAGCAGTTCCTCGCGAGTCGCCGGGAAGCCACGGAACGAATCGCCCACACGCACCAATCGCGGACGCTGCACATATTGCGCGTCGGCAAACATCGACAGGCACTCGATGTCCTTGTCTTCCTGCAAGGCTTGATGGACCCATCGGTATTCGTCGCCGCCGGTCCCCTCCATGTAAATCACTTTGAGCTTTCTCGCCGCCTTGCAGAGTTGAAACGGCACGCGATTGTTCTGCTCGGTGACTTCGCCGATGAGCGGCGGGGCTTCCAGCAGCAGCTCGCCGTATTCGGGATTCGCCTCGACGATCAGCTCGAACGGCTGCGGCCGTTCGCCGAGCGTGACGGGCAGAGTCGCCAGCGGCGGCAACTGCGGACGATCTGCGACGCGGACTTGCAGGACCACTCGTTCGCCGTCGTAGCCGGTGCTGCGAAGCACTCCACGAATCGGGGCTTTCACTCCGGCATCGACGCGCGGCGGGACCACCAGCTCGTCGATCGACACGTCGCCCCGAATCTGCGAGCTACCGACCGGAAAGACATGAATCGGAATCTTCAAGCTGCGATACGCAGCCGCGACTTCAGCCAGTCGCTCGGCGTCATCAACCGCTCCATCGGAGAAGACGACGACCGCGCGAGGCAGTTCGCGCGAGAAACGGGATGGCAATTGTTCGAGCGCATCGCCGAGCCGCGTGGCATCATCCTGCGGTCCCAACTGGGAGGCATCGGCGGCGGAGGCCAACTGCTGGCCGAATCGAAACAGTTGCACGCGCGGACGATTCGTGTGCCGCTGCAACTGCGAGTCCACCTCTTGAATCACCTGCTGCACGACCTGCGAGCGACTTTGCGGTTGCTCAAGCGCCATGCTTCGCGACGAGTCCACCAAAAACAATGCGTGTGCCGGCTGGTCCGGCAAACGATGCTCACGACGCCGCACCGGATTGAGCAACACCAGCAGCAACAGCGACAACACCAGTACTCGCGGCACAAACAACGTCCAACTCCGCAGCCGCTCCGAGATCGCGAACAGCCGCGCGACCACGATCAGCACCACCATCCCGGCGGCCACCGCGAAGAACAGCCCACCGGAATACGGACTCGACCACTCCAACATCAAACCACCTTGAGAACATTTCCATCATCAACCCACTGAGCTTGCCTCAGTGGCTCGCGGGCTTCTGCACTACTCGGTAGTTACTCGATGACCCCGATTCGTAGTGCAAAAGCCCGCAAGCCAATGACACAAGGTCAGTGGGGGGATTTGCTGCGTGCGCTACCGCAGGTCATCCGACAACGCGCGAT
Source organism: Candidatus Kuenenia stuttgartensis (assembly GCA_945904015.1). Lineage (GTDB taxonomy): Bacteria > Planctomycetota > Planctomycetia > Planctomycetales > Planctomycetaceae > SXKJ01. The sequence goes on along the minus strand of CAMDPK010000213.1, from coordinate 2,940 downwards.
AGTACTTCTCGACCAACTCTTTGTACGCGGGTGGCACCGACTGGTCGGCGTCCATCAAAGCTCCGGCGAGAATCGCTTCCTGAATCTTCGTTTGTAGCACCTTCGAGACTTCGCGGACACCGTTGAAGTCTCCCAGTTCCAGCCACGAATAAAACCCTTCCGGCGTTTCCTGACCCGCTTCGGTGAACTGCGTCGGCTTGAGCTGCGAGTTCGGTTTCGGCGGAGCCTTGCCGCTGTTCGTGCTTGGCTTGTCGCTCGGTTCTTTCTCCGAAGATCCGTCGTTCGGCTTCGGACCTTCTCGCAGTTGCTTCAGCGATTCGGCCAGGCGTTTGTCGCCATCAGCAAGCGCATCGAGTCGCTTCTCCAAGTCGTTCCACTTCTGTTCGGCGGAGGCTGGTTTGCTCCCTTGTTCCTGAGCACGCTTCGCCTGTTCGATCAGTTGAGCCAGTTGCTCTTCCAGCGCGATCAACTCCTTGAGCTGCGGCTGCGCGTATTCGCTGCGTGCGGATCGAAGTGATCGCCCCAGTTCGTTCAATCGCTCGCGAGCCGCCGTCACGCCTCGGCCGGCTTGAGCGGGACGCTCGGCTTGCAGATCGTCGGCCGCTTGTCGCATGCCGGCGGCGATGTCGCGCGGCGGGTTCTCGGACTGAATCTGGTCGAGCTTTTGCTTCACGCTTCCCTTCTCCGTACCGGCATCTCGTTTCAGCGCATCGAGCAAGTCGGCGAGCAACTCGGTTTGAGCCGCCAGCGCTTTCTCGTCGCGAGCCAAACCTTCCGACGGCTGCGTGCCCCCCGGTTTCTTTTCCGAGCCGTCGCGCTGCCCGAGTTGTTTCTCCAACGACTCTTGCCGGCTGGCGATTTGCTGCGCCTGCCTCTGAGCTTGATCGAGCCGCTGACCGAAATCACGAGCACCCATCACGGCCAAGTGAGCGGCCAGTTGTTCCAACTGATCGGCGGATCGTTGTCCCTCTTTCGCGGCCGCGTCGCCATCCTTCTTCTTCAGTTCATCCAATCCTTGCTTCATCGACGCTGCCGCTTGCTGAGCCTGTTCGCGCGCGGCCTGTCCGGCCGTCGGCAGCTTGTCGAGTTGTTGTTGCAACTCCGCGAGTTCCTCCTGCAACTTCTCTTGAGCCGCCGCGACTTCCTCCGGTGTCGGCTTCTCCGACTTCTCGCCGGACGGCTGCTCAGTCGGTGACGGCGAGGAATTCGACGACTTGCTGCTGGAACTGCTGCAACATTGCTGAGCTTGCTCGGACCACTTGCGTTCGCGCTGGGCGAGGTCGTTGAGCTTCTTCCGGGCATCGGCCAGTTGCTGTTGCTGATCCTTCTTCTTCTCCGGCATGCGGACCTTTTGTCGTTGCTGCCGATCGAACTTGCGGCACTCGCTGGCCGATTGGCTATTCGATTGGCTCAGCTTCTGGCGGACGTTCTGCCGCGCGCGGATCAGCGCGGCGAGAGCTTGTTGCTCGGCAGTGACGGCGTCGGCAAGGACCGGCATTTCGAGTGCTGTCAGCGCCGCCTGCATCTGTTCGAGGGCCTCATCAAGGGCCGGGATCGCGCCGCCTCGTTCGACCAGGCCTTGTGCGAACTCGGCCGTCTTGCCGGCGAGTTCCTTCTGGTTGTCACTGACCGCGTTGACGGTCTGCGGGGCGAGCGGTTGTTGTTCCTGAGCTGCGAAGGTGAGTTTGAGATTGTCACGTTGCCGGGCGATCAACTCCTCCAGAGTTGTAGAGCACCCGTTTCAGGTGCCTCCGGTGTCGAGCAACTGAAAGGCCAGCTTGAACGGCCGGATGTCGATGAACCGCAGCGGAGTCGTCGTCCGCCGCGGCTCGCCGAAATAGTTGTCCTCGGCAAAGGCAAAGTACGTCACCGCGTCTTGATGGCTGAGCGAATGTTCTTCGAGCATCAACGTGGACGGCAAGTGAAACTGTTCAGTCGAACCATCGGCGAACTGCTCGATCAGCGTTTCCATCGGACCGCCGTTGATCTGATACATCAGTCCGACCTTGAACAGACCGAGATCATCGTCGGCTTCGACCAGCATCGGCACGTCGGTCGTCGGCGTGACGACCAGTTCTTCAGGCGGCTCGATGAACTGCACCTGCGGCTTGCGATCGAGCTGCACGCGAATTTGAAATCGAATCGGCTCCAACACGATGCCGTCAGACGCCTCGGCCGAGAACTCGAACGACTCACTCTTTCGAAGATCGCTCAGTGTGGCTCGGACGAGGTTGCCGTCGATCGTCATCGCGATCTCGGTGCCAGATTCTGTCAAACCAATAAGCCGCTGGGCGCTAGCCCCGGTTGGTGCGTTTTCTCTGTCCTGTGCGCTAGCTCCGCTTTGTTCGGCTTGAACCGGGGCTAGCGCCCTGCGGCTGATCGGATTTGTCCCGCCGGTTTCCGCCTGTTGAACGAGCTTCGCCGTGCCAGCCGCGCGATTGAGTTCCAGCGTCAGTTCGACGTTCGATCCTTCGAGGACTTTCAGGTCGAGCGTCTCGACCGTCTCGTCCGGCTTGCCGGTGTATTCGGGCGGGACGATGTGAGCCTGCGACTTCTCCAACGTCAGCGGCTGCAACACGCGAATCGAACCGGTCGGCAACGCTCGCGGTCCCGCGACGACTTCAAACTCCACGTCTTGCGTGAGGTCTGCCAACTCGGCCGACAGCGCACCGAGCAACGCGGGACTCACTTCATCGTTTTCCGAATCGGGCGGAGCGAGATCGACCGTCGTCCAATCGTCCTGCGAAACGACGGCGCGATACCGCAACTGAGCCGACCGAATCGGCCGACCGGTGACATCGGCCGTCACGGTGACGGCCTCGCCGAGTCGCACGGTTTTCGATTGCGGCGTGAATGTGACGGTCGTGTACTCGGCCGGCAGCAGGAACGCTCGCGCGGCCGCGATGCGGAACTCGGACGAAGTCGCTAACGCCGCCATCC
>CAMDPK010000212.1 GCA_945904015.1 Candidatus Kuenenia stuttgartensis | reverse complement strand
TCCACCTGCTCCCGAACCGCTGGCATCAACAACTCGGATTTCACTTGTGGGACATCATCCATGATCGACTCCAGAAAGAGGTTCCGAACATTTTCAACCTCATTCTGACAACTCTGTATTCATCGCGCCAGGCAAAATTGGCACACCCGATCGCGTGCTGAACTCCAGCGGGCTGCGATCGCGGCGGCCTCAAAACCGCTGCTGGCTGGCCCTGTTGGCCCGCGATAGACTCGTCGCGACGATCGGTCTGCGTCGGAGATTCCCGCCTTGAATACCCGCCTGTTTGCGTTTGTCTTCGCCCTCTTGATCAGCTTGTGCGTCTTTGTCGCGCGACCGACTTTCTCGCAAGACGAGGACGAAGCTGAGGCAGAAGCTCGCAAAACGGCCGAGCGGTTTCTGATTGTTCTGGAACGCAATCCGAGGCGGGGAACCGCGCTCGACAAGGTGGTCGATTTTCATCTCGATCACGAGTCGCTCGATGAGTTGATCACTCGGCTGCGCGAGAAGGCCGAGGCCACCGAGTTTGAGGATGCTGGCCGAGCTTGGTTGGTCGTTGGGTTGATCGAGGCTTCACAAGGGGATGCCGAGTCGGCTCAGGTTGCTTTGGAACGGGCCGAAGAATTGCTGTCGAAGAGTGCGGTGGCGTCGTTTGTCCTCGGACAGAACTTGATGACGCTGAATCGTTGGCCGGCTGCGGCCGAGGCTCTCGAACGGGCGATTCAACGGAACCCGGCTCCGACCGATTTGCTTGATGTGTTTCAAACGCTCGGCCGAGTGCAGCAGCGGCTGGCTCCCGGCGACAAGGTTGTTGAGGTTTGGACACGACTGGAAAAGCTCGTCCCCAACGATCCGCGCGTGCCGGAACTGGTCGCGAAAACGTTGCTCGACGACGGGCATTGGGAAGCGGCGCTGCCTCGGTTTGAGTCGCTGGCGAAAGGGACGAAAGACTTGTATCGGCGGTCGGAGTTTGAACTCGAAGCGATCGACCTGCGGCTGAAGCTGGGACAGTTCGAGAAGGCTCTGGCCGAAGCCGATCGGTTGCTTGGCGGGCTGAAGCAGGATCACTGGCTGTTCCGCGAGACTCGGCGTCGAGTCGAAGAGGCGTTTCTCGCGAAGGACGACGCGGTTGGACTCATCAAGCACTACGAAGAGCGGTTGGTGAAGCAGCCCGAAGATCTTGACGCCGTCGTGCGGCTGTCGCGGGCGTTGGTTTCGATCGACCGTCGCAAGGATGCACGGGCGCGCCTGGAAGCGGGCATCAAACTCGCGCCGTCGTCGGTCGATCTGCGAATGGAGTTGATCGAGCTGTTGCAGTCGGATCAGCAGTTTGCGGAAGCGATCGCGCAGTACGAGCAGTTGGATCGGATCGAGCCGAACAATCCGGATCACATTCGCGATTGGGGATTTTTGATTTTGAAATCCGGCGAGCGGGAGGGCGTTAGCCCCCCGACAAAATCGAATCCGGATGGTGATCCCACAAGTCGGGGGCCTGACGGCACCCCGCTCGCCAATGCAATTCATGCGAAACGCGCCGCCGCCATTTGGCGAAAGCTCGTTGACGCGAAGCCCAAAGACGCCGTCGTCGCCGCACAGGTCGCGGGCTTGATGGCGTCGGCTGACAAGTCGCTGCTCGACGATGCGGCTGAGTTGTTGCGACGGTCGATCGAGTTGGAGCCGGAGATGCTCTCGCATCGCGAACAACTTGGCGAGGTGTTCGACTCGGCCGGCAAGAAGGAGGAATCGCTCACCGTGTGGCGGTCGATGGCCGAGGAGCCGCGACGCAATGCGAACAACCTCGCACAATTGGCGGACGTGTTGTCTCGGTTCGGATATCGCGATGAGACGCTGACGACGATCGACGCCGCGTGCGAGTTGGATCGCAAGTCGCTGGAACTGCGTTTCCAGCAGGCCGAACTGCGTCGCAAGTGGAAGCAATTTGAATCGGCGATGTCCGCGCTGGCCGAAGCCGCCGCGCTGGCCGACACGCCGGAGACATTCGACCGCATCGTGCAAGTCGAGGTCAAGGTGCTGTCTGAGTCGGAATTGTTGACGGGGCGGATTGAGGAGTTGCAGGCCGCGCTCAACACTAGCACGACGCGCGAGCGGGTGGTGGACGAGTACCACTCGCTCGCGCGTCGTGCTAGTGAGCAATACTTCCGTCTCGCGAAGTATCTCGAAGCCGCCGACAAGCTGCGTGAAGCAACCGTCGCGGCACGGAAGGCGGTCGAACTTGCACCGCGGAACGGCCTGTTCATTCAGGCGGCGGCGAGGATGCTGACGCTCGACAGTCAGTGGCTCTCGGCGGTCGAACTTTACGAGCGGCTGCTGAAAATTGATCGACGGTTTCGAATTGATTCGCTGCGCTCGATTGCGGAACTCGAACAGAAGCTCGGTCGCAAAGAAAAGGCATTGAAGGCGGGGCGAGAATTGCTCGCAGCAGCTCCGGGGAATCCGGAGAGTGCGGAGTTTGTCGTCGAGGTCTGTTTGCGGTTCGGGCAAAACGCGGAGGCGTTGCAGATTCTACGGCGAGCGTCTCGGCAGAACGTCGGGGACAAACGGTTGGCGATGAAGCTGGTGGAAAGATTGATTGAGGACGTGGCGATGATGGCGAGCGGGGGACGTCAGTCCCCCGAGAAGAATTCCGTCACATCGAATACGAAAACGGCAAAGAACTCGGGGGACTCACGTCCCCCGCTCGCCAGTGCAACGGACGAGGCACGCGAAATCCTCTGGCGCGTCTTCGAGCAAACCGCGAAGTCGGACGACCGCATCGAAGTCATCCGCAAGCTCGCCGAGTTATCCGTCTTCCCTGGCGAGTTCGCGAAGTTGGTGCAGCGGTTGGAGCGTTATCGGGCGGAGCCGAAGTTGCGGCGTGATGCGTCGCTGGCGTTGGTGCAGGTTCACGAGCAAGCGGGGGACACGCAGCAGGCTCGGCGTGAGTTGGAGCGGTGGTTGCCGCAGGCTCCGCGAGACCCCGCGCTGCTGGCTCGGATGGTCTCGTTGTGCGAATCAGCGGGGGATTTGGAGACCGCGATCGCTCATCAACAGCGACTGGCCGAGCTGACTCGCCGCCGCGAGACCGACGAGCACCTGATCGTGCTGCTCCGCCGAGCTGGCCGCGACGCCGACGCCGACACTCTCGCCACCCGCTGGCTCGAAACTGAACGTGACCCCGCCAAGGTGCTCAAGGAAATCGACCGGCTGATGAGTCTCGGCAATGACAGACGCACGCAGAACATCAGCCAAGCATCGAAAAGCCAAGCATTGAAACTCGCGCAAGCGTGGCTCGACCGCGACCCTCAACATTGGGAGTTTCTCATCCGCCGCGCAAACGCGCTACTTCTCGTCGGTCAGGAGAAAGAGGCACATGCGACCTTCGATGAGATCATGGCGCTCCCATTGCCGGATGACACACTGAGTTTGTTAGCGGCGCACGGATCACACGGCGCAAAGCCGGCGGATCACATTGCTGCGCGAGTGCATCAAGTCCGACAACGAATGCAAGGCGTCGGAATACCGACCGATTTTGGTGCCGCTCGCGTGAGTATTCTGATTCGCTTCATGGGCCAGCAGCCGGTCGTGCAAACGACTGCGAAGGGCGACAAGTCTACTTTGGCGCGGACTCGTACCGCTTGGGACGCAATGTATCGCGAATACTTCAACGGATCGCGCGAATCGCGGCTGAAGTCGGCGATGGATTTGCTCGACGTCGTTCCTGACGACGCCGGAGCGCAGTGGCTCTTGTTGCAGTCAATTGCCGTTGTTCGGGAGTACTCGAATAACAAACCGCTGGAAGCCTTGGGCGACATCCCGATCAATGACACTCTCGATGATCGAGTGGTTGCGAAAGCTGTCGCAGCATTTCGGCGGCTGCAATTTTGCGACGACGCGCTCGAATGGGACACGTTCCCCTTGGCCGACATCGTTTGCCGCGAATTGTTTCGCAGCCAGAAAATTGACGAGCTTGATCGGCTGTTGACGGAATTGGAAACCACAACGGAAAGCCCGGCCTGCCTCTCGTGGTTGCTCCGAGTCGCTGCGAATCGACGAGATACGCCGATGGCTTTGCGGGTCTTGTCGAAGTACGTCGAAGTCATCCCGAAGCACCAGCGAGCATCAGCACCCACTGGAAAAGGAACTTCACTGGCCGACCCGTCGATGATCGCGTTCGGCTTGGAAGCCTCGTTGAACTTCCATTTCGGGACAGATTCGAATGCTCCGGACAATCGATTTGAAAAAGCATTTGAGATTCTCGATGCTGCATTTGCCGCATTCGCCGACCCCCGAATGCCGCGAGCGGCGATGCACCCGAAAATCGTGGTGCGGACGACGACTTACTTGCAGGTCAGCGGACAACAGAGCAAGTTCTATCGGCCGGAAGTGCTGGACTATTCGTTATCGCAGTTCTTCCGATTCGCAATGCCGAAAGTCTCGCCACCAGACTTCCCGCCGGATGACGTGCTGGCTGACATTGGGGCGATTCGAGTTCTCCACCACCTTCGCCAACGTGCTGGCAATCGCGTTCAGAAACAGGCGCTTTTGACTCACGTCAAAGCGGCTGCTCAGCGTGCCGAACCGAATTCGCGCGAACGATTTCTTTGGATGACCGGTCTCGCCTGCCTGCATTGGTGGGAGCCAACAACGAGCGAGGCACCGAATCTTGTGCTGGAGCACCAGGCGCTCGCTCCAATGCGGGAACTCTTCGAGCTTCCGCAAGCGATGCCGTCGTTGAAGCTCGGCATCGTGTCGTGCCATCTCAAACTGGAGAAGTTCGACGAGGCCCTCGACCTACTCGACCGCATCACGACGACCGATGGTCAAATTCTCAAAGAAATTGAGCAGCGGGCGGTGCAGTTGGCGGGGAAGTTGGGGCGGGTGGAGCGGGTTCGCGTAGCGGCCGAGCGGTTGTTTGGGATGCGGTTGGAGCCTCAGGAGGAGTTGCAACTGGCGGCCACGTTGTCGGGGTTGGGGCTGCACGAACAGGCCGAGGCGATTCGGCAGCGGTTGCCTCAGCGAGCGGGGAACAACCTCGCGGTGCTGCAACAGGCCATGCAGGAACGCATCGACGCCCAAAAAATCGACGAGGCGTGCCAGATCGCCGAGCAAATCATTCGACGTACCTCGCCGGCCAACACGCTCATCGGCAGTGCGCAGCAAGCAACATTCGGCGGCGGGCAGCAAGCGCGAGTGATCACGACCACCTCGGTTGCTCGCACGAAGGCCCTCGCCTTGCTCGGTCAGCAGGGACGGTTGGGTCCGCTTATCGAACAGGCCGAGCAACAATTCGATCGCTCGCCACAGTCGCTGAAACTGTTCGGGCAGTTGGCGGAGTTGTATGGGGCGGAATCCGTGGGACAGGCTTCCAGCCTGTCAAAGCCTGAGGCGGCAAAAACGGAAAGTCAGGCTGGAAGCCTAACCCACGAAACGGGTCAACAGAAAATCGCGAAGCTGCTTGTTCGGCTGGCGGACAGCGACGCTCCCGATCCGCAGTTCCGACTGACGCTCGCGCGAGCGTTGGTCTCGGCCGGCAAAGCGGAGCTTGCGGTGCCGCACTTCCTGTTCGCCATCGAACGCCTGCCCAACGCGACCGCTCAAGTGCTGTTCGAGGCGGAACAAATCCTGTCGGAGCTTGGCCACGTCGATGAGCTGGCGGCCATCGTGCTGAAATCGAAACTCGCCGTGAACGATCAGCAGCGAGTGGAACTCTTCCGTCGCATCGTCCAACGCCTGGAAGGCCCGCCGATCCGAGCCAAGCTCATCATCCAATTGTTCGACAAAGCATTTCGCGAAGCTCCCGACTTCCGTCCGATGTTGGCGGCGCAACTGCTGGCGGTGAGCGAGTCGGTCTGGCAACAGGATGAGATGTGGCCAATCGCGCGCGATTTGGCCGTTCCGGACGAGTCCCGCAAATCACCGGGACCGTGGTACGGCATCGACGTGTCTCGGCGGCACAGCGGCAAACAAATTGATTCGATGACTCGGCGAACGGTCGAACTCGCGGCGCAGTTGAAGCGACTCGATGAACTTGCCGCGATCGTCGAAGCGGCGAGACAGTCGCATCCTGATTGGACGCTCGGAGGGAACGTCACGCTCGGAATGATTCGACTCAAACAAGGGAAGCTCGACGAGGCGAAGAAGTTGTTCGCCGTGCTCATGCCGAAGCCAGAGACCGTCGCGATCCTGTTCGGACCCAAAATCACTGACTATCAAGGCTTCAACTTGCTGACGTGCGGTATCGGAGTTGAACTCGCTCACGCTCGCGACTTTGAGGCCGCTGCGTCGTTCTACGAACTTTCATCCGACACTGAGACGGTGCTCGAACACTGCCGCTGGTTCGGCAAAGAGCCAGCGATGCAGCAACTGGCGGTGCGGATCGTCAACCGGATGCTGGCGGGGCTGGACGATCCGGCCGAGCTGACTCGGCAAGCCGGCAGCCCGCTGTTTGTCGAGGCGGCAAAGATCACCGCCGAGATCAATCAACCCTACATCGCCGCCCGCCTCGCCCAAGCAATGATCACTCGCTGGCAACTGCCGAGTGCGAACAACAGCGATGGCGGGACGTGGCTCGAACAACTCGAACACCGCTTCGCCAACTCGCGAGCGGCGATCAAGCCGGAGATGTTGCCGACGATCGTGGGGCAGGTGTCTCGGCGAGCGGAGGGTGTCAACCCTCCGAGGTCTAGCGCGGAATCCGTCGATCAAGAAAAGACTCGAACACTCGGAGGGTTGACACCCTCCGCTCGCCTAAACATTGACTTACTTTCGCATGTCAGCGGCGATTCGCTGGCGAACCTGCGGCTCGATAGCCCGTTCGTGCTGCTGCTGAAAGAGGCGGCGAAGGACAAGGATCTGTGGGCGAGGTGGAACGAGTCGCTGAGTAGGATGGGCACTCTTGCCCGTCCGTCCAACGATGCGAAAGACAAAGACGGGACGGACAAGAGTGCCCATCCTACGGACTTGTCGCTCGCCGTCCTCGCGTCGCTGACCGAACTCGTCACTCCCGATCCGAAAGCCGAAGGCACCGCGCTGGCGCGACTCATCGAGGTCGCGAAGTCACAACTGAAAACCGAACGACCGCGCACGGCTCCGGCGGGCTTTCATCCGCAACTCGGCTTGTGGCTTGTCGCGAGGGAATGCCTCGCTCGCGAGGAACATCAAAAGCTTGGCCACGAACTCGCGGACCTCGCGACCGAATCCGCCTCGCTGCACTTCGACCCGCGCTTTCAATGGGCGATCCTCCGCGAGCGTGGCGAACTGGCTCTCAAGGCCGGTGACAAAGAACTCGCCAGCAAGCTGTGGACGCGGTTGGCGGTCGATGTCCTGCGTCCTCGCTCGGCCGAGGAGACTGTGCCGATGTTGCTCGGCCAGCAATTCGTCTGGTCCGCCAACTGGCCGAGCACTCGGTTGCAGCGAGCTCGCGATCTCTGCCGTCTGACGCTCAATGCCGAGATGCCGGATCTCTCGCTGGCGATCTTCCGCGACACGATCAACTGGCCGAAGACGGCACCGCTGCAAATCAAGTTCGAGTATGACAAAGGTCTCGCAAGCGAATCCGATTGGACCTTCGCGACGGCGATGCTCAACGCCAACTTCATGGCGAGCAGCGGCGTCGCCGAAGACATCCTCGCAACGTGGGACACTCTGGAACCCGAATGGCGAGCGAAGGGTGTCGCCGCCGAGGCGATCTTCGCGACGTTGCTCGAATGCGTGCTGCCGACGAATCGGCCGGAGGAAGTGTTTGCATTCGCGGTGTCACCAAACGCGATTCGACGGGAGGGCGAGGTTCCCGCCGTGCCGCTTAGACCATCGACGTCGAAAACCACAGCGGCTCGGCAGGAGCTTCGCCCTCCCAGCCTCGCTCTCCGCCTCGTCGAACTCGCAGTTGCCGAGAAACGCATCGTCTCACTCAGACAGCGACTCGACGAACGTGAAATGACCGCGACCAATCCGCTCGCGCTGCGGCTGATTCATCTACTGCTCGCGCGACAGACGAATGACGAACAAAGGCTGGATGCCGAACTGGCGAAGCTCACAGCGTACGATTGGTTGAAGCCGGCGTCTCAAAACGGTCGCATCGCGTCGCAGATTGTCGCGTTGCTGGCGCCGTTGACCGAACGGCGCGACCAAGTCTCGAAACTCTTCGAGCAATGGATCGTTCCGGTCAGCAAAGCCTATCCGCGCGACGAGCATCCGGTGGCCGATCTCCGCCGCTGGCTCGCGAAGCAGCAACTCGATCAGCAGCAAACGGACAAAGCCAAGGAAACCATTTCGTCGCACTTGCGGCACATGGATCAAGTCTGGTCGGCGACCGGAGCGATGGACGGGCAGCATCTGCGGCGGCTGGAACTGCTCGCGATCGCGAGCGACTATGCCTCGGCCGGACTGACTCACGAGGCGATCGCTCTGTTGGCTCAAGTCGCCGATGCACGCTGGCCGGATCGGTATGCCGACGAGAACCCAGGCCCGGTCTTGGCGATTCTGGAGGCGAAACTGAAGTCGCGGCAGGCTCAAGAACGCTACGAACTTTGGCGCGCTTGGTCGCTGCCGAACGATGGCGTGAAGTCGATGCGAATGCTGACCGGCTCGGTGGCCGGGAAATCCGAAATCTCAAATCTCAAATCTCAAATCTCAGATTTGAAATCGACGGCGCACTTGCTGGTTGAGGCAGCTCGCGAGGCGGATCGGTTGGCGGAGTTGGACGCCTTCGTCGAAGAGCAAATGAAGCAGCGGCCCAGCGACCGAATTCATGTCCTGCTGGCGTTGATCCACTTCACGAATAAGGCTCCCGCCGTTGCCGAAACATTGGTGCGGCAGCAGATCACGCTGCGGGAATCGCAAGCCGGCAAGAACAACTCAGCGACTCGGACTCGCATTTGGGATGACTGGCTGCTGTCGGTGGCGTGCTCGCGTCACGAATCGCTGCGTGAACTTGCGGAACAACTCGCGAAGAGGGCGGAGTCGGGAGCACGAGAACTCAAAGACGAAGTCCTGCTCAACCTGCTGCGGCGATAGCCCTCGCACCATGCGATTCATCGAAGTGGACGGCCGGTCGAGTTCACGGAGCCGAATTGGTCTTCTCGGCCGTCGGGAAACTCTCTGGGATCGGCAAAGTCACTTGGCCGGTGGCGGACCATTCGCTGCCACGAGCAACGACTGATTGGAAGCCGACACACTTCATCGAGTACGTCTCGTGCCCCATGACGGTCGTGAAGACTCGGCCTTTGCCGTAGGGGATCCACCAGATCATGGGCTCGTGCGCGCCGGTGCCTCCTTTCGCGGAGTCGGAAAAAGCAGTGGCGATCAGGTGCATGTCCGCGGCAGGTCCACGTTGGCCGTGATACAGCTCGTCCTTGGTGTGCAGCCATTCGGCGGGCATGCCTTTGACGACGGGATGCGCGGTGTCACGCAGGCGGATCGTGAATTCATGCTGTGGCCCATGGCCGGCACCGGGGCCTTGGCCTTTGGGAGTTCGCACGATTTCACCCGCGTCATTTGTCGTGATGCGGTCTCCGAAACCATTTCCTCGCCAACCCAAGCCGATCATTTTGTTGAAGTCCGACCACTGCTCGAAGGCGTTGTTCGCCGCGTGGACGATGACGAGTCCTCCTCCCGCGCCGACGAATTTTTCGAGATCGCGCTGGACCGGTTCCGGCCAGAGTTCGCCGTTGTAGTTGCTCAGCACGACTTGGAAGCCGGCGAATTTTGGGCGGAAGTCATTCCACGCCTCGGCCGGAGATTTGTTGGGCGGAGTCGTCGTGACTGAGACCTCGAAGCGTCCGCAGCGGTTCAGGAATTCCTGAAGGATCGGGGTGGTCGCCTTCCAATTGTGGTTGTTCTGGCCGTCCACGATCAGCAGCTTCAGTTTCTCGGCGGCCTGAGAATTCGCGGAAAACAGACTGAAGGCCAACGTGGCGGCAATCGCAAGCAGACGCTTCATGGCGAATCCTTTGAAACACAAGGGAGAGAAAACTTGAGACGAAATCCTGTCCGCTGCGTAGAATCGCTTGGTCGCGGGCAGGGGTGGAAGAGCTTAAGCGGCATCTGGGATGCCGGCAAATCAGAAACCCCCGGCATAGACGGAACAGTCCCACGGCCGTTTGGAAGTGCTTGCCGTTTTTGGGAATCAGGGCTTCGGCGTTTGAGTTCGGGTGACGATTACCCTTGCACGACACTCACAACGATTGCGCCGACAGGACCGATTCGCACTGGCGAACGGAATGAAACCAACCTGCCGGACGAGTCAGTCAGAAGCGACTTCGACCACTCGATTCGCTTTTGTGGGTGATCGAGGCAAACCACACGAGCGGATTGTGGCCGGCGGAAAGCCACCGGCGAACTGAGAAGGAGTTCTGTGATGCTTGTCCTGTCGAGACAACGCGACGAGAGCATCATCATTGGTGACAACATCGTCATCACGGTGGTGGATATTCG
>CAMDPK010000211.1 GCA_945904015.1 Candidatus Kuenenia stuttgartensis | reverse complement strand
ATGTGCGGCATGAAGTCGCCGATCCACCGCCCGCACTCGCCGTACTGCTTGAACGGCGTGAGCGCCGGCAGCACGGCTTTGCTCTTCTGCCCCTGAGTCATCGTGCTCAGCCGCTGATTCTTGTGAAACGACTCCGGCAACTCCTGCCCGCGAAATTTTTCCATTTGCGGCTTGTAATCAAACGTATCGACGTGCGGCGGAGCACCGTTTTGCAGGAGGTAGATGACGCTCTTCACCTTCGGCGGATGATGCGGCAGGTCAGGCAAGCCGCCGAACTGCTTGGGCCTTTGCTGAGTGGTTGCGTCCGCTGCGGACAAATCCTTCGCGAACAACGATGCCAGCGCCGGCACACCCAGGCCGATGGCACCGTTCGCGAAGAGTTGACGACGAGTGAATCCCAACGATCGTTCTTGTAATGACGTCATGGTGCACTGCCTCCGATCTTCGATTGAAGCAACGGCAGCATGCTGTCTCGAACCTCGATTAACATTCTCCGCTCGTTGTTATCGGCGATGTTGATGGCTTTTGTCAGACACGTCACAGCGTCTCTGATGTTCCGGCGTCGTTCAAAGCATCGCGCCAAGCCCTTGTAGCCATAAGTCAAAAATGGCCTTCGGCGACTTTCGAGTTCAAAATACTCGAGTGCCGCATCCACGTCGCCGTCTTGCAACAAGCCTTCGCCGACAACCACGAGCGGATGCTCCATACTCTTTGCCATTGAGGAAAGGTTAAAAGCTTGCTTGATCTTGCTGGGGAGCAGGTTTTCGAGTTCTTTGGCTTTTTGCTGAAGCATTGCGGCTTGTTGAACAGCGTCCGGAGCTCCGTTGAAAGGGGCTGTGCCGAGGAGTCCCTGCGCCGCAGTCAACGCTCGAATGTGATCCAACTCACAGAGACCAATCTCCAACTGACATTCTCCAGGAGTGGGAATTAAAGCGACTTGCCACTCGCGTTCGAGAATTCGCTCGGTCACAAATCGAGCGAGAACTCGTGCGAGCGTTGCATGACCATCGAAAGAAAAATGCACATGCTCCAAAAAGAAATCCCGGCCGGGAGCCGGAAACGCTGATTCTCGGCCGAATTCTGCGGCAACATCTAAATGAAAGACTCTCCCGAAGTCGTTGGCAGTCTCGATCACCTCGCGAACAATCGACTGGAAGGAACTCGGTGCTCGAAAACGGCATCCATCTAAATCCCGTGCGCGAGAGTAGCTTTGGGCCGCTTCGCCGTTTTTCCCCAACGCCTCAAACGCTTGGGCTCGCCGAAATTCGGACATCGCATGACCAGCATCTATCGCACACGCCAAGTTTGTGGTGCGAAGTGCGGCCTCGGCATCCTCAACCTGAAGAAATTCCTGAGCTTGCACGATGTACCGATCACGTGCTTGGACCTGATCGGCACTCAGCTTGTCGTTGGAGAGAGACACGAGCGGACTTTGATCTCGAAGATTGCAAGCCACCGAGCACACCACAAGCGGAATTCCGTGGGACTGTGTCTCGTGAACGATCGCCGAGAGATTCTCGCGATAGCTTCGTTCAGCCGCCTGGAATTGGGGACTGTTTATGGAAATTCCACGATCATTGGCGAGTTGTACCGCCAATTGCTGATCTGGTGAGCGGCTAACACTAAATGTCGTGAGTAGATCACCGATCGGCGTGCGGCGGAAAGCAACGACCGCCGGAAACAGCCACGGCCCGATCGTTGTCGCGTTCGAGGCCACTCCACCGGGACCATAAAACTCGTTGTGTCCCGCATAGAGGATCACGAGGTCTGGGTCGCATTGTGGAAGTTCACGCAAAAGGTCTACGAACGTAAAACTGTTCACTCCCACAATGCCAGCGTTCAAAACTTCGAAATGTCGTGTGGGGTCTTGTCTCTCAAGCTGGCACTGCATCTGACGGGGGAAGCAGACTTCCGTGAGATAAGGAAAGCCTTGGACAGACGACTCTCCAACCACAACGATCCGAAAACTTTCGTTGGATTTCGGCAGGACAAAGTGCCGAGGCTCCGGCCCTTTCAGCAGTTGTTGAGGAAAGTACGGCCATTCAAAATCAGGGTTCAAGCAGAACAGATTGTGAGGATTGGGGGTGATGGCTGGGATGATGAGTCGCGACTCTCGCCCCACCACCGACAGCAACCAGTTGATGGCAAAGAGCGCGAAGAACGGGAATCCGACTGCCAATCCACGAAAGGCCCATTTTCTTCTCCGGGTTCGGCGGGATTGACGCCTCTCTGCGACTGTCGTTGAGGAAGAAGTTGAAACGGCAACTTCATTCACAGAAGAGCCGGCCTCATTTTTCATTTGAACTACCTTATGGAATTGTTGGCCGCTGTGTGGGATGTGAAAACATCAGGCCCATTTCACATGATGCTCTCCGCTCCTGGTAGATAAAAGCAACGGCCAATCACCTCGGTTTCGGAATCAGCGGGCTTTTGTCTTTCCCCGCTGCGATCCGATCCACCGCCCGCACTCGCCGTACTGCTTGAACGGCGTGAATGCCGGCAGCACGGCTTTGCTCTTCTGCCCCTGAGTCATCGTGCTCAGCCGCTGGTTCTTGTGAACCGACTCCGACAATTCCTGCCCGCGAAACTTTTCCATCTGCGGCTTGTAATCGAATGTGTCGACATGCGGAGGAGCTCCATTTTGCAGGAGGTAAATGACGCTCTTCACCTTCGGCGGATGATGCGGCAGGTCGGGCAAGCCGCCGAATTGCTTGGGCCTTTGCTGAGTGGTCACGTCCGCTGCGGGCAAATCCTTCGCGAGCAATGAGGCCAGTGCCGACACACCCAGGCCGATGCCACCGTTGGCGAAAAGTTGGCGACGTGTGAGGTCAGCGGATCGCAAATGTGATGTCATGGTCAATCCAGTCACGGTAAAGTGAGCTCCACGAAAGCCCCGGGCGTCAGATTCTCGACGGCTGACACAATCGTCGGCAAATGCTTTTGCAGGCGCGGCCAATTTGCAAATGGCAGTACCAGAATCGCCAATCGGCGGCCGGTCAGGTTCTGTTGGTATTGCAGGTTGTGGTCCGTCGTCACCAAGACATCGAACTGCGATTCGGCTGCCGCGAGCAGGTCACCGTTGACCAAAGTGGACCAGCCCATTTCAAACGCCGTCGAAACTGTGTGGCCGGTCAACGCATTTCGCAGCGGAACCGGAGTCCCTTGATCGAACAAGATGCGCACGATGGCCTCGCTCGGTCAGGCGACAAGACTTTGTTCGGCGAATTCGAGAACGGCGATGACTTGCTCACGAGCAACGCCGGGGAACCATTCCAAGAATTCATCAACGGTCGCTCCGCCCTCAAGGTTCTCGAACAAGGCTTTGACGGGGACGCGAGTGCCACGAAAGACCCACGCGCCGCTCACCTTGTCAGGCGACGATTCCACAGCGGGGCAGAGATGCCAATCCAACATGATCAATGCTCCTCGGAGATTCGCCCATTGTGTCATCACGTCCGGCTGTTCTCTACGCCAAGATGTCGTGAACCACATTTCCATGCACATCAGTCAGGCGGAAATCGCGGCCGGCATGGTGGAAGGTGAGGCGTTCGTGGTCCAGGCCGAGCAGGTGCAGGATTGTGGCTTGCAGGTCGTGGACGTGGACTGGGTTCTCGGTGATGTGGAAGCCGAGTTCGTCGGTGGTTCCGTAGGTCTGGCCGGGCTTGATGCCTCCGCCGGCGAGCCACATTGTGTAAGCCTGCGGGTGATGATCTCGGCCGAGACTGCGGCCGAGGGCCGGATTGGTTTCGACCATCGGTGTGCGACCGAACTCGCCGCCCCAAATCACCAGCGTCTCGTTGAGCAACCCGCGTTGCTTGAGATCGGTGACCAGCGCGGCGGCGGCTTGATCGGTCTTACCGCAGTTGTTCTTCAAGTTGCCCGCGACGTCCGAGTGCGCATCCCAGCCTTCGTTGTAGAGATTCACGAAACGGACACCGCGCTCGATCATCCGCCGAGCCAACAAGCACGCGCGAGCGAACGACGGCTGAGCCGGATCGCAGCCGTACATTTTCAACGTCGCCTCCGATTCGGACTTCAAGTCCATCAGTTCGGGAGCGGACGTTTGCAGGCGAAACGCCATCTCGTAGGACGCGATGCGCGTCGCGATTTCGGGATCGCCTTCTTTCTCCAGCCGCGTGCGATTTAACGACCCAATCAAGTCGAGCGAATCGCGTTGCAACTTGGCATCGACGCCGGGAGGACTCGACACGTTCAAGATCGGATCGCCTTGATTACGAAGCCGGACACCGGTGTAAACGGTCGGCAGGAAGCCGCTCGACCAGTTGGCCGCGCCACCGCTGATGCCGGCTCCGGTGGACATCACGACGAAGGCGGGCAAGTCACTGGTTTCGGCACCGAGTCCGTACAGCACCCACGAACCGAGGCTCGGCCGGCCGGGCTGCGAGAAGCCGGTGTTGAAAAAGATCTGCGCCGGAGCGTGATTGAACTGATCGGTTCGCACCGACTTCACGAGGCAGATGTCGTCCACGATCTTCGCGAGGTGCGGCATCACTTCCGAAAGTTCGGCTCCGCACTGGCCGTGCTTCGCGAACTTGAATCGCGGCCCCAAACAATTTGAGTCCGGGCGAATGAACGCGTACCGCTGATTGCCGACGACTTCGGGAGGAATCGGCTTCCCTTCGTACTCGGCGAGTTTCGGCTTGTTGTCGAACAGGTCGAGCTGACTCGGCGCGCCAGCCATGAAGAGATGAATGACTGCCTTGGCTTTGCCGGTGAAGTGCGGCTTGCGCGGCGCGAGCGGGTTGGCTTCCGCAGCCACCGCGCGGTGAGTCATCGCGCTGGTCAGCAATCCTCCGAGCGCCATCTTTCCGACACCGACGCCGCAGTCTCGGAAGAAGTGCCGACGAGCGATCGGCGTGAATTGGCTCAAAGAGTTTGCGAGGGTCATGGTCGTACCCATCGAGGTTGTCAAATCGTTCGCCAACAGACTAGCGGACGAAGCGACCGTCGAACAATCGGAGAGGGACGCTCCATCACTCACCAGTGCCAGGTGACGTCGCGGACTTTGGCCGGGACGAAATTGTCTTGCTTCGAGCGTCGGAAGAGGAGTTCCTCGACGATGGCAACAGCATCGGCGGTTTTCAGGAAGGCTTGATACAGCGGATAGAACGGCAGCACCGCGCTGACCAGCAAATCGCGACCGGATGTGCGCGAGTAGCTCAGCATCAGCAGCGTCTGCACGAACTCGAAGGCCAGCAGACAGAGATACAGCAGTGTCGCGAGATGCCCGACGTCTTTCGCGAAGAGCACGCACAGCCAGAGGCCGTAGGCCCACCAGCCGAACAGGCAATAGATGTTGAAGAACCAGCGTTCGAGAAAGACTTCGAGGTTCGCCCAACGAAAATGCCGCTGCCAAAAAAATGTCTGGTCGAGATGTTTGCGGCATTCGTAGGTGACGACCGAGCGATCCCAGCGGCGACGCTGATGAAACAACCGCGTCCACGTCGTCGGGACGTTGGTGAGGCAGCGGGCCTGCGGAGCGGCGGCGATGCGATAGCCTTGCCGACGAATGCGGAGCGTGATGTCGCCATCCTCGCCGGGGCCGACGTCCCAGCCGCCGAGCCGTTCGAGCAGTTCGCGACGGAACGCTCCGAAGGCTCCCGACACGATCGCCAGCGTGCCGAGTCGTTCGGCCAATTGCCGGCCCATGAAAATCGTCTGGCGATATTCATAGGCTTGCAACCAAGTGCAGAGGTTGTGGAACGCATTCCAGGCCTCGACGCTGGCCGAGACTGCACCGACTTCAGGATCGGCGAACGGTTGCACGATTTCCCAAATCGCGGTTGCAGAGAATCGCGAGTCGGTGTCCATGCAGACGACGATCTCGGCGCGGGTGTAACTCAGTCCCCAATTGAGCGCGCTCGATTTCCCGCCGCGTTCGGGACGGCTCAGGACCAGCACACCCGCGTGATCAGCGGCGAAGCGTTGAGCGGTCTCGGCCATGCCGTCGGTCGAGCCGTCATCGACCACGATCAACTCCAGTCGCGGGTAGATGCCCCACACAGAGGCGAGCGATTCTTCGATCGTGTCTCCTTCGTTGTGTCCGACCAGCAGCACGCAGACCGTCGGACAGTGGGCGTACCGATCCGCCGATCGCGCACCGCGCAGCCAGTTCACGCACCACCGGCCGAGGTCGAACAACGCCATGCTCGCCGTGCAGTAGGCGTAGCGCGAGCCGTCCACGAACAGCAGGATGCCGAGGATCGTCACCAACTCCGTGGGCGTGAGCGACGTCAGCCAGTGCAGCCAATCGGTGAGCATGATTTGTTGACGTAGCCGCGTTCGCCAGAACGCGGGCGAGATCGTCTGAACCCACACTCTGGCGAGTGCGGCTACATGTCAAATCGCAGATTCCACGACGGAGTGTCCGACTAAGTCTTCCAAGGCCGCTTGCTGTGCTGGAAAGCGGAAACCGCACTTCAAGCAATGCCCCACGATTTCCAACTCGGCGGGACTCCAATCGCAATCGGAACAGTGCCACGGGCCGTCGAGGTACTCGCAATCGGTGCCGACCATCAGTCGCTGAGTGCAGCACTTCGGGCACGACAGTCCGTCATCGGTCAGTTGGAACTCGGACGTCGGGCCCACAAACGCGCACGCGAAGTGGTGCATCATCCGATCGCGCTCGACACCGGCCGATCCACAGCACGGACAGGCGGGCCGGAAGCTGGGTAACGCGCGGCATTGCGGACAGACCCAGACGCGGTCAAGTAACACTTCGCTCAACTCACCGCGCTGCTGGGCAACCTCAATCTGATGAGCCGGCAACGATGAGACGAACTTGAGCTGCGACAAATCCAGCACGGGTGCGGCGATGCCGTGTGGCAAATCGTGAGACAGCAACCAGTCGCCCGCGAGTTGCGTCGCCACTCGCACCAGCGGCGGTGGTTTCTCCACCACTTCACGGGCGATGACTTCCGGCGGGGCCGAGCGTTTCTCGGCCGGTTGCGGAAGAGTGCCCAATGTCGCTTCAGTCTCTGGAGGTGCCAGCGGTTGTCTGGTCCGCTTGGGGCCGCCGAAGTGCGGTCGCTTTAGCGAGCACTCAGTACCAGGTAGCGAGGCGGGCTGTTCCGTCTGGAAGCCCGGAGACTCGACATCGGCATCGCCCCACAACAGCAGGCGCTGCAAGGTGGCGTCGAGCCGCGCGATCAGTTCGCCGGTGTGGAACGGATGGCAGACCACGTCCGAGGCTCCCGCCGCGAACGCCTCGATGACGGCATGTTCCAGGTTTTCATTCAGCATCAGCACGACGGCGGCGTCGTCTTCGGAGCGACTCTGCCGCAGCAACTGACAGGCCGCGATGCCGTCCATCATCGTGGACCGCTGCGCGAACAGCACCATGCGCTGATCGAGATTCTTGATCAGCATTTGAACGGCATCGAAGTTGGACGTGAGCAACGTCGGCTCGAAGTGCGCCGCTCGCAGATTGGCAAGCCAAGCCAGATCGTGCTCCGTTTCAGCAACGACGACGATCCGCTTGAGTTCCGGCTTGGTCTTGCGCGCAGGAATCGCGTTGGCGACACGTTGCGATTGATGAGTCGCCTCAGTCAGAGAGGTCAGCATGGTCGGTTCCTTGGTTGCGATTTCAAAACTAGCACGACGCGCCAGCGAGTGGTCAGAAGCTCGGAACAACAACCACTCGCTGGCGCGTCGTGCTGGTTTTGAAACGACCTCTAGCGTCGAGTGGTCTTTTCTGTGCGAGCTTCGCGTGGCAAAAATTCGGTCAGAGGCGAGCCGCTATTCCACCAGCGGCTGGGGTTGAACGGCAGTTGGACGACCGCACCGAGTTGCACTCGTGCGTGCTCCAATCGCCCGTCCTCCGGCAGCAGATGAACTGGCAGCAGCTTCGCCTGATGGGCGTAGTGCCGTTGAATGTGCGACGGCGGCGAGACGTTTTCATCTCCCAGGCGAGCGATTCGGCAAGCGATGTGATCCTGGAACGGCGGCAGCGCGACTTCCAAAGTTTGATCGGGTTGAAACTCGTCGATGCGCTGCTGCGGGACGTACATCACGATCTCCAGCGAGTTCTCTTCCAGAATCGTGAACAGCGTCTGCAAGTGCTCGGCCCCTTCGCCGGTGTGGCGATGTCGCGTCAGCACCGTGCCGTTGACCGGCGATCGCACCTGGCCGCGAGCCAGCTCGTCGCGCAGCCGAGCTTGTTCGCTTTCGAGATTGCGCAACTCGGCCAGCAACGGCTGCATCACGTCGAGGTTGGCCTGAGTTTGTAGCTCGGCGATCTGCGACCGCTTCTGCCAGGAGACCAAGCCTTCGATCAACGTCTCCAAGCGATCGCGCTGCGCGTGCTCGTCGGCGAGGGCGGCTTCGAGTTCATCCAACGTCGCGGTTTTCTTCTCGACCATCCCGGCGATGCGCGCTCGCGATTGCTGAGCGCGCCGCCAGCGGACTTGCCGCTCACGCACCTCGGCCCACTTGTCGCTGTACTCGCCGGAGGCTTTGTGAAACTCGATCAAATACTGAGCGACTCGCCATTGAGTCGCCGACAGTTCGGCATCCAGCTTGGCCTGAGCCAACCGCAGTTGGTCATCCAGTCGGCCGACACGCAGTTCGAGCTCATGCTGGTCGAGCGTCAGCAGCAAATCTCCCTGCCGAACTTCATCTCCTTCGCGCACATGCACGTATCGCACGAGACCCGACACCGGCGCGGGAATCTCGATCGTTCGCCCTGCGATCACTCCGAACGCCGTGTAGTGGAAGAACGAATCCCAGACTCGGAAGGCCCCAAAGCCCAGCACCGTCAGCACCATACCGACGACGAAGAACCGGCCCCTCGGCGGGCGTGGCGGAGTCGCCGACATCACCGGTGGTGACTTCATGCGAGCAGTCGGCGGCTGAAACGCTCCCGAACTGAATTGCAGTCCGGAAGTGCCCGACGTTCGCGACGGCTCGCGGCCGGCAGAGCGGTTCTGATGTGAATCTTGGCTGTGCGATTCCATGACGTAGTCCGCGGGAGACAGGGAGGCCACGAAGACTTTTTCCGTTGTGTCAGGGAATCATGCGCGCGAAACGGGAGTGTGCGTTCCAACTCGCCATGTTTCCAAAAAACAACACGCCGGTTGCGGTGACTTCTTCGGAGCGACTGTCACAACTCGTGCAACAGGACTGCTCACTACGATCGCTAGTGCTCTGTCACAGCTAAGAATTCGGGTTGACCAAATCAGCCGCTGGGCGCTAGCCCCCGGTTCGAACCGGACTGATCCGTCGAACCCAAAAAATAAGCTGTGACGTAGCACTAGCCTGGATGTCACCTGAAGCGTCAGCGAGGGAGTCGTCACGGTTCGCCCTCGCTGACGCTTCGGGTGACAACGCGGTACGCTGCGTCCCCATGAGTCGTCCATGAATTACCCCGGCTAACCCTCGTCGCTCCATCTCATGCTCGACACGCCTGCCACATTGCTGCATCGCCTGTGCGATCAACCGGTCCCCGGCGATTGGGAGCGTTTCGTCCGGCTGTTTACTCCGCTGTTGAGACGGTGGGCTGTGCGGTTTGGAGTGAGCGACAGCTCTGTGGAAGACCTGTTGCAAGAATTGTTCGTCGTATTGATTCGGAAGCTGCCGGAGTTTCGGTATGACCCGTCACGCAGTTTCCGAGCGTGGCTCTGGACCGTCTTTCGTCACACAGTCCTGGCCTGACAGAAGCGGCAGCCACAGTCGGGTCCGGCGCTGGAACAACTCGACGAACTCACCTCTCCGGATTCCATCGCCGAGGCCACCGAGGCCGAATATCGCCGTTACCTGCTGAGCCGAATCATGCAGATCGTGCAGACCGACTTTCCCGCGACCACTTGGCAGATCTTCCGGCAAGTGGTGATCGCGGGCCGACCGGGGGTGGAAGTGGCTCGCGAATTCGGCGTGACGGTCAACGCCGTCTACTTGGCCCGCAGCCGAGTTTTGGCTCGGCTGCGTGAGGAACTGTCCGGGCTGGATCGGTGAAAGTCAGCACTCACAATCAGCCGCAGGGCGCTAGCCCACGGTTACTCTCTCTCGGACGAACCGTGGGCTAGCGCCCAATGGCACCTACTTCAGGTCATCAGCCGGAACGCGCTAGCGTCCGGTTCGCGAATTCACCGAGAACCGGACGCTAGCGCGTTCCGGCTGATTGCTTGTTCGTACCTAAAGTAAGTGCCATTGGGCTAGCGCCCTGCGGCTGATAAGTTTTTTGCGGCACCTAATTTTCGCGACAGGTTTCCGCCGCCGGCTCTCTACTGTTATTGATGAGCGATCATTTCCCGTCTGAAGCCGATCCCAAATGCCAGCACTTCACAGCGCGGATCAAGACCTGTTGCACAAACTCCTGCTCGGCCAGTTATCCACTGCTGAGGTCGAGCGTCTGGCAACCGAGTATGCCGATGATGGCCGGCTGGCTGAGTTGGCCGAGTCTCTGGCTGGCAAGGGGGACGCTCTGTTGTGGACTTGCCCACGTTTTGCGTGCGCGCAACGTAGCGCGTATTGTGACGCGTGAGGAGCAAAGTTCATGTCGAAACGTCGAGTGTTTACGCGGGAGTTCAAGGTCGAGGCCGTGTCGTTGATTTCTCGGCAGGGGCTGAGTTTCGCAG
>CAMDPK010000210.1 GCA_945904015.1 Candidatus Kuenenia stuttgartensis | reverse complement strand
TCGACGATGAACATCGCCTCGACGTGCCAGGGAATCGGCACGAACAGTCCCACGCCGAGGACAGTCACGAGCACCGTGCAGGTGGCGATGATTTTGGGGCGGCTCATGGGTTCGATCCTTGGAGCAGTGACCATTTGGTAAATGTTGTGAAACATCGAATAAATGATGCCAGCGAATGAGAACACGGCCATCGTGATCCCGAGGCTCTGCAAGTCATACGGCTTCAGCACGGTATAGAAAAACGTCAGAATCGCCGCCATCACGAAGATGCGATAAATGTTGGCTGTGATCGCAAAGACAATGAACCAGAACTTGCCGGTCTCCGGCATGAACGGGTCCGGCTTCGCCTCGATGCCCAGGCAATACCACCCCAAACTCTCGCGCATCTGCTTGTCGGCTTTGGGACGGAGGTTTGGAATCTCCAGGTAGTCGGACAGCATGTAGTAGCCGTCGAACCGCATCAATGGATTCGCGTTGAAGATCACCGTCGTGATCGAGGTCACGAAGAAGATGTTCAAGCACAAGTGGTGCATCAGGCCGGTTTCGGTGTAGGCCCAAAAGAAGATCGCGAAGCCGGAGATGATCGCTTCGATGTACATGCCGGCTGCGCCGATCATGATCCGCTTCCACTTGTTCTTGAGCGTCCAACTGTCGGAGACATCGCAATACAAGCAGGGACTGAAGCACAGCAGCATCACTCCCATTTCGTGACATTCGCCGCCGTAGACTTTGCAGCTCAGCCCGTGGCCGAATTCGTGACAGATTTTGCAGCAGGCCAGCGTGACCCACAAATACATCATGTTCGGCCAGCCGAAGAACTGCTGGAATTCAGGAATCTGGTCGGTGAAGTCGTTGAAGCGCGTCCCCAGCATGACCCACGAGGCGACGCAGAACAGCGTCATCACGGTCAGGCCCCACGGCTTGAACAGCCAGCCGAACAACGGGTCGAGAAACGTCAGCGTGCGTTCCGGATCCCAGCCGGGCAGCCGCAGGTACAGCAGGCTGCGGAGCGTCTGCCACACCTTTTTGCGGAAGTTGTCCTTCTTCTGTTTGAGCAGCGCGGCCCCCTGGCCCATGCGATTGCTGTGAACGAGACCCTTCTCGTGCAGATCGGTGATCAGGTGCTGGATGTCGCTCAGTTGCAGCCGCACGGTGGGCAGAATGCGGAGCAGTTCGTCGCGGACTTCTTCCAGGCTGCGTTTGCCGTCGAGCAGGAACAGGACTTCGTGCTGCTCGGTCTGCAACCGGTAGTATTTCAATCCGACCGGCTCTTTGACGACCCAGTAGGCGACGCCTTGGTACTCGATGCGCTCGATCCGCAAGTCGGGCCGAACCTGCAAGGGGATCGGCCGTCGATTCGACGGAGTCAGCGATGATTGGGCGGGATTACCAGCGATCGACATGAGCGGTCAGCTTCGAGGAAGTTGGAACGGCGGAAAATGAGGGACGACGACTGACGGCCGCTCGTCATTTCGTTGCACCGGCCTGCTTGATGCCGGACGCAGTGGGCGCTTTCTTTGCAGTTCCGGCGGCACGTCGGCCGTGCTTGATCGTCAACTTGGCGTACAAGCCTTCGATCAGTTTCTCGTCCGGATTCTGGACCTCGGCCCAAACGCGAGCACGGTGAGTCACGTTGCTGACCGTCGGATCGATGGAATACATCTTTCCGTGGAAGACTTCCTTTTCGATTTCCAGGTCTCGATCCGGGAAGTCGATCTGCACTTCCACGGGGTCGCCCCGTTTCACGCTCCACAAGTCTTCGACCGGCAGAAATCCCTCGACTTTCACGATTCGCGTGCTGACGAGTTCCAGAATCGGCGTGCCTTGCGTGACCGCCTCCCCCTTGTGCTTGAGCACTTTTCGGACTTTGCCGTCGAACGGAGCTTCGATTCTGCCAGCTTTCAATTGAGCGGCCGCCTTTTTCATTTCGAGCCTGGCGACGACCTGATCATGATCTGCTTGTTTGCCCTGCAACTGGGCCTTGATGTAGTTCAGCCGGCCACGATCGACTTCGGTCGAAGTAATCGATCCGGGAACCTTGCGATTGCTTTCGAGCATCTTTTCCAATTCGACCTTCGCCAAATCCGCCGAGGCATCGGCGAACTGCTTGTTGACGTCGTTCTCCGCCTTCTCTTTGGTGATTTCATAGATCGCCATCAGCTCGTCATCCTTCAGGAAGACAATCTCTTGATCCTTGCGGACTTCGTCACCTTCCCTCGGTTCGACAAACGAGATCAGCCCCGGCCGATCACTTGCCAAGGTGACACTGTGAAGCAATTTGACCGAGCATTTCGGCAACGTGATTTGACCCGCGATCGAGCGATCAACTTGCTCTTCCGGGTCCGAATCTTCGAGTTGCAAATTCGGGTTGGTCCGCGGTCGAGGATTCTGATTCTGCCATGCCTGGGTGAAGTTGTTGCCGGCAACGAACAAGCCCATCGACAGGACCACCACCGTCAGCCAAGGCCACTTGGAAGTGAAAACACGCATCGGAAACTCCTTCGGACCCGCGATGTCAAAAAGTTCATGGATTCGCACAGGAGCGGCAGTTTAGCCGTGCCCCCGAAACGAGGGAACGCGAGGTTACTCGTGATTTTCCGCCGATCGCTCACGCCAAAACTAACCCGAAGCGTCAGCGAGGGCGAACGGTCTGTCGGCCCAAATTGCGGTGAAGCGTTCTGAAACGCCCGCCCTCGCTCACGCTTCGGGTTACGGAGTCACTCGCCAAAGCAGTACAGATGCCCGTTCGTCCGCAGGTAAATGCGGTTATCGACGATTGCAGGAGTCGCGAACGACTTCTCGCCGAACTCGGCCGTGTGCAGTGTGCGGCATTCGCGGTCGGCGCTGAGCACCGTCAGCCGGCCTTCTTCGTCAATCAAAAACACCTTGCCGTCTCCGGTGACCGGTGAGCTGTAATATTCGTCGGTTCCGGAGGCTCGGCCTTGTTTGACGTGCTTGCCGGTCTTCGCGTCGAGGCAGGCGAAGATGCCGCCGTCCTTGATCGTGAAGACGAAATCCCCGAAGGAGACCGGCGACGAGCAGAACGGGACCAGCTTGCGCTGCTTCCACAGCAGGTGCGAATCGGTCGCCTCGCCGTTCGCCTCCGGCTTGATCGCGACGATCGAGTTCTGCCCCTGCTCGAACAGCGACCGGAAGTATTCGTACTCGGCCTCGGTGATTGACCCGTCCTTGTTGCGATCGACCTGCGGGAAGCGCTGCTTGATGTCCCCCTTCGGCAGTTCGTCGTTCTCGAACGTGCCGTTGTTGTTCTTGTCGACGTCCTTCTTGATGACCGCGAACGGTTCAACCGAGATCCGTTCGGATTCTTCACCTCCGGCCGCCCAGCCGCCGGCGATCAGCGTGCCAGATTCCGTCAGCAGCGGGCTGATCGACACCATTCGCGAAATGCCGCGCACCGTCCACAGTTCCTTGCCAGTCTCGAAGTCATAGCCGACGACTCGCAACGTGGCCGCGATGATGATCTGTTTCTTGCCGTTCAACGTCCAAATCAACGGCGTGCAATAGTTGCGAGGAAACTCCGCCCGATCCGTCCGCCACAATTCTTTGCCGGTTCGTTTGTCGTACGCCGCGAGAAACGAATCAGTGTCATGGTCCTGACAGACGATGACTCGGTCTTCCACGATCTGCGGAGAACTCCCGGCCCCGAACTCGTTCTTGAACGGCCCCATCGGGAGGTGCCATTGCTGCTTGCCGTCGCGGTCGTAGCAGAACAGGCCGCAACTCCCGAACAGCGCGACGACTCGCTCGCCATCCGTTGTCGGGCTGCACTGAGCATGACTGCCGATGCCATGCACCGACTCGAACTTCTCGTGCGGCGCGACCTTTTCCCAAATCGTCTTGCCGGTCGCGCGATCGAGCGCGATCGTCACGAGCTGCTTGTCCTTCTCGGCCGTCACATAAATCCGATCGTCGAACACGACCGGCGACGAATGACCCGGAGCCAAGTCAATCTTCCAAACGACCTGCTTGTCCGGCCCGATCTCCGTCGGCAACTTCGATCCCGCCGCCGCCCGCCCCGATCCTCCTTCGCCTCGGAATCGCGACCAAACTTCGGCGGCGTTCACTTGAGCCACAGCGATCGTCAGCAGACAAATTCCGAACAGGTTCAGCAGTTTCATGGAAGAGCTCCGCGTCGATTGGAAATCCAGTTTGCGGACGGCATGATGAGACAACGCCACTGCGAAGAGCAAGCTCACAGCTACTCATCCGGCCGAACCCCGGAAGCCGATCGCCGACGGCCGTTATACCGTTTTTGATTTCGAAAAAACGACATAACGGCTGTCGGACGTCGGCCCACGGCATTCGGCCGAAAAGGACGAACCCGCATGACCACCGCACGCCGACTGCGCGAACTGCTCGCCCAACCGGGAATCATCAAGACACTCGCGCCGCACGATGTCTTCACCGCTCGGCTGCTCGAACAGGCCGGCTGCGAGATGTTATTTCTCGGCGGATTCGGCGTCTCGGCGAGCGTCTTCGGTTGGCCGGATGTCGGTTTGGTGACGCTTTCCGAGATGACCGAGGCCGTTTATCGCATGGCCGCGCGGATCAGCATTCCGCTCGTCGCTGACGGAGACACCGGCCACGGCGACCTGCACAACGTCGCCCGCACCGTCCGGGAC
The DNA here is from genome assembly GCA_945904015.1 of Candidatus Kuenenia stuttgartensis. Classification (GTDB taxonomy): domain Bacteria; phylum Planctomycetota; class Planctomycetia; order Planctomycetales; family Planctomycetaceae; genus SXKJ01. Next base: position 6,067 of record CAMDPK010000210.1, on the reverse strand, counting down.
TTCGAGCAAGCCGGAGCCGCCGGCATTCTGCTGGAGGACCAAGTCAGTCCGAAGCGCTGCGGACACTTCGCCGGCAAGCAAGTCATCCCCGCCGACGAGATGCTCAAGAAACTGCGAGTCGCCCTCGACGCACGTCGCGATCCCGACTTCGTCATCTTCGCTCGCACTGACGCGCGAGCCGTCGAAGGACTCGACGCCGCCATCGAACGCGCGTGCCGCTACGGCGAACTCGGAGCCGACGTCTGCTTCGTCGAAGCCCCGCGCAGCCGTGACGAACTCGTCCGCATCGCCCGCGAGGTGCCGTATCCGCAACTCGCCAACATGCTGCTCGGTGGAGTCACCCCGATCCTCGGCGCGGACGAATTGCAACAACTCGGATTCAAGATCATGGTCGATCCCATCGCCACTCTGCTGGCCACCGGCTCGGTCGTCCGTCAGCTCGCGCAGACGCTGTTCCGCGAAGGCCGAATCGACTCGCTGGCCGACGAACTGCTGAGCTTCGACGAAGTCAAACAACTCCTCGGCCTGTCCGAAATCGTTCTGCCCCCATCGTTCTGCCAAGACAGTTTGGCAGAACGATGAGGGCAGAACGATGGGCTACAGAGACACCGGCCTCAGTGGCCGGGTCATCGCATACCACAAATAGCCGACGCACTCGCGAGCGAAGTAGTACTGCTCCAGCATCAAGCGGCGGCTCATGCGAGCGGGGACGGTGACTGCCGCGACCCCCTGCTCTTCGAACAGCAGCTTGCAACGAGCCAAATGAAAATAGTGGCTCACCACCAGTGCCGACTTCAACCGGTGCTCCGCCATCAGTCGCCGAGCATTCCGCGCGGTCGCCAAGGTGTTGACCCCATCGGGATCAACCAGCAGACGATCGGCCGGCAACCCCGCTTCGATCAGGTAGCCGCGCATCGCCGTGGCTTCGTTGATCCCTTCGACGCCGGTCGCGCCGCTGACCAGTACGAAACGGACTCGCCCTTCGCGGAACAGTTCCGCCGCAGTGTCGAGCCGATCGGACAACGCTAGCGACACCGACCCGTCCGATCGCACTTGTGCTCCCAAGACGACCGCCACGTCGGCATCTCGCCGGTAATCGGTCGAGCCGAACGTCAGCACATGCAACGCGATCATCAATACCTGGCCAATGCCCATTCCGGTAATCGTCAGCAACGTCGTGATCCAATTCCGCTTGCGACCACTCGGAGATGCTCGTCGCAGCAGGAAGACATCGGCCAACAAAACGGCGAGCACACCCAGGCTCAACGGAACCGGTAACGATGACACGATCTCCTCGCGCGCCACCACGCGAAAAAACACGACCGCATCGAACACCGAGCGAACGGCCAGAGCGATCAACCCGAAACAAACTCCGCGAGTCAGTCGGCCCGGAGGATCTCGCATCAACACCGCAGCCGCCGCGAACCCCAGCACGACCGTCAGCAGCACATTCCAAGCGACCGACCCCCATTCGCCGGTTCCGAGCGGGTTGCTGATCCAGACACACGGTTCGGCCGCCCGTTGCCAGCGCAGAGCGGACAGGGCCGACGCGAATGACGTCAACGCGACGATTAAGCTCGCCCCCGACAAACACGAGCGACCGCACACGCTCATCAGCCTCCGTGACTTCATCGCGCGTCCTTTTGCTCCGCAACCTACTTGCCGATCGTCGTCGCAGTGTCTTCAATGTCCCCATGCCGACGCCACCGTCCAACATACCCGTCCAACAAAACCGGCCCCGCCGAAGCCGATGGTTGGTCGTCTTGGCCGCGCTCGCCGGACTGATCTGGTCGCTGCCGAGACCGTTATTGCACGACGTCGTGGTCGATGAAACGAACGAGTCGGGATCGACGCCGCCGACCGGACGACTCGCCTTCCGCACCGCCGAGTTGCTGGGCGAGTTCTCCGGCAAAGGATCGCTCGCCGACGAAACCGAACTCTCCGGCCCTTGCTTCGCCGACGACGGCCAGACGTTGTACTTCTCACGAGCGCGCCCCGGTCAGAAAGCGGACATCGTTCGCTCGACGCTGGGCGAAGAACGTTGGTCGAAATCAGAGTCGGTGCGCGAACTCAACAGCGTCGATGACGACCGCCGCCTGTCGCTCGCCGCCGACGGACGGGCGGCCGTTCTCGCCTCGAACCGTTCGGGAGGTCACGGCGGCTTCGATCTCTACGAGTCCACGAACGACGGCCACCGTTGGTCGAAGCCCCGCAATGCCGGAGCGACGATCAACACCGACGCCGCCGAGTTCGACCCCGCCCTCGCTCCCGATGGACTGACGCTGTACTTCGTCCGCGTCGCGCCGGGCGAAAAGGCGGACCTGTTCGTGACGCGGCGTGAATTACTCGACGCCGCTTGGTCAGCACCGCATCCGGTCGAGTCCGTCAACTTGCCCGACTTCCACGAACGAAGTCCAGCGGTCTCGCCGGACGGAAACTGGTTGTTGTTCGCCTCGAATCGTGGCGCTCGATCCGCTGAGCCGGCTCCGTTCGCCTTCTTCCGAGCACCACTGCGCGACGGCCAAGTCGGCTCGGTCGAGCAACTGCGCGACGGTATTGCGTCCGACGTGGACGATCTCGATGCCGCATTTTCACCCGACGGTCGCTCGCTGGCGTTCGTCAGCAAGCGCGACGGGCCGAAGCAGATCTTCCTTTCGCGCGGCGAGTTTGTCGTCACGCGATTGACAATCAGCACCGCGCACCTCGAACCCTTCGGCCGAGCGAAATGGACCGTCCCAGTCGTCGGACTCGTGTTGTTCCTCCTCATCTGGCGCTGGTCGCGCCGAGCACGCGCCGCCGCAGTCGTGCCCGTGACCCGTCCGGCGACCGCTGCACCGAAACGCAGCGAGCCGCCGAAGAATCCGCTTGCCACTTGGACAATCACCGCGCCAGCCGAAGCGCCGCCAGCCGCCAAGCCGGTGAACCCGCTGGTTGCATCGGCGAAACTCAGCAGCGAATCCGCGCCGGCACCCGTTGTTCCGCTGAAGCCGGAACCGGCTCGCCCCAGACGCCGTCGCTTGGCGGTCGCCGCTATCGTGATCGCTGCCGGATTGCTGTTCGCGTTCCGAACCACGATTTGGAATTCGTCCCCTTCTTCGACCGACTCGTCGCCAGAGTTCGACGCCGATGGCTTGGCCGTCGCGACGTTTCTCGACCTCGACATCTCTCGCGCTTTCGAATTGTCGAAGCTCGACCGCTTTGACACGTTGACGAAAAACGCTCCGCACCCGATCGCGCCGCCGTCTGGCACGGTGGCACTGCGAGTCGCAGCGCGCTGGCCCAGCGATCGGACGACCGTTCGCCAACGTTCGGAGGTCGCTCGCCTCTCCGACATCGATCCCCCGCAAACCAAGTCGACGCGGCTCGCTCTCCTCACGCGACAACCGCTTCCCTCAGAAGTGATTCGCCCCACCGCGCGACCGCCCGAAGTGGCGTCAGTCGCCGCCGTCGCGCCGGAGTCCGAGAAGCCCCACGCCGCCGCTTCGATCACGACCTCGCAACAAACGTTCGTACCGTCGGCGACCGAGCGGACCACCGTGCCACCCGCCGCCGCGAATCAAGCAGCGCTGCGTGCTCCCGCCAGGCAAATCACCCAATTCGCGCCGGTGCCCGCACCCCTTTCGTCCGCTACCGACGTGCCACGATTAACCGCGCTCGCACGCAGCGGCGCGACAAACCGAGTTGTCGCCGCCAGTAACTTTGCCGAATCGGACGCGTTGTCCGCGTTGACTGCGATCACCACAACCGAATCGCCGTTGCCGGCTCAATCGCTCAACGTGCCACGAAGCGAAACACCTCTGCTCGGAAAGTCGAGCACTCCCAATGATATTGCCGCTCGTTCGCTGCTGCCGCCGAATCGATCGGTTTCGAACGTGGCAGGATTTTCGGTCAGCTCGCCCGCGCCGAATGCTCCGACGACACAACTTCCCGCGAAGTCCCCCGCGGCCCCCAAAGTCGCTCCGTTGACGGAAGAGGTCGCGCTCCCCGCGGCGAGTGCGTCACCGGAAATGACCGACTCGAATGCGGCCAGCGCCCCGCCGCGCGTCGAGAGTCCGGGACCGCTTCCCAACTTGCCAACGACTTTACTCGCCACAAACACGGCTCGCACGGACATCGCGACGCTGCGCAGCCCCAGCCGCATCGATTCCGCCGAGTCATCGGCACTCACGGCGGAGAGCCGCGTCGTGCTGACGATCGCTCGCCGAGACTCACAATGGCCCGTCATCGCCGTTGCGGCCGCTGAAAGTGCGGCGGGACCGATGCCTGGCAACCCGGCGATTCTGCTGACCTCATCCACGATGTTGGTCGAGTTGCTCACGTCCGCGAGTTTGACTCCACTGGTTCGCGCCGAATCGTCCGGCCCGACATCGACCGTGGCCTCGTCATCGCTCAACAACTTCACCAGTTGGCTGTCGCGCGTCGCGCCGCTGACCGTTCTCGGCAGCTCTCGCTCCGAGAGCGAACCGCGATTAGCGACATCCGCCACCGCGCTCCCGCGCCAGACACGAGCACTCACGCCCGCCGATTTGCCCGAAGCTCCGTAGACGCCGTTTGCGAACCACCCCACCCCGCTTGCCGGGGTGGCTCGCGGGATTCTGCACTACTCGAATTCAATCCGGCAGTCAGTGGTGCAGATTCCCGCGAGCCACTGGGGCAAGCCCAGTGGGGACGACTATCGCCCCTTCGCTGCTTCACGAGATCACCAGCGAACGATCAATGCTGGCGACGTTTGGACAACCGCTGGCGAGCATCGCGCTGACCAGTTCTTCTCGCAGCAATTCTAGAATCTTTGAGACTCCCGCTTCGCCATCGGCCGCCAACGCCCAGGCGTAGGGGCGGCCGATCAACACCGCTTTGGCTCCCAGCGCGAGAGCCTTGAGAACGTCGGTGCCGCGACGGATGCCGCTGTCGAGCAACACTTCCGCTTTGCCGTTGACCGCTGCAACGATCTGCGGCAACTGATCGATGCTCGCTGGAACACCATCGAGCCGTCGGCCTCCGTGATTCGAGACGACAATTCCATCCAGCCCAATCGCGACCGCCTTCTTCGCGTCGTCCGCACGGAGTACGCCTTTGACCAACAGCGGCAACTTCGTGATCGAACGGAGCCAGTCGAAGGCGTTCCACGACAGAGTCAAATCCCACGCCTGATCGTTGAACGCCAACAACTGCTCGTAAGTCATCCGCTCGGAAAGGTTGAAGCCGATGTCGCTCAAATGCTTTCGCAGCGCCGGTTCCGGCAGCGTGAAGCGGTTCCGTTTGTCGGCATCTTTGCGTTCGCCGAGATCGACCGTCAGCACGATCGCCTTGAAACCGGATCGCTCGGCCCGTTCGACCAATCGCCGAGCAACCGCACGGTCCTTTGGCATATAAAGCTGAAACCACTTCGGGCCGGAGCTGGCCGCCGCGACCTCCTCGACGCTGTGCCCGACGCTGCTGCTGACGCCCATGATCGTCTTCGCGGACGCCGCCGCGCGAGCCGACGCCAGTGCTCCTTGCGGGTGATACAAACTCTGTCCCGCCACCGGAGCCAGCAGAATCGGCAACGCGATCGGCTGCTTGAGCACGGTCGTCGCCGTGTCGACCTCGGCCACGCCGGTCAAAAGCGGCGGCAGCAATCGCAGCCGTTGAAACGCAGCGACGTTGTCCCGCAGCGTGACTTCGTCGGTCGAGCCACTTGTGATGTAGTCGTAAGTCGCCGGCGGCAGGGCAGCCTTCGCGAGTTCCTGAAAGTCCGCGACGTTGACCGGCTCCAACCGGCGCGGATTCGGCGGGCCGCCGACACTCGGTGCTCCGCCAGCCGGAGCTTGAGCGAGTTCGTCATCCGCTCGTGCGCGTGCCTGCCACAAGCCGAGCGATCCGGCACCCAGCGCCAGAAGTTGAGAGAAAAAGCGACGATTCATGGTGGGCACTCAACGGTAGACAATATGGAAGGACCAGTCGCTCACGTCAGCGTGGGTTAAGTTGAGCGGAGCGTTTTGAGAGTTCCGTTCGACACAGAGCCACAAACGGGAGGACTGGTCCGATGAGTAAGCTACGGTTCGTTGGTTTGGACGTCCACAAAGAC
>CAMDPK010000209.1 GCA_945904015.1 Candidatus Kuenenia stuttgartensis | reverse complement strand
CCCCTTGATTCCAAGGAACCGCTCATGGCTCGCATCCCGGAAGCGCTACGTCTGGCGATCATTGATGGTCACATCACGAACTGGACCGAGGCGGAAGTGCTCAATGGCGGACCGATTGTGATTGTCCTGGGCTATGGCCTGCCGCAGTTGGTGTTGCAGCGGGCGGCCTATCAAACGCTGGTCGCGGCCATCATCCAGCTTGAGGGGGATCTGCCCGCGCTGCGGGCCGAGCGGGATGGAATCTGGGGGATCAGCCCGCAGGATGACGACGGCGTCTGGTTTCGGCTGACGCAATACAAGGCGCTGGTCCGGGCACGGATGGGGGCCAAGCATCCGCTGTCACGCACGGTGCCGAACTTCGGGGACTTGAACATCTCGCGGTATCTGACCGTTGTCCAGCAATTCATCGACCACTGGGAACGAGTCAACGCGGCTCTGCCAGCGCCGCTGACGCTGGGCAGCTTCACGCTGGCCCTGCTGCAAACCGCCGCCACCAGCCTGGACGCCAAGATCAAGGCGATCGAGTCGGCCGAGACGTCCGCCGCCATCAAACGCGCGGAACTCGAACAACTCTTCGGCGACGAAATCGAAGAGCTGCGCGAAGAGACCTCCATCGTCGCCCGGCTGGTGCTCTATCAAGCGATCCTCAGCGCGATGTTCCCGAACCAACCCATCTCCGACACGCTGCCGAATATCTTCCCGCCCCAAACGTCCCCCAGCCTCGCAGCGTTTGACTTCAACTGGTCCACTCAGCCAGGCGGCATCGTCAAGGTTTGGTACGACCCACCGACCCCCGTCGTCACCACCGCGGAACAAGTCTTCTTCAAAGAAGGCGCGTTTGAATCGACCACGCCCGTGACCGGGACCACTCCCGGCTCGATCCGAGTCCACAACTTCAGCGGCGTGACCATCGTCGGCGAACTCGACGAATTGGAACTCCACAACGCCGCCGGCCTGACCGTCGCTCATGGTACGCGCAACGCGGGCTTGCCCGAACCGGTTTAACTTCCACCGATTCGCCGCATGCCTGCTCCGGCAGCATGTCGCTCGGCATGCCGAGGATCGGGCTGATGGCGGTCGGTCCGCGCGCTTCACTTTCAACACGTTTGGCGAGTCCGAAGTCGGTCACTCGCGAAGCACTCGTCTTTGTCGATCAGGAGATTGCCATAGCCAAGCTCTTGCGTTCTGAATGAATCCCTCCAAAGCCGGAATCATCCGAGCCACAAGCGCTCGGACTACAGTCAGTCAATGGCAAACAACCAATCGCAAAACAAGCACTGACTTACTTCTATCACTCCGAACGTTATGATGCCTGCCGCACGGAGCCGGAGTTGGTTTGAAGATTGGCTCCGTTGAATGATTGAATTGATTTTCGGATGACTCATTGAAAGGCAACCCGGCCGTGCCGGGGGGCTGGCTAAAGAGTAAGCCGACGTGGTTGAAACCCTCAGGGGTTTTGGCCACGTCGGCTTTTTTTTTTGCGCGACTCAGCGCCCGCAAGACAACGGATGGTCTCGGTTCAAGTTTTCTTGCAGTGAAAATCGACCATGTCAATTTCATCCACCTCCACCTTGATCCCTGCCCGTTATTACGAATCGAATGTGAGCGGTTCGGCTCGCGTTGAGGTCGTTCCGTCGATGACATCCGACCGGACACTCCGGCCCGACCTCTCGGTGACTCACTGGTGGAGCACCGTTGCCGACCGTCTGGGGCCGCGAGAACTCAAGCGACGACTGTGGCACATGACGCCCGGATTGCTCCCTTTCGTTTTGTGGGCGCTCCCACATGTCGATCCGCTGACGCCGGGATGGCTCCTCTACCTCGCATTGAATTGCATCACTCTGGCGATCGCCGGCTGCTATTTCGGCCGGACCTTTTCACGACCCAGAGAACGGAACTGCCTGTGTTCTTCCATCGGGTATTCCATGCTCGTGATGGTGGCGGTCCTTCTGTTTCCGGGACAACTCGAAATCGGCATGACGGTGTTTGCGATTATTGCGTTCGGCGATGGATCGGCCACGTTGGGTGGGCTGCTTCTGAAAGGGCCGACGCTCCCTTGGAATCGCCATAAAACGTGGGCGGGATCGCTCTGTTTTCTGCTGGGCGGAGTTCCGATGGCGGCACTCTATTACTGGGGAGAAGCCCGACCCGGCGTGCCGTGGGATGTCGCTCTGCTCTGCGCCGGAACCGCGGCGGTCGTGAGTGCCTTCGCGGAATCCGTCTCCTCCCGCATCAACGACAACATTCGAGTCGGCGTCACGGCGCTCCTGATGATGGTGGTGATGAATCACTTTCTCCTGGGCTGGTCCTGATGTGGCGTAGTCGCTCCGCGACTCCGCTCCGAGTTACGGAACAACTCGGCCACAAGTTGCGCATCGCGTGCAGTCACTCTTAAATGCGGTCATCAATCATGAGCTTGTTAGAAGTTTCCCATCTGCGAAAGACGTTTAACGGCAGCGTCGTCGCCGTTGACGATGTGAGCTTTCACGTCGCTGAAGGGGAGATCTTCGGCTTGGTGGGGCCGAACGGTGCCGGCAAGACGACGACGATGACCATGCTCGCCGGATTGCTGAAACCGGATCGCGGATCGATCCAGATTCAAGGACATCCCTTCGATCCCGGCCAGTACGCACATCGCGCGATGCTCGGCATGGTTCCGCAGAATCTCGCGATCTATCCCGACTTGACCGCGCTGGAAAATCTCAGGTTCTTTGGCGGCCTCTACGGCATGCGCGGGACCAAGCTGAAGCAGCGAGTGGACTCCGTGCTAGACCTCACCGGTCTGACGGACCGCGCTGGTGATCTGGTGAAAACATATTCGGGAGGAATGCAACGGCGGCTGAATTTTGGCGTCGCGCTGCTGCATCAACCCCGGCTCGTCATTCTCGACGAACCGACCGTGGGAGTTGATCCGCAATCGCGGTCGCATCTGCTCGATGCAGTCAAACAGTTGTGTCACGACGGAGTCAGCGTTCTATACGCGAGCCACTACATGGAAGAGGTCGCAGCGATCTGCCATCGCGTGGCGATCTTGGATCATGGCCGGCTTCTGAAGTGTGGCACGTTGCCGGAGTTGTTGAGCAATGTGCAGCGTGAACTGCGACTTTACGTTTCGCCCCCTTCACCGACGTTGACTGAGCGTTTGCACGGACTGGCCCAAGTGCAGCAGTCATCGAATGACGAACTCATTGTCGCGCTCACTCTAGATGGACACGTTGAGCAAGCACCGCTCGATGAGCAACTCCGCCAGATCATGGGCGTGCTTCGCGCCTGTGGAGCTGAATTGCGGTCCATCGAATCCGAAGAGCACAACCTGGAGCGGCTGTTCCTGAAACTCACTGGGAACCACTTGAGAGACTAATGAGATGAACGCTTGGAAAATCACTTTGAAAGATCTGCGCCTGCTCCAGCGAGACCGGCGGACGTTGTTCATTCTGGTGGCCTTGCCGTTGATCTTCATCACGATCCTCGGCCTCTCGACGGGGCAGTTCCTGACGATGCAGGACAAAAACCAGCTCATTCAGATCGCCATCGTCAACGAAGATCCGGGCGAACTGGCGGCGCAGTTTGCGGAGAATCTTCGCACAAAAGACGGACTGGATTCCAAACTCGTCGTGAATCGCGAAGAGGCGGTCGGAAAGCTAGAGACCGGAATCTTCATGGCGGTGATTTCGATTGGCCCGAAGTTTCAAGAGCGCGTCGAGGAGCTTACGGTCGCCGACATTCTGTATCTCGACGAAGGCCAACTGTCCGAAGGACTGAAAAGCCTCGACATTGAAGTCATCTGCCGAGCCTCGTTCATGAACACTGAGGGGATTGTTCGGCAACTGGTCTTCGGCAGCGCGGTGCAATCACTCGCCCCGTATGTGACTCGCAAGAACAAACTCGCCTCGCGACTCATTGAAAACGGCCGCGCCGAATTCGCAGAGCGCCGAGAGATTGCCGCAGGCAAAACTCCGCCGACGCAAACGGACGCCGCGTCCGGTGCCAAGGACAACGTTTATCAAATTCTCGTCCCCTCCTACACGGTGATGTTTGCCTTCTTTCTGGTGAACATCATGGCTCGCTCGTTCATTGGCGAGCGGGATCTTGGGACGCTGTGCCGGCTGCGGATGGCTCCCGTGACTCGCGCGGGGTTGCTGCTGGGAAAGACCGTTCCCTTCTTCATCATCTCACTGGTGCAGAGTGCTTTGCTGTTTCTCTTTGGGCGGCTGTTGTTCGGAATGTCGTGGGGTTCAATGCCAGCCGGGTTGATTCCCGTGATCGTCTGCACGTCACTCTCGGCCACCGCACTCGGTCTGCTCGTGGCGACGCTTGCACGCACAGAGTCTCAAGTGTCTGCCTACGCGAACTTCCTGGTGATCACGATGGCCGGCATCAGCGGCTGCTTCATGCCTCGCGACTGGCAACCGTACCTCTTGCAACAGATCGGCCTGATCACTCCCCATGCGTGGGCCTTGATCGCCTACGACCAACTCTTGGTTCGAGAACACCTCAACATCGCCGTGGTCAGCCGCTGCTGCGCGATGCTCTTGACGTTCGCAGCGGCGTTCTTCACCGTGGGTTGGTGGCGTTTTCAAACACTCGACGAACCCGCGTGATGCACGCGGCCGGCAGACCAATGTTTCAACTTTCGAAAAGAGCCCTGACGTACCAGCACAGCGCGCCAGCGAGTGATTGTTCGAGAAAAACCACTCGCTGGCGCGTCGTGCTGGTGTCGCGGCCAAATTTGAGAAGGAGATGCCATGTCAATCTTTACTAGAAGTGGTTTCATCACCGGCACACTCGACCGACGCGCGAGCGATGCACCGAAAATCACCAGAGAGTCAAGTTCTTCGCTTGCGCGTCGGGCGAGTTCTGAAACCGCCTCTCTGCCGTTGGCTCCGTTTGAGCATTTCATGCTGGCGGATGATTGTCCCGAGCGTCCCATGAGCTTCTTCATCCAATTGAAGTTTCAGGGACGATTCGACCGCCCGCAGTTGAATGCCGCCTTAAAGACGGCTCTGAAACTGCATCCCTTGTTGAATTCCCGGATTCACGGGTCTACCACAGATGCGACCTCGCGCATCACTTGGATCGAGTCCACTTCCACACCACCGGCGATTGACTGGAACGATGCCGAGGTTCCGCTCCGCTTCGCCGCTGGACGATGGATGGATTTGAGATCCGAAACCGGACTTCGCCTCTGGCTTCGCGAGACGGAAAATAGCACGACGCTGCTGCTCCAGATCCATCATGCTTGCTGTGACGGCCTCGGAGCGTCGAGTTTCATCAATACCGTGTTGATGGCCTACCATCTGCTGCACACATCGGCCTCCCTGTCGGCGCTAGAGGAAATGTTCGATCCGCGACTGCTGCGAGAGCGTGACGTGTCGTGTTCCTCCTGGCTGCGGATCGCGAAGACCGCCTGGAACGCGATGTTCCGATTGCCGCGCTACTTCAAGAATCAGCCGGTTCCGCTGGCCACTCCGCGTGCCTTGCCCACGGAAAATTCCGGCGAGGATCAGTTTCCGAAATTTCAGACGTTTACGTTCAGCGAAGCCGACACCGAACAAATCCGTGTGACGTCCAAACGGCTGGGCGTGAGTCTCAACGTCCTGCTGCTGCGAGATCTGTTTCTGATCCTGGATGATTGGAACCGACGGCATTCGGCCGATCATTGCAGTCGGACCATTCGAGTTTGCGTGCCCGTCAATGTCAGACGGTCCGCCGATCACCGCATGTCAGCCGCCAACGTGGTGAGCTTGTCGTTTCTCGACCGTGACGCGACTCATTTCGCGGACCCGATTGGACTGCTCGGCAACCTGCATGCGCAAACCGAAGAGACAAAACGATTGCGCACGTCTCTCGTGTTTATTCCGGCGTTGAAACTGATCGGGATGTTTCCGGGCCGACTCCACGCACGCATGCAGCGAACGCATTGCCAGGCGTCCGTCGCGCTGTCCAACCTCGGCGTTGTTCTGGCCAGATCCCCCTTGTTGGGGCGCGATCGGCGAGCGGTCTCAGGAGGTCTGATTCTCGAAAGCATGGAGCCCTTTATGCCGCTTCGTCATCTCACGCACGCGGCCTTCGCCGTTTCGAATTACGGCCGGAAGCTCAGCCTCACCATCAGCCATGACCCACGTTGGCTCGACGACACGGACGGTCGCGAATTGTTGGAGAGTTTTGTTCGGCAATTGAAGGACTCGTTGGCTCATCCCAACGGCACTGCGACTGATGAATTCGCCGGTCGTCGTTCATCCGGAGCCGTCCCTGCCACAATTCTTTCACAGCCTCAAATCGTGGGTGCGAGATAGGGCGGCGTCGCTTGTGAGAAGACGAAAACGGCGAACAACCAATCGCAAAACGAACGGCTGGCTAATTTGTCGCATTGCGGAAAATGTAGGGTGGGACCAGCGACAGCGCCGGCCCACCACAATGATCGAGAAATGGTGGGCCGGCGCTGTCGCTGGTCCCACCCTACGGATCACGCAATTTGAAGAACTCGCCTGCCCTGTCGCAAAACGAGCACGGACTTACTTCTTCAGTTTTGAACGTTATGATGCCCGCCGCTCGGAGCCTGTGTCAGTTTGGAATCGGCTCCGTCGGATCGCTGAATTCAAAAGTTCGGATGACTCATTGAAAGGCACCCCGGTCGTTTCGGGGGGCTAGTTGAAGAGTAGGCCGACGTGGTCGAAGCCCTCAGGGGAATCGGCCACGTCGGCTTTTTTTTTGCCTCGTCGAGGCGAGACGGTTCCATTCAGGAGGGAGAACCAAGATGGTCGAGACTCAAACAGAAATCGCCAATCCCCCAACTAAAATTGGGGCGGCGAAACAGTTGGCTGAAGTGGCGCGTCAGTTTGAAATGCAACGGACTGGTCGCACGCCAGAGTCCGTGACGGCGGTGCTGGTGGGTGACTCGGTGGTGATCACTCTGCGTGGGATGTTGTCGCCTGCGGAGAAACTCCTCGCCAAGAGTCCTGTCGGTGCCGCTCAATTGCGCGAGCTGCATCGGCAACTTTTCCACACCTCTTGCAGTTCGCTGCTGCAGGAGATTGAAGTCCTCACCGGAGTTGCCGTGCTGGAGGCGACATCGGAAGTCGCCTCGGACACCGGCACCGTGGTGCTGGTCTGCCTGTTGGCAGCCGGCGTCGCAGATTGCTCGTGGAGCGACGCGACGAATGAAGAAATCGCCGATCCTCCATCAGACATTTGGGCGGCGAAACAGTTGGCGGACCTGACGCGTCAGTTTGAAACGCATCGGACGGGTCGCGCGCCAGAGTCTGTGACGGCGGTACTGATCGATAACTCGTTGGTGATCACACTGCGCGGAGGATTGTCTTCCGCTGAGAAGGAAATGGCCAAGACGCCAATCGGTGCCGCTCAGGTGCGAGAGAATCATCGACAACTTTTCCTCGCCTCCGGCGGTTCGTTGCAGCAGCAGATTGAAGTCCTCACCGGAGTCGCCGTTTTGGAGGCGACCTCGGAAGTCGCCACGCACACTGGCACCGTGGTGTATGTCGTCCTGCTGGCCGCCGGCGTCGCAGCCAGTACGTGGACCGAATCGAAGAGTGAGCCGACTTCACTGGATTCGTCGAACAGCAAAGAGAAACCCGACGTCGGCGGTGAGAGCTAAATCAAATGATCGTAGACCGTCACCAGCTCGACGCATCAGCGAGTGATCCCGAACGACACCACTCGCTGGCGCGTCGTGCTGGTCGAAAACTTTTTGCAAGGAAGCACAATGAGCTACGTCGAAAACGCTTTGACGATTTCGCGGGTACGACCACGCACCATTCCGAGCCGGCGAGGAAGCCAAGCGGACTTCGTCCAGGCACTGCGGGTTCTGGGGGCACGATTTCCCACATGGCATTCGCACTTCGATGGCGATCCTCGAAGCGGCCACGACTTTCATGGAGTGTTTCTCAGTTGTTCTCGCGAAACTTGGGACTGGGTCTTTGGGCCACCACACAACGTCGTCCATCATCGCACGGCCCTCACGCACAGTCTCTTTCAGGCTTGGGAGTGCCTCTGTGCCGACGGCCGCGTGCTGTGTCTTGGACACCTCTTCCAGCGGGATGACGGTGTTCCGTGGGCTGTTCTCGCCAGGATGTACTTTTTCCAAAGTTCCTCTCGATTCCTTCCAAGGAAGTTTCCCATGCTCTTAATGCCCAATCCTGTTGACGAGCTGACCTCTGCCGATCTGGATCGTGTGAAGGACGATTTGCTGTGCCGGCTCCGATCTGTCGTGCCGAGTCAGGAACACGTCCTCGCACACTGGGATCAGCTCGATGAGATTGCGAAAGCCAAGCTGGCGACGCAAATCGACGACGTTGACTTCGATCTGTTGCGAACCGACGCGTCACGTCCGCCACTTCACCCGCAATACGAGGCGTCGCTTCAGCCACCGCCGGTCATCACGCTCGAAGAGCAGTCTTCCAGCCACGACGCCTTCCTCGAAGGAGAGCTGTGTTTGCAGGAAGGTCGAGTCGGAGTCGTGCTGGTCGCGGGAGGCATGGGGACGCGGCTCGGTTTTGAGCAACCCAAAGGGATGTTTCCCATCGGGCCGGTGTCGGGAAACAGTTTGTTCCAAGTTTTGATTGAGCGAATCGTCGCGCTCGGTCGCCGGTATGGCGTGCGCATCCCGCTGTATCTGATGACCAGCGACGTCACACACAAAGCGACGATCCGGTTTTTGAGAGAGAACGATGCCTTCGGTCTCAATCCCGACGACCTCCGAGTTTTCTGCCAGGGAACACTGCCCGCGATCGACGCCACCACAAAAAAGCTCTTGCTGGCCAGCCCCGGCGAGTTGGCGACTTGTCCCGACGGTCACGGAGGTTTTCTCGATGCCGCGCGAAAGTCCGGCTGCTTTGAAGACATGGCCCGACGAGGAATCGACGTGTTGTTCTACGGTCAGATGGACAACCCGCTGTTGCTGATCGCGGACCCCGAATTGATCGGCCACCACTTGCTGGCCAATGCGGACATCACCACCCACATCGTGCGACGAGCCTGCTCGACCGAGAAGGTGGGCATGTTCGTGTCCCAAGGCCCGAAGGTCTGGATCTTGGAATACAGCGAACTCCCCAAAGAGGTCGCGACGGCTACCGACGACGATGGCGAGCCGCTCTTCTGGGCCGGCAACACGGGAGCACATCTCTTCCGAGTTCCTTTTCTCAAACGGATCGCCAGCCGACCCAACGCGCTCCCCGCTCACCCCTGCCGCAAGCAAGTGGATCACATTGATGAGCAGGGGCGAATCCAACAGCCGCTCGAACCCAACGCGATCAAGTTCGAGAAGTTCATCTTTGACCTGATGCACCACACCAACCGCACGGCGCTGGTCGAGTGTGATCGAGCAGCGACGTTCGCGCCGGTGAAGAACCCAGACTCGATGGCCACGGATACCGCTGCCACCGCTCGTGCCGCGATGGTCAAGCTGCATACCGGTTGGCTGCAACACGCCGGAACGGAAGTGGCTCCCGGAATTGACGTCGAGATCAGCCCGTTGTTCGCACTCAGTAAATCCGACCTCGGCAGCAAGGCGCTTGCCGCTTCGATTGGTGAACCGACGTTTCTCACGTAACACTGTGGGGCACGTTTTCAACGTGCCCGAAAATGAGCACGATGAAATCGTGCTCCACGAAAGAAAATCGACACTTTGAAAGACAAACTCTGCCGTGTCATCTCTCGTTCCGAACGTTATGCTGCCCGCCGTTCGGAGCTTGTGTCAGTCTGGCATCGGCTCCGTCGGATGACGGAATTCAATTTCGGATGACTCATTAAAGGGCAACCCGGCCGGGCCGGGGGGCTAGTTGACGAGTAAGCCGACGTGGTTGAAGCCCTCAAGGGTTCGGCCACGTCGGCTTTTTTTTTGAAGGACTTCCGCCCCTTCGCGATCGCGCGGCGAAGCCGAAACTCAGTGCAAAGTGACGAGTGCAAAGTGCAAAGTGCAAAATCGAGACGACGCGACGATCGCTTGTCGGACATTTTTCACTTTGCACTCGTCACTTTGCACTTAATCCGCCAATACGAGTTCCGTGCACCAAAACAATGTTTTCAGGCTTGACGATACGAGGAACAAAATGAGCAAAGACGCCGATCAACAAACGCCAGCGAATCGTGGCCTCGCCAAGGCTCCGACGGGCATTCAGGGGTTGGATGAAATCACGGGAGGTGGCCTGCCGCGCGGCCGGCCCACGCTCGTCTGTGGAAGTGCCGGCTGCGGCAAGACGCTCTTGGCGATGGAATTCCTGGTCCGGGGTGCCACGCAATTCGACGAACCCGGCGTGTTCATGTCCTTCGAGGAGACCACGCAGGAACTGACTCAGAACGTTCGCTCGCTGGGCTTCGACTTGGACGATCTCGTTGAGCAAAAAAAGCTCGCGATGGACTTCGTGCGGGTTGAGCGGAATGAGATCGAAGAGACCGGCGAATATGACTTGGAGGGGCTGTTCGTCCGCCTCAACTTCGCGATCGACTCCGTCGGCGCGAAGCGGGTCGTGCTGGACACGATTGAAGCGCTGTTTGGCGGTCTGTCCAACGTTTCCATCCTGCGCGGCGAGTTGCGTCGCCTGTTCCGCTGGCTGAAGGACAAGGGAGTGACCGCCGTCATCACCTGCGAGAGTGGCGATGGGGCGCTCACCAAACACAGTCTGGAAGAGTATGTGTCGGACTGCGTCATCGTGCTTGACCACCGCGTGACCGATCAGATGTCGACGCGGCGACTGCGGATCGTCAAGTACCGCGGCACCAGCCATGAAACGAATGAGTACCCGTTCCTGATCGACGAGGACGGCATCAGCGTGTTGCCCATCACGTCTCTGGGCTTGCAGCACAC
>CAMDPK010000208.1 GCA_945904015.1 Candidatus Kuenenia stuttgartensis | reverse complement strand
TGATCTTGTACCTGAGCCGCAGCGATCGGCTCGCGAAGAGGTACAGACTTGCGACCGCTCCATTATCTGGACACGGCGCGGCTGGGCCAGATGACACCAGCCGCCAAAGACGCTCAACTCGACTTCGTTCGACTCTCGGCCGAAGAACCCTCCAGCCTGTACTTTGAGCAGTTCTTGCGCGATGGCTTTTCGGCTTGGCCAGCCGCCTATCAGGAACGCTTCCCCGGTCTTCACACTTGGACCGGCGTGTCGGGCTTGAAGCACTCAATTCGCCAGCTCGTTGACGCACCGGATGATTGGCAAGTTCTGCTGGCAAGTCGGTCGCTGTCGCTGGTCAATCTCGCGTCGAGTTGCATGTTTCGCGTTTGTCGCAACGTGCTCGCCACGGATCTCAGTTGGCCAACCTATGAGCGGGCCATTGCAGCCAAGGCACGACTGACCGGCAATCGCATCACGACGATTCCGTTGCGAGACGACATTCTGCGTCGCGATTGGACCGCAGACGATGTCGCCAGCCATCTCGCCAATGCCTTCACCGAACATCGGTGCGATGGTCTGTTCCTACCAGCGGTTGACCATTTGGGAATCCGCCTTCCGGTTCGGAAAATTGTGGAACGGATTCGGGAGCGAAGCGAGCTACGATTCTGCTTCATCGACGCGGCCCAAGCGTTCTGCCATATCCCGCTGGACGACTGCTTGGAATTTGCCGACTTCATTGTCGCTGGCAGTCACAAATGGATGGGCGCTTACCTGCCAACCGGCATTGGCCTTTTCGGACAACGAAGCTCACGCGGGATAATCGAGCACCGCATGAGCCATCTTGGGAGAACGGGACACATCGACGACCCGCTCTTCCACTTCACTGAGCAACTCGACGCCGGTGAACTCGACGGTCATTCCGAGACGGCCAATCTGACCTCAATCTTTGCGTGTGCCGGAGCGGTGTCCCATCAACTGAATACACAAGCCAACGTCCCAGCCACCGACGCGCCGCCGATTGACGAGAGGTTGGCGCAGATACCGCGACCAACGGCTGAGTGGCATCCGCGTCAGCCAAACGAGTCGTTCCGATCACGAATCGTATTGTTCGAGTCGCGGATTCCTGACGCGAAGTCGGTTTGTCCCGAAGCAATTCGACGAACGTGGCTCGACGCCGGTTGCATCGTGACCGGCTATCCCGACGGCCGGGCAAGGGTTTCGCTGCCCCGCTGAATTGCTCTTTGCGGTTCACCGACCGTCGTCTCGACCGGCGGAGTTCGGGACGCAGGCATTCTTGCCGCCACTCTGTTTGTGCGGTGGTAATTGTACCCGCACGTTGCAATTGGTAAAGTTAGACAAGGTTTGTGTTTGCGCTGCGTGGTCGCATTCCGGTCTGGAGGGAACAGAGATGAACAAGCTCGATGGTTATCTCCGCATTCAGGAGGCCGCTGAGTATCTCGGCGTCGCGCCGAACACGCTCCGCAATTTGGGGCGCGACGGAAAGATCACTGAGCATCGTCACCCAAGATTCGGCCGATGGTAGATGGGACGCACGAGCCTTGATCGTGGCATTTGTTCCCATTCTTCTTGATAACGCGTTTGCTGGGGCTGCCATGATCAAGGACTTTTACCGTTTCATCCATCTCTCGGACATTCACTTTGGTCAGGAGAAGAACGGCACGATCGTCATCCACGAGGATGCTCGAAAGAAGTTGATCAACGATTGTGCGGAATTTGCGAGCGTCAACGGGCCTGCCGATGGCATTCTCGTCGTGGGTGACATCGCATATGCGGGACAGCCCGATGAGTACAAGAAGGCCGCTGAGTGGCTGAAAGCTGTTGCCAAAGCGGGTGGATGTGAAGAGTTTTCGGTTCGCACGATTCCCGGTAATCACGACATCGACCGCGACAAAATCAAGACCAATGTGTACTGCCGAAACGCCCACACAGAGATCCGAGGGGCGAATTTGGCCCATCTTGACGGAAAGCTTGAAGAACATCTTGCCGTCGCGGAAGAGAGCAATGCACTCCTTCCAAAGGTCAGTGCGTATCGAGAGTTTGCGTCGCGTTTTGACTGCGATTTTCCGTCGTTGAAGAAACCGTGCTGGTCCAAGGACTATCGTCTTGGTCGCCAGTTCGTGCTCCGCTTCCTCGGCATGAATAGCGTTCAGGTCTGTGATGGTGACGATACCGAGGGAAACATGGTGTTGGGCAACAATCAGTATGTGATCGACGAAGACTCAAACGTCGTTCCCATTGCAATGATCCATCACCCGCTTACTTGGTTCAAGGACAAAGCCAAGGCCAAGACCTACCTGCACCGCGCCCCAATCCTCTTGTTCGGGCATGAGCACACTCAAGGGTTTGAGAAAGTGGAGAATCAGCATGGTCAAACCCAACTGCATGTGTTTTCCGGAGCCGTCAATCCGCCCGAAGGCTCACCAGAATATCCGTTCCGTTATAATTGGCTTGAGTTTCGCCTGGTTGGCGAGCCGCCTGCAAGGAAACTCAGTCTCTCCCTGTGGCCCAAAGTCTGGAGCTTCCAGGAAACAAAGTACGTATTGGACAGACAGGGACTTGTAGAAAAGCAATTCCATACGTTCGACGTGCCATGCCCGAAATTTGAGCCGGAGGCTGTCGTTGCCGCCGCACCCGCGCCGGCAGGGCCTGACGAGTCGTGCGAACTGCCGCGTGAGGTGACTATGCAAGAACCGGATCGCGACTTCGAGAGACTGAAATACTACTTTTGGACTTACCTTGGATGGCAAGAACGGGTCAAGGCACTTTCGAGCCTTGACGTTTTGCCAAGTACCATCACCCAGCCACAGCCGCAGACGCTAGAGCATCTCGCATTGAGGGCCGCTCAGCAAAAGGGAAGGTTGCGTGAATTGTGGGACATGACAATGGCCTTTGTCCCACCTGAAGATCAAGCCCCCAACCCATTCACGAAGTGAGGAGAACTATGCTGAGCAATGCATTTGAGTGGGAACGCCTAATTCATCCAACCCCGACCGACGAGATGATTGCACGCCGGAAGGCAATCGTTGCCAGCGTTCTTGCGGCATTCGATTCCGAGCAAGAGGTGGAAGACGTGCTTCGGCTCGTTTCTGCGGCGCTGACGGGACTTTCACCTGCAATTGCCGCTGATGTCGAGTACGGGCAGGAGCTGACGGAAGTGACCAAGGTCCATCACCAGGCATTCCCATCTCTGTTGAGCGAGAACGCGCTGGACCTTCAGCTCACGGCCTGCCTCGCCGTCGGAGAACTCCTGACGCGCAAGCATGCCGAGGGGATCTGGAGGGAACCGCAGAATGCTGTGGCGGGAGTGTGTTTATCAACGGCCGGTCTCATGCCCGGCGGCAACGGCTTGCACCTGAAAACAGTTCATGAGGCCTTGCTTGCCGCATCGCGAGAGTTGCTTGCTCGAACCGCCAAGACTGTCAGAAAACGTCCCGAATACGATTTAGCAAAGCTGGATGAATTGTCGCCCGCCGGAGACGTTGCAGCATTCTGGGGCCAGTTGAAGCCAGTTCTGGCGACCGCGTTCGATACGGTAGCGCGCGCGTCAGCGATTGACCATGAAGAACTCGAAGTGTTGTGGTGGCTGTACAACAGCGAGTCTGTCACGTTCGCGAAGTCGCTTTCGGAGATGGCCGCGTATGATGTGGCGTTCGCTGCCTCCATCGAACTGGTAGACCGCGCATTGTGTCCCGCGCCAGCGTCTTTGAATGGCATCGTTCAGGGGCTTGTCGCTCGGGCGGCGAACAAGCCAAACGCAGCCGGAAAAGCACTGAAATCTATCGTTGGAACTTGGACGACGGATATTATCAGTGCGCTCGTGCCCGAAGATGACGCGGCAATCAACCTCGTTACCACCTTGCCCAAGGCTCTTCCTCTGACTTGGATTGCCGGCAAGGTTGCCACTGCAAGCGTGACAACGGGGTGGGAGCAGGAGTTCGCGTCACGAACTGGATTCAGCGCAAACCTGAAGATCACGCCGGAAGCATTGGCAAACCAGGTGTTTGCCGAGCGTACGGCACAACGGCTGCTGTTCCCGTTCCAAGGAGAGTAGTCGTGAAAAAGGAGGATTTCGTTTGCTCGAAGCCGGATTGCACATTCGCAATCACCGGCACATGCCTGGAATCAATCGATGATCCGACCCGCAATTGCCCTCACTTAAAGACCGCTGAGAAGTCTTCGCCAGTGGTCATAGAAGGCGATTCGGGAGAGGAATTCGAGGCCCCGACTGACTCTGCGCGTCAGTTCTCTTCGTCGCTTGAGTTGGGTCTGCAGGATGTCGCTCGACTCATGCGATCGAGATACGCCAAGCTGGTCGGGATTCTCGGACAGGTGGAAGCCGGGAAGACTTGCCTTTTCACGTCCTTATATCTCCAGCTCACCGGGAGGCACTTGTGCCCGCAGTATCGTTTTGTCGTGAGCGACACCCTCCTTGGTTTCGAGCAGCGAGCCAGGCACTTGCGCGACTGGTCACAAGGAGGAGTTCCCGATCAGATCGTTGACCATACACAACTAGGTCACTCGCGCTCTCCGGCTTTCCTTCATCTTGCACTTCAAGACGCGCATGGCATTCGCCATGACTTACTGTTGCCGGATTTGCCCGGCGAATGGACAACGCGCTTGTTGTCCGATGCCTCGACGGCAGAGCGATTTACCTTCCTGTCTCGTTCCGACATCGTCGTGATCGTTCTGGAAGCCCCTAAGTTTGCAAATCCCCGCACGCGCAACAATGCGATTACCGATGCGACTCATTTGCTCGCGCGACTGGCTGATGACATTCACTTGCCGAAGTCCATTCCTATCGTGCTGGCTGTGACAAAGTGCGACGAGACCGAGGGGCAGATTCCCGCTGAGTTGAATCGCGTGGCCGATGTCGTATCGGGACATGGGTACTCGGTTGCGACAGTTGCCTTAGCAGCATTTCCAACTCGTAACGCGCAGATTCCCACCGGATTTGGAATCGACACGCTCCTTGCTCACCTCACGTCCGCGTGTCTCCGTCCTGAGGATTCTTCAACCCCGAGCTTTGACGGCGCGGACCGCTCGTACTTGAAAGCGCGAGGTCACTGATGAGCAAGGCGACGACTAACCAATCTGTTGTGCTGGTCGGCGGTCCTGATGCCGGTAAGACCAACTATCTCGGCCGACTCTGGATGGCGTTGGACGCGGAAACAGGGGCGATCGCCAAGAATGGCTTGCCACCACAGGTCGAGTACCTTCGAACGATTGCCTCAGCCCTTCACTCCGGGGAATTCTCTCAAAGAACCGCACCGGGTGTGTTTGAATCGACGTCAATACCAGTCAAGTGGGACAGAGGCGAATCTTCCGGGCAATTGATTGTCCCGGACTGCGCGGGCGAGCAGTGGGAGAAGATTCACAGAGAACGGGAGTGGGATTCCAAATGGGAGCAAGCCGTCGCTTCCATGGCTGGCTGCATTCTGTTTTTCCGGGGCACCTCGACTCACAATGTAGAACCACTCAACTGGAGCAACAACGCGGAAGTCATGAAGTGCTTGGAACAAACTGCAGACACGAATGCCGGGCCGCCAAAGCTGCCCACGCAGGTTCTTCTGGTTGACTGGTTGCAATGCCTGAGCGCCGCCTACCGGGACATTCAAGGCAACGAGCAGCCACTTCGTGTCTCCGTTGTACTCTCCGCTTGGGACTTAGCTCCGAGGGAAGCCAGAGACGCCGATCCCGACGAATATCTGAGCACACATTTGCCGTTGTTGCACGACTTCTTGTCGGGCAATCCGTTGCTATTTCGTCCCAAGACATTTGGCGTGAGCATCACCGGTGGTGTGCTGACGGACGATGACACGCCGTTCATGAAGAAGTACTTGAAGGAGGACCCGAATAAGACCGGCTACGTGGTGCTCGCAAGCGGAAACAAGGTGTTGAAGTCGAGTGACTTGACGCTTCCCCTCGCATGGGCATTCGGATGCGAATGCCCGGAATTCGGTCAACCGGGAATTGCCAAGCCATGAAGCAAACTGTGCATCAACTCGTTCATGGCTACCAAAAGGGGCATTCGCTACTTGCCGGAAGTTGCTCACTTCCAAAGACCGCGCTCGAAATTGTGACTGAGCAAAGCGACCTTTCAGGGCCGCTGCCAGCCGGAGTATCCATCCCCTCCCACCTGACCGCGTATCCGGTCCCAGATACGAACTTCTACGCTCTCGGCAGGACATGGCCGGATACCGATGCACCACGCTCCGGGTGCGTAATTACCCACACGTTATTGATCCCCGTCGATGCGTGGGGAACCGCATCCATTCCAGCGGCCTATCTGCGGCTGCATAAGCGTCCCGACAAACAGTCCCTCGACACATTCAGACACGAGCTTCCGCTCCCAAGGAATGTCGACGAACACTCCGAACTTAACTGGCTGAATGCAGCAGAAGCCGACGAGTTCGCGGCCAAAGTGTTTTCTGAGGGATTGCGGTCAGTTATCTGGTTCGACTGCGAAGCTCCTGACCTGCTCGTCATGACGCTTGCCGGCTTGCTGTGGCCGTCGTTGCGTGGATCACTCTACGCGCACACGTTCTCGCTTCACCCGCATGCAAAGGTGAAAAGCGATCTTCAACTTCACTTCGCACCTCGCAGCGCTCAGTCTTATTTCAGCCGCGTCCCGAAACAGTGCCACATGAGTAGACGGACTCCAGGGAACCGGAGCGAGTCCGAGCAGGAATGGATTCGTGAACTCTCGGAGGATCTGCGCGCCGGCCGACCACGAGACTCATACCTCGATGGACTGAAGCAATATGGACATCTCCTTGGGCGTGAACCATCTGCTGTGCGCAATCTCTTCGCACTGCGCGACTTGGCGGATCGCCTGCCGCACACTCCAACGGCGGCGGTTGGCATCCTCGACATCATTGACGCACTTGAACCGGTTGCCGAGCGCGCGGTGAAGGAAAAACAGTTTGCTCTCGACGCAGCCGTATCAGCAGCCCTTAAGGCCGATGTTCCCGCAACTTTACGGTGCCTATCACTCATAGACACGCGTCTGCGTCGGCCGTCTTTTGCAGTGGCAGGAAGTGAATTTCAGTCAGCCCTGAAAGACTCCGTCGAGAATATCGTCGCAAAGGAGCCTCAAACATTGATCGCGACCTGCGGTCAGAACATTCCTTCGGAGGATTCCGTCTTCTGGCAAGCTGCCACCAATGGGATGCGGACTGCGGCCGAAACCCGTCCGGACTCGCTTGCAACTCTGGGCCAGTCCCCGACTATTGCCTCATTTGTCGTGCGTGAGGCACCGAGTGTGGCGCGTGCCTATTTACATTCGAGTCAGGATCGCCGGGCAGACGCGACCAGTGAGGTGATTCAGTGGGTGCGCCACATTGAACGCGACGAACAGCGTCAGCATTTGCGTCGCGAATTGCTTCCAGAAACATTCGATGACGAAAGTGTCCCTCTGCTAGAGGAATTGCTCAGGGACGTTTCCAGTTCCGACGTGGACGACACGCTAGATGTCCTCGTCGAGTCTACACAGGGATTTGGGAGAGCTTCGATTCGTCGCGTCGTGACGGACTTCATCTGCCAACGATTTCCGGAGGAGACGATTCATTGGGGCCAACGCTCGCAACTCTTTCAGTCCAGGTATGTTCCAGAGATGCTTGCTGAAGCGTTCCCACTTTCGCTGGAGGGCCTTGATCGTATCCTTGCTGTCGATTGGATGACGCCCGATGATCGCTGTGAAGTGTGGTCTGCATTCATTGAGCGGGCGGCCAAGAAGCAACTCCCTCAGTGGTTTGTTCGGCGCGCCCGTGAGGATGTGGCAACCATTGAGCCGTTCGCACAATGCGATGCATTCTCGGCGCGCGCCACGCGCGCTCTGCAAGCGATTGGGGGTCAATGCGATTACCTTCCGATCGTGCGGAGCAGGTTTTTCCAGGGGATTATCCTAAAGATTGCCGAAGCCGGTCTTGCGGACCTTCTTGTTCCCAAAGCAGTTGACAGCGCGATTGTGGAATACCTCGGTGGACGGATCGACGGGGATCGAATGCTTGCAGCGTTGAGTCTCGCGCCTTGTGAAAAATGGAGTGAGCAAGTTTCGGGCGGTCACATTCATGGTCTGTTGGCGTCCACTCCCGACAGAGAAACCTGGCAGAGGGCATGGATGACATTATCGATCCTTCCCCGGATTCTCTTTCGTAAGGTTGCGGGTCATCAGATCATCGCAGAATTCACGCGCAGTTTTCGAGCAAACTGGACTGACGGCGTGGCACAATCATGGACCCGCGTCATCCACCGCGCCCACGACGAGCTATCCTATGAAAGCTCGCTTCGGCTGCTTATGCAGTCGACCGCCTTTTGTTTTGACAACTCTAGGTTCCCGCTTGGGCAAGTTGTGTGCGCAGCCTTTCCGCCCGTGTATGAGGCCGTTTCAACAGGGCGGGCGACACACATCACAGACGAAATGTTCGGATATTTCGACTGGGATAAGGCGAAGAAGCTGCGCAAAGACGTTATTGATACCTACGTCTCCTCGTACTGGCCTCCCGAGGAACTTGCTCTGATCGCTTCGAGGTGCAAGATCCTGCGGAAAGTGATTCACCGGCTTCAAAGAAAATGGGGCGGCGACGAGTACATCAGGAAGATGAATGAGGGACTGGGGAATCAGAAAACGGCAGAAGCACAGGCGGTGAGGGGTGAATTGTCGGCGATCATGAACGACCCGGACTTCTTCGAGCCGTGGGACTGATTTCCCTCTAATGAACTGTAATCGAACACTGACAGAAAAATGGATTGAGTACGATGAAAGCCACCGAAGCCAAACTCATCGAATTTCTCAAGAAGTCGCCGCAGTTTGTGATTCCGATCTACCAACGGACCTACTCCTGGACCGAAAAGGAGTGCCGTCAGCTCTGGGACGACATCGTTCGTACCGGGAGAGATGACAAGCTGGTAGCGCATTTCGTCGGCTCTATCGTCTACGTTGAAAAGGGGCTGTCGAATCTGACCACGCAAGAGCCATTGCTCGTGATCGACGGCCAACAGCGACTGACAACTCTGACGTTGCTGTTGGCAGCTCTGGCGAAATCGTTGGAGAAGCAAGAAGAAGGACATCGCGAGCCGGTCGATGGTTTCTCCCCGCGAAAGCTCCGCAACTATTACCTGCTCAACCCCGAGGAAGAAGGCGAACGCCACTATAAGCTCATCCTCTCCCAAACGGACAAGGAATCGCTGATCGCGATTCTGGACGATGCAGAGCAGCCGAAGGATCACTCGTTACGGGTTACGGCGAACCTTGAACTGTTCGAGGAGCTGATTGCTACCAGTCGCGATGACCTAGCGACCGTGTGCAAAGGAATTGCGAAGCTTGTCGTCGTGGACATTGCTCTCAACCGGGACCAAGACAATCCGCAGTTGATCTTCGAGAGCATGAACTCTACGGGCCGAGAACTCAGCCAGGCCGACTTGATTCGCAACTTCGTCCTGATGGGATTGGAGCCGAAGCTGCAAACCCGGTTGTACGAGCAGTTTTGGAGGCCGATGGAGCTGGACTTCGGTCAAGAGGCTTACGGGACGCACTTTGACGCATTCATGCGGCATTACCTGACCGTCAAGACTGGCGAGATTCCGCGACTCGACGGAATTTACGACGCCTTCAAGCAGCACTCGCGATCGACTGCCGCCGCTCAGCAGGGCGTTGAGGAACTCGTCAAAGACGTTCGTCACTATGCCCACTATTTCTGCGCAATGGCGTTGGGAGCTGAACCGGACGCTGTATTGAAACTTGCGTTTCACGATCTCCGCGAGTTGAAGGTGGACGTGGCCTATCCCTTCCTGCTTGAGCTGTACCATGACTATTCAAACGGTTTGTTGCCGAAAGCCGACTTCGCGGCCGTCGTCCGCCTGATCGAATCGTACGTCTTCCGCCGAGCCATTTGCACGATTCCCACAAACTCGATGAACAAGACATTCTCGACGTTCACCAAGGCATTGAAGAAGGAACGGTACCTCGAAAGCATCCAGGCCCATTTCGTATTGCTGCCCTCGTATCGCCGCTTCCCCACCGACGAAGAATTCCGTCGCGACCTGCAAACGCGAGACCTGTACAACTTCCGGAGTCGCAGCTACTGGCTGCGACGCCTGGAGAATCACGGGCGAAAGGAACGTGTCGTCGTCGACGAATACACGATCGAGCACATCATGCCGCAAAATGAAAACCTGCCCACGGCATGGAAAACGGATCTCGGGGCTGAGTGGGAGCGGGTGCAGCAATCATGGCTGCATACTTTAGGGAACCTCACGCTCACCGGGTACAACTCTGAGTACAGCGACCGTCCTTTCAAGGAGAAGAGGGACATGGAGGGTGGCTTCAAGATAAGCCCGCTCAAGCTCAATGCTTGCCTTGGACAACTCGACACCTGGAACGAAGTCGCTATCAAGACGAGAGCCGGCACACTCGCCGAATCCGCCCTCGATGTGTGGCAATCTTCCAAGCTTTCGGAGGCGGCACTGCTGCCATACCGACGAGGCGGGGCGGTATCGACCGACTACACGATTGCCGATCATCCCCAGTTGCTGACGCCAGCGATGAGCGCACTCTTTGAGGCATTCCGCAAGCAGGTCTTGGCTCTCAATCCCTGCGTTACGGAGGAGTTCCTAAAG
The DNA here is from genome assembly GCA_945904015.1 of Candidatus Kuenenia stuttgartensis. GTDB lineage: Bacteria > Planctomycetota > Planctomycetia > Planctomycetales > Planctomycetaceae > SXKJ01. The sequence continues at coordinate 480 of CAMDPK010000208.1, read as the reverse complement.
CTGTATGTCGCATACAAGGCAGAAACAAATTTCGTCGATGTGGTTCCTCAGGCAAAGCGCCTACGACTGTCACTCAACATTGAGTTTGCCGAAATCAGCGACCCCAAAGGAATTGCCAAGGATGTCACCAACCTTGGACGCTGGGGCAACGGTGATGTCGAAGTCAGTCTGGTTTCAATGGATGAACTTCCGTATGCGCTTGGTCTCGTGCGACAAGCCCTTGAGCGACAGATGGGCAACGGTGCCGATTCGTAACCAAACCTGCCAGTCGTGAAGATCGTTTTGTTTCCGGCGGAAAACTCACTCTTCGCATTTAGAGATCCAAACGGAATTGGGCGTTGCCCTGCGGGCCGGGCTGCTCCGGGCTCCGCTTCCGCTCGGTCCGGCCAAGGCCGGACTGCTGCGCACCCTGCACATCCCTAACGCGGCTCGACCAAGAAATGGTCCGCTCGCTGGCAGTCCTCATTGTGCCACGGCGTC
>CAMDPK010000207.1 GCA_945904015.1 Candidatus Kuenenia stuttgartensis | reverse complement strand
CGACGGTCTTCACGCCCGCCCCCTGAAACGTGCCGCCGGGGCAGTCGAGCACGGCGTACAGGTTGCAGCTTTCCAACAGCAGCTTCCGCAGACTCACCGAGGCGTTGTCGGTGTTGGAGAGAAACGTGTTCTTGATGACCACGCCGCCCCGTCCGCCCGCCTTCAGAATCTTGATGAAGTGCTGCAAGAACAAGAACGCGGTCTCGCCGGTGCGTATTGGAAAATTCTGCTGAACCTCTTTCCGTTCCTTGCCTCCAAACGGCGGATTGGCCAGCACCACGTCGAAGCGGTCCTTCTCCTGAATGTCGGCGAGGTTCTCGGTCAGCGTGTTCGTGTGGACGATGTTCGGAGCTTCGATGCCATGCAGGATCAAGTTCATGATCGCGATGACATAGGCCAGCGACTTTTTCTCTTTGCCGTAGAACGACTTTTCTTGCAGCGTCTTGTCTTGGGAGGTGGTCAGTTTGGGATGAGTCTGCTTGAGGTAGTCATAGGCTTCGCACAAGAAGCCTGCCGAGCCGACCGCGCCGTCATAGATCCTGTCGCCGAGATTGGGCTTCACGACGTTCACAATCGCCCGAATCAGCGGACGCGGCGTGTAATACTCGCCGCCGTTCCGCCCGGCGTTCCCCATGTTCTTGATCTTGGCTTCGTACAGGTGGCTCAGTTCGTGCTTTTCAGTCTGCGAACGGAACCGCAGTTCGTCGATGTGGTCGAGGATCTCGCGCAGGTTGTAGCCCGACTGAATTTTGTTTTTGATCTCCCCGAAAATCTCACCGATCTTGTATTCGATCGTGTTCGGCCCGCTGGCCTTCTGCTTGAAACCATGCCGATACGGAAAGAGTTTTTGATTGACGAAGTCCCGCAGGTCGTCGCCAGTCATCGCCTGGTTGTGGTCAATCCCGCCGTCCTTGCCCTGCGGAGCGGCCCACACGTCCCAGCGATACGGCTTGTCGAGGATGAAGCTGTACTTCTTCCCCTCCAACGCGGCTTCGTCGGCTTTGTCCTGCTCCAACCCGTCGAGGTACTTCAGGAACAGCAGCCAATGAGGTCTGCTCGGTGTAGTCCAATTCGCTGGAACACCCCGCCTCTTTCCAAAGCACGTCGTCGATATTCTTGAAAGCTTGTTCAAACATGGTCGGCACAAGCTAAGGGTGAGATTTGGCAATCGCAACGCGGAGACTCACGGCGAATGGCTGCCTGGGTCTTTGAGTCGCACGGGCCGGACTGGAAAAAGAAAACGCCCGCTGTCAGTCATTGACAGCGGGCGTTTTTCGTTGGTGTTTAGGCTTCTGATCGAGTGGCTCATTCGCCTTTCGCTTCGGGCAGTGGCATGACTTCGGCGTCGAAGGTGACCTCGAAGGTGTATTCCTTGCCGAAGAACTCGCCGGGCTTGGTGAGTTTGGCGGTGCCGCGTGCTCGGCCGTCTTCGACGATGGCGTCTCCGGCGAGGTCGGCGTTGCTGCTGACGGATACCCCATCGACCCAGAGGTCCATTTTCGTCACGGTGTCCGAGGCGTCGATTTGCAGACGGACTTGGGGTTGGACTTCAAAGATGCCGCTGTCGGTGCCGTCTTTCTTCAACGCGGCTTTGAGCTTGTCGAGATTGATCGGCTTCTCGCTGAAGAACAGCGCGGTCCGTTTCTCGTCGGACACTTTGACTTCGTAGGCGACGAGGTTGGCCAGTTTGTAGGTCTTGCCGGCCATCGTCAGCTTGCCGGACAGAGGGAGCTTCGGCGCGTCGGTCAGACGTTTCGCGGGAGTCGAACTGCGCGTCAGGACCGGAACGTCGAAGCTGATCGTGCCGGTGTAGATCTTGTCGAAAAAATCGCCCGGCTTAATCATTTCGATGGTGCCGCGAGCACGACCGTCCTCGACCAGGACTTCGCGTTTCAACTGGTCGCCCGAAGCCGTTCCGACGATTCCTTGGCCCGCGACGCTCAACCTCACCCGGCCTTCATCATCCAGTTCGACTTCGAGCCGCGGGCTCGGCCAGTCAAATCCTTCGTCGTTGCCGGTCTGCTTGAGCTTGGCCAGCAGCGGGTCTTGCTTGAGCGGCTTTTCGGTGGCGACGATTTTCGTGAGCCAGGTGCCGCTCGAGATGACTTCGTAGGCAATGATGCTGGTCAGTTTGACCGGCTTGTCGTTGACCGTGAGAGTCCCTTCGTTCGGGAGCTTCGGCAATTTGGCGATCCCTTGCTTGGGTTTGTCTTTTCGCTTCGGTTCGACCACCGGTGCCGGCTCGTCGTCGGCAGGCTTTGAATTCTTTTTGGCGGTCTTCTTCGAGGGTTTTGGTTCGGATTCGGGCGTTGGGTCCGGTTTTGGTTCGGGCTTCTTGTCGCCGACTTTCGCGTTCGGGTCGGCTTTGCTCGGTTCGAGTTTCGCTCCGATGCCGATCACCATGAGGTTGACGTCGGCGAGACCGGTATCGACGAAGGTCAGCGTGATTTGCTGCGAGCCTTTCTTGAACGTGACGTTGCCGGAGGTGTCGTCGATGTCGGAGTCGTCATCGACTTTCCAATCGGCGGCGACGAGTTGATCGCGCATGAACTCGGCGGCGGCCTGGCCCTTGCCGGCGGCGACTTTGATTTGCAAGACGTTGTCGCCGGTCTGCGTGACTTTCTTGGCTTTGTCCGGAATCGGGATGCCGACTTTGTCTTTGCTCCCCTTCGCGGCCTTCGCACCCTTGCCGTTGAGTGCGTTGGCAATCGCTTGGTTGGCGAGATCCTCGAACGACGGCGTGTCATCGGCCGGCATCGACTTCTTCGTGGGCGATTTGGCCGCCGCTTTTGCTTTTTCGTTTTCGGCGAGCAGCCGCTTCTTTTGCTCGTCCGCTTTGCGATCCGCCTCGACCACTTCGGCGGCGGTGAGGTACGCCACTTTGACCAGCGTCTTGTCGAGCTGCGGCTCAAGGTCGAGCGTGATCATCTCCTTCGCGGCGTTCCGAAACCTTTGGAAGCCCACCTTGCGATTCACACCTTCGTTTGACGTGACGACGTTTTCGGTGGTGGGTTTCCAACCTCTCTTGCCCAGCGACTGCTGATAAAACTTCGCGATGTCGGCGTATTCTTCCGAGGACTCGAACCGCAACGTCTTGTGCATGTCGGTGTAATTCACGTCTTTGGCGATCGCCGGAGCGGGGATGTCCGCCGACAACTGCTGCGCGCTCATCTGGATCGACGTCTTGCTCCCTTTGTCCGGAGAGGAGACGAACGCCGAGATTTGCACCGCATTCCGCTTGAACATGAGCTGCATGCTGCTGGTCCCGTCGCCAGCCTCGCCGTAGGGTTCCCAGCCGGCATCGACGAGCAGCTTGCGAGTCGCCTCAATGGCATCCGCGAGCTTCACGTCGGCGGAGTACAGCGCCAACGTCTCGTTGGAGTATTGCGACTTTGCTCCTTTGACCACGGGCAGCTTGCTCGCCCGCACGTTGCTCATATTGATGATCGCCACGCGCGAGAACCCCGGCTTGCCTGAACCTGAGGTCGTCAGCGACACGACGAAGTTGGATTTCTGAAGTTGACCGGCTCCATAGGTTTCCTGGGCCATGCTGCCCGGCAGCTCTTTCCAGCCCAGCTTCGTGAATTGCTGCAACTGAATTTGAAACGCCTTTTTCGGATCTGCCTTGGTTTCGTAGTTGACCATTCCGACGGTTTGCGTGCCTTCGACAACTGCTCCTTCCGGCAGCGTGAAGGTTCGCAGGTCGAGCACTTTGATCGCCTCTTCGACGGTCGCCGCGGCTTTCGCCGAGTCCTCGGCTGCGAGCAGCCGGCTGTGCCGGTTCAGAAGATCGGACTCAAAGCCGGTCAGAATCGCCAGTCCGCACGCCGCGAGGCAGGCTCCGACGTTTTTTCGCCAAGTGGTTCGCTGCATGATGGATGCCTTTCCGAAGTAGTGTCTGATTCCGAAGAGGGAAACCGCCGCGGCTTCGGTGCGTCGTCGAAGTCGCGGCGTTTCCGGCGGAAGTATGAGCCGCCTCACAATCAGAAACGTGATCGCCGAGCAAATCGCACAACAGATTTCGGAAATTGGCAGAATGCTTCGGACGCGACGTTTGCAATGTCACAGGGCTACAATCCCGCCCCTCTTCCGCAGGAGCGAGCGAGATGGCCGAGCTGACAGTCCGCGTGTTGTTGATCGATGACGATTCATCGACGTTCGACCTCACTCGCGAACTGTTCGACGAGCGGTATCCGGGGCGGTTCGCATTCGATTGGGCGGGGTCGTTCGATGACGGCCTGGCGGTGATTCGAGAGTGCCGGCATGACGTGTATCTGGTCGATCATCGCATCGGCGGACAGCGCGGTGTGGAGCTGGTGGCGGCGGCCGCAGCGAAATGTCAGGCACCGATGATTGTGACCTCGGCGCAGGAGAACCACGACATGGACGTCGCCGCCTTGCGTGCAGGGGCGGCGGATTATCTGGTCCGAGACGCTCACGACGTTGCTCACTTGGAACACGCGATCCGATACGCGCTCCAACAGAACGAACTGTGGACCACACTTGGACGTGAGCGTGACTTACTCCGAGCACTCATGGAGAACCTGCCGGACAGCATCTACTTCAAAGATGCCGACAGCCGATTTCTGCGGGTCAGTAAATCGAAAGCCTTGCGGTCGGGCTTGAGTGACGCGGCAGAAGCCGTCGGCAAGACGGATTTTGATTTCTTCAAACCTGAAGATGCTCAGACGTCCTTCGCCGACGAACAAGAAATCATGCGCTCGGGAATTCCGTTGGTGGGCAAGGAGGAAAAGCATGTCTGGCCGGACGGCCGCACCAGTTGGGTGGCGACCAGCAAGCTGCCGCTGCGCGACATGCAGGACAACGTCATTGGGACGTTCGGCATCTCGCACGACATCACCGAGCAGAAGCAGGCGTTGCAGGCTCTGCGCGACAGCGAGTTCCGCACGCGAATGATTGTCGAGACGGCGCTCGATGCGTTCATCGCGATGGATCACGAGGGTGCGATCATCGACTGGAACGCGCAAGCCGAGTCGACGTTTGGTTGGGCCGAGCGGGACGTGCTGGGCAGACCGTTGGTGGAAGTCATCATCCCACCTCGGTTTCGAAAGGCACATCAGATCGGAATGGAGCGGTATCTGGTTACCGGACAGGCCAAGATTTTGGGTCAACGGTTGGAGCTGATGGCGTTGCACCGGGACGGCCAGGAGTTTCCCGTGGAGATCACGATCTCCGCATTGCGGTTGGATGAGCGGCGGTTGGAGAACGGAGTTCGGTCACTCGATGGCCGACAAGAGGGTGCGCCGCTCGACCGATCCCCGCACTCCAAAGACAGCATCGTCTTTGCGGCTTTCATTCACGACATCACGAATCGCAAGGCGGCCGAGGCGGCGCTCCGCGAAGCGAAGGAGGCGGCGGAATCGGCGAATCGAGCCAAGAGCGACTTCCTGGCCAACATGAGTCACGAAATTCGCACGCCGATGAACGCGATCATCGGCATGACGGAATTGGTGCTCGACACGCCGCTCGCCGACGCGCAGCGCGAGTACCTGCTGACGGTTCGTGAATCGGGCGACGCGCTGCTGCGAGTCATCAACGACATCCTCGACTTTTCGAAGATCGAGGCGGGCAAAATGGATCTCATTCCGGATGTCTTCAGCCTCCGAGAGATGCTCGGCGACGCGATGAAATCGCTGGCCGTGCGTGCTCATCGCGAACATCTGGAGTTGGCGTTTCGTGTTGCTTCGGACGTTCCGGAGACGCTGATTGGAGACGCCGGTCGACTGCGGCAGATCGTGGTCAATTTGGTGGGCAACGCGATCAAATTCACGCAGCGCGGCGAGGTCGTCCTGGATGTCAGCAGCGCGGAAAGTGGGGCAGGTTTGCAACCTGCCCTGGATCACGTCCCCCTCCAACAACGGCAAACAATTCAAGAAGGCTCTTCGGCCGGGCAGGTTACAAACCTGCCCCACGACGGAGTGATTGTCACGCCGACGATCGTGCTGCACTTCTACATTCGCGACACCGGTATCGGCATCGCGCCGGAGAAACAGACGCTGATCTTCGAAGCCTTCGAGCAGGCAGACACATCGACGACTCGGCGCTACGGTGGAACGGGGCTGGGGCTGGCGATTTCGCAGCGCTTGGTCCGGCTGATGGGAGGTCGCATCTGGGTCGACAGCGAGTTGGGCATCGGTAGCACGTTTCATTTCACCGCGAGATTCGTGGTGCCGCCCGCGTCGTTGGAACCAGTCGCTGCGCGGACGGTCGTGATGCACGGCACACGCGTTTTGATCGTCGATGACAACGCCACCAATCGTTTGATTCTGGAAGAGATGCTCGGCAACTGGGGACTGGAGCCAGTCTGTGCCGCGAGCGCTCGGCAGGCGCTGGAATGTTTGCGTGAGGCGACTCGAACCGATCGGCCGTTTTCGATTGTGCTGTCCGACCTGCACATGCCCGATGCGGATGGCTTCATGCTGGCAAAGGCGATTCGCGAACAGCCGACACTCGCACACACTTTGGTGCTGATGCTGACATCGGGAGATCGCCAGGGAGACTTAGCGAAGTGCCGCGAGTTGGACATCTCGGCCTACTTGTTCAAGCCGATCAAGCAGTCGGAGTTGTTCAACGCGCTCGTCGCGACGCTGGGCGTCAATGGTGTGGAAGGCCGCGCCGTTCCGAAACCCGCCGCAGTGCTGGAGGAACTTCCGCCGTTGCGCATCCTGCTGGCCGAAGACAGTCGGGCGAATCAAAAGTTGGCGGTCGGATTGCTCACGAAATGGGGTCATCGCGTCACCGTGGCGAACAACGGTGTCGAAGCGGTACGAGCGTGGAGTGAGCCTCCAGAGGGGCGTCCGTTCGATGTCGTGCTGATGGATGTACAAATGCCAGAGATGGACGGCTTCGAAGCGACCGCCGCGATTCGTGAGCGGGAGAGATCGCTTGGCCGACACACGCCGATCGTTGCCATGACCGCGCATGCCATGAAAGGAGACCGCGAACGATGCCTCGCCGCCGGCATGGACGGCTACATCGCCAAACCAATTCGTCAGCAAGAAGTCGTTGCCGTCTTGCGGCAGTCCCTCGCCGGCGAAACCGGTTTGTTTCGCCTCACTGCCGAGCACGATGCGCTGGCGCCTCGCGAGGAGGACTCCAGTCCGACAGGCGCTGCGGCCACGCGACGGCTCAACTGGAAACAAGCCCTGCGTTTTGTCGCGGACGATCGGGATTTGTTGAGCGAGGTTTTGGCGGCGTTTGTCGAAGAATGTCCGCAATTGCAGGCTCGGCTACGGCAGGCTGCGGCCGACGAAGATTGGGTCACGGTCGCGAAAACCTCACACGCTTTGCAGGCCGCATTGCGGCTGTTTGGAGGCGAAGTTCTCGATTTGGCCATCACCCTGGAGGACCGCTGCAAACGAGGGCGAACGGACGAAAACCGCGTTCTGTTTGATAAAGTTCAGCGGAGAACTTGAGAATGTCCTGACGGAAGTTCAAGGTTACCTGAAAGGTACATAACGCAGGGCTAGGCAGATCGCTTGCCCCAATCACATCATCCCATCAAACCGGCATTGGTGAACTGCCCGTGCCTACAAAGCTCAGCCCATGCGTCCTGGTCAGCACACAGTTTTGGTTGTGGATGATTCCGCCATCGACCGCCGTTTGGCATCCGGGCTTCTGGAAAAAGAAGGCGGCTATCAAATCGTGTTGGCCACCAATGGCAAGGACGCTCTGCAAGCGTTGAAGTCGCAGCCGATCGACCTCGTGCTGACCGACATGCAAATGGACGAGATGGACGGACTGCAATTGGTCGAAGCCGTGCGAGCCGACTATCCATTGACACCGGTCATCCTGATGACCGCGCTGGGCAGCGAAGAGATCGCGGTTCAAGCGCTCGAAAAAGGTGCTGCCAGTTACGTCTCCAAACGCCGCTTGCAGCAAGACCTGATGGAAATCGTGCAGCAAGTCCTCGACAGCTCCGACGAGAATCGCATGCAGTCCCGGTTGATGCACCGCTTGGCTCGCAACGAATTCTCGTTCGTATTGAACAACGACCTGACTTTGGTCCATTCGCTGGTGAAGTATCTGCAACACACCCTGCGCTGCGTGCGCCTGGCTGACGAAGTGGACCGCTTGCGAGTCGGCATCGCGGTCGAAGAGGCACTGCTCAACGCGCTGTACCACGGCAACCTCGAAGTCAGTTCGGAGTTGAAGGAACGAGATCCGAATCTCTTCGAGGAGACAGCTCGGCAACGCTGTCAGGAAGAGCCGTACCGCAATCGCCACATTTTCATCGACGCGCTGGTTTCGCGCGAGCAGGCTCGGTTCGTGATTCGTGACGAAGGCCCCGGCTTCAACCCCAAGACGCTGCCCGACCCCACGGATATTGCCAACCTCGAAAAGCCCAGCGGCCGAGGCATCCTGCTGATGCGCTCGTTCATGGACGAAATCAGCTTCAACGAACAAGGCAATCAAGTCACGCTCGTGAAGCTAGGGGCGAAAACCGAGGCTGGCGACGAGTGATTGTTCCCCACCGTTGCCGCGTGCTTTCGCACCGATAGAATCCCGCCGAGTTGCAGCGTTGTGACCAAAGCGAATGGTCATCGACGCTCGGAGGGATCGCCTCGGTCAGCCCCGCATGGCTGGCTACTTCTTTTCGCTGGCGGGTCATCACGGATGTCGGACACCACGCTTTCTCGAATGCTCAACCAAATCCATCACGGTGACTGCATCGTCGGCATGAACGCGATGCCGGAGGGAGCCATCGACCTGGCCTTCGCCGATCCGCCGTTCAACATCGGCTACGACTACGACGTCTACGACGACGCTCGCGCTCGGCACGAATACCTCGACTGGTCGCGAGCCTGGATCGGCACGGTCCACCGTGTACTCAAGCCGGACGGCACGTTCTGGCTGGCGATCGGTGATGAGTACGCCGCCGAACTCAAACTCATCAGCCAAGAAGTCGGCTTCCACTGCCGCAGTTGGGTCATCTGGTACTACACCTTCGGAGTGAACTGCAAAGCGAAGTTCAGCCGCTCGCACGCGCACCTGTTTCACTTCGTCAAAGATCCGACGCAGTTCACCTTCCGCTCCGACTTGTTGGAGAACCGCATTCCCTCCGCACGGCAACTGGTCTATGCCGACAAGCGAGCCAACTCCGTCGGACGTCTGCCGGACGACACTTGGATTCTCCGCCCGCAAGACTTGGTCGATTGCCTGACTCCCGGCGAAGACACTTGGTACTTCCCGCGCGTCGCCGGCACATTCAAAGAGCGAGCCGGTTTTCACGGCTGCCAAATGCCCGAACAACTGCTCGGCCGCATCATCAAGTACTGCTCGAGCGAAGGAGACACAGTGCTCGATCCGTTCTCCGGCAGCGCAACGACATTGGCGGTCGCCAAGAAACTCGGCCGCCAGTTCATCGGCTTCGATCTCTCGCCGGAGTACATCCAGCGGGGCCGCGACCGTCTCGCGAATTGTCGTGTCGGTGATCTGCTCGACGGTGCTGCGGAACCAGTCGTCAGCGCACCAACCACGCCACCGAAGGGAACTCGCAAGGGGAAACTCACAACCATCACTGCGACCGAGGCGGCAACGCAGACCGAGGCTCTCTCAACGGAACAGCGTTTTGAAAAAGGCTTGGTCGAAGCCTTCGCCAAGTCGAGCCAGGGCTATTCGCTCGACCGCTTGGTCACGGACCCGGACCTCAATCGCGAGTTCGTCGATCACTGCCGGCGGCTCGGTTTGCCCGGAGACGCGCGGCTCTGGAATTGGAAGCTCTTCAACTACCGCAAAGCCGGCAAGCTCTCGAGCGTCCCGACGACGCATCGGACGCAAATCAGTTGGCCGGACTGCGACCAATTCCTATTCGCCAGCGAGATCGCCCTCGCCAAGATGATCGCCGACGGCAGCGAGAGCCTCGATGCGATTCTTTGCGATCCAGAGCAAGCCGCTCAGTTCGACACGATTGCCAAGTCGTTCTGCCCCGGCTGGACTCCATTCCAATACCGCTGGGGAGCACTGATGCTCCGCAAAGAATCGAAATCCGCCCGCGCACGAGCCGATGTGCTCCGCAGCATCGCACCGGCGAAGTTGTCTTCGGCAAAACCGCTCGCAACTTCCAAGTGGACCGACTATCCCGACGAAGCCGGCCTGTATCTCGTCCTGGGAGCCGACAATCGAGACAAGCTCTACGTCGGCGGATCGCTCAATCTGCGGCAACGCCTCCAAGGTCAATTCAGCGGCCCACCGCTCCGCACCTGGAAACGCGAATCGACGGATCTGCGAGTCCGCTTCTTCACGGCGGAACCAAACACGCCGGAGTTGCTGGCTTATCAGTGCCTGCTCATCCGCGAACACAAACCGAAACTCAACGTGCGAGACATCGCCGTCTGAGCAACAAGGTTCTTGAACCATCAGCCGACGATCAACAGGGAGTGATTTTGCGCAAGACTCAGGTCGGAAAGCTGAAGCCGCGATTCTCGTTCATTCTTAACTCGCACTCCGATGTCCGAGTCAGCCGGTGTCCGATGTGCGAGAAGTTGACCCATGCTCGCAAATTTGCATTCCTCATTCATGTGGATGCCTGGGGACCGATGGTGCAGGGCAAGACGGCCAAGTTCTGCTCTGCCTGTGAACTCATCGTCGTCCATCAAGACGAACTGGAGGCTGAACTCGTCCACTCTTTTGAAAAGCTCGATCCTAAATTGATCGGTAATTCGTATCTTGTGATCGGAACCGTAGAGACGAAGACCTGGAAGCGTGGCGTGAAAGGAGATCCTGGCACTCTTGACGAAGTGCTCCAACAGACGGCTGACTTTGACCGAGTCTTGACGCTACAAGTCGATCCGGGTGGCTGGAGGCCCGCTACATCAAAATCGTTTCGCTCTGACTGACATGTAACATGCCTGAATTCCAACTTGTCGCGCCGTTTGAGCCTGCTGGTGATCAGCCGCAGGCGATTGATGCGCTGACGCGCGGCATCCAAGAGGGAAAGCGGAATCAGGTGTTGCTCGGCGTCACCGGCTCCGGCAAGACCTTCACGATGGCAAACGTCATCGCGCGGTTGAATCGACCGACACTCATTCTGTCGCACAACAAGACGCTGGCGGCGCAGCTTTACGGCGAGTTCAAAGAGTTCTTCCCGCACAACGCGGTGTCGTACTTCGTCAGCTA
>CAMDPK010000206.1 GCA_945904015.1 Candidatus Kuenenia stuttgartensis | reverse complement strand
CTCACGGAAAAGACCGGCTGCCCTCACTTCACCCGCGCCCACAACCTGCGGCACTTGTTTTCGAGTCGTGCCCAGGAAGAGGGCGTGAACCCGCTCATGGTCCAGGAGCTTCTCGGACACGCTACTCTGACCATGACCAAGCGATACACCCACTTGGGCATGGACGCAAAGCGTGAGGCGTTGGAACGATTATGCGACACAAGTATTCCAACGAAACCGGCAGCCGAGGGCTCGTTGTGACCGCATTCGATTCACATGCTTGCCATGAGAAACGAAAAGCTCTGAGCAGCAACGGATTGACCGGGATGCGGGAGATTGGGGATGGGATCGTGATTACTATTAGCTGACGGCGATCATTGACCAAGCTGGTCTGCGTTGCCAGCACTTGCCGTAGCCTCATGGCCGGCGTCTTGCTTTTGTCTGGCGTGTCGATTTCTTAGCCGATTGACGAACGCTGGCCTTTACTGGTCTTTGAGATTTGTCGTTGGCCCTGTCCTCTGTCAGGGACTCGACGCGCGGCTGCTCACGTCTTTTTAGGAACACTTGGGAAAGAGGACGACTTCCCGAAACGACAAACGGAAGACCCCTCTTCTTCAAGAACTGCATCGTTAGTTTGAGCCGGGAACCTATTCGAATCCACACATCACTTTCATCGCTCTGATTGGGCTTATCCCAACCCTCCCCAATCAAGTTTTGAACGGCAGTCGTGTGAAATGGACAACGCAGCAAATGATCCAGCAGCTTCCAGATCGCGACAGTCGTCCCGGGAATCGGTCTACCAAGATATGTAATCACGTTCGGCGGCTCGGCCACCAATTCTGTGATGGGCTTTTCAGTCTGTGAGCGTCCAGAGATTTCCGGGTTGGGCAGCGTGTCCAGCAGTCTGCGAATTTCTGGCAGCGACTCCCATCTGCAAAGTTTGCCCCAGTCGATATTCCCACGTTTGAAGGTGCGGGCGACGTGGTCTAATTCGAGAGGATCGGCAAAGCGTAATACCAAATCCTGAAGTTCCTCCAACTGCTCGTCAGGCGAGAGATCGTTTTCGTCTCTAGGACAGGGTAAGGAGTCCACACACCCAACGAAATCTTTAGCGAACCTCCGCAAGCCGATGGCTGCGTGCTTCAAAAGGTCTTCCGGAGCCCGCATGGATGGCCGATGGCTCTTGTCCCACCATTGTTGGCGTGTTGTGCTAGTCAGCACTTCTGGGCATGCCTGTTTAGCAGCCGATAGAAGATCCCGGATGATGCCGGCGATGACCAGTCGAAACCTAGTAAGTCGTGGGCGGTCATTGGCGTCGAGTGGGCGGTTTGTTTCGTCGCTCATGTTCACAATCACTTCCCTCGCTCAGTTGTGTGCTCAACACTGCGACCCCGACCTAGCAGCGTCGTCATTTGATATTTCATTGACCGCTGGTGAACTGGCATCGTCGGACCTCGCATTCAACCTGAGTCATGAACGATCACAGGAATTGCAACGTTTCATCCTGATAGTAGCTCAAGACCGCGTCACCAACGATCTCCGGCGTGACGGCCGCCAAACACGCTGGGGATAATCGCCCCTGCTTGGAGGTGATCGGGGCCACACAGTCCTGCTTGCCCCACGGCGGCTCGGACGTGAGCTGCGTCTTCCAACAACCGCCGTCGCGGCAACAGTCAAGCAATCCTTGAGTGTGCAAGAACCGATGGGGAACTGGCACTTGAGAACAGTCCTCGCCGAAATGCTGATCCACAGAGTTGCAATAGGCTGCCCACCACCAAGGCTCGCGACCGCCAGCGACGACAACACAGGGTTTGTGAAACGCGGCGGCGACGTGCATGGCAAACGTGACCGGGCAGATGACGCCCTCGGCGTGATAGATCAACCGGAGGACATCGCGTAGTCCGGTCTGTCCCACCATGCTTTGAACACCAGTCAGCACGGGATGCACATGGCCTGGAAAAGTCGCGCCGCCCTGAACAAGGGCAATGCCTTTGCTGGCCAGCAACTCGACCAACCGCTGCGAAAACTCTCTCGGCCAAATCTTCGTGACGATGTCGGCCTTCCCACCCGCCACGAAAAACCAATACCGGCCTTCGACAAGGGGGATCGCACGCTCCTCTTCACTGAGATGTAAATCGCCGTGAGGTTGAAGGACGGGGATCGGCACATTGAGCCAATCCGAAATCACGCGGTGGTACGCCGTCAGAAAGTGCAGTCGAGTCTGGTTCGCGAGTGCTAAATGGGACTTGTACGACACCGACAGCGCCGGCATGTTCCGCGGTAGTCGTGTTCCCCAAGCGCCTGCGATATGCGGATTGTGTTTCCACAATTCAGTGCATGATCCTCCAAGATGAATCGCAAATCGTCCCGGATAGGTTGCTGCCAGATCTCGGATCGCGGCCGTCAAACAGACGATATCTCCTGGCGATCGCCAGTGAGTCAGCAAGAGTGGCAGAGGACTCCCCATCGCGGCCCTTACGAATTTAATGCGGCTGGTCAGCGCAGGAGACAGAATGGCGCGCTCGGTGTCGATTTCCATGCCGAGGTCCATTTATCGGCACGGTTCTTGATCTTCAAGCAAAGACACGACCTTCGTTCGGTCTGCCATTTCGATTCAAACGCGGCGACAGATTTTTCAAAAAATTTGAAATGCCTACGCCGTGCCCACGCAACGCCCACGGGACGCCAGCGTGACCTGGGACCATCCACGCAAATCCGGGATCACCGGAGTTCAATGCAGCGAGGGCACACTCATGGCTAAATTCAAAATTCGAACAGCGATCAATGGCAGTCGGCCGGTCGAAACTGAGCGTTCCCGCGTCGGACACTCTCCGTCTCCGTGGCTAACGCCTGTTGAAGCGGCGATCTATCTGAGCGTCGCGTTGGGAACGCTTCGAAATTGGACCAGTGCTAGATTCATCCCTTTTTCCAAACGTGGCCGAGTCGTCCGCTACAACCGAGAGACTCTGGATAGCTGGTTTCGCGGAGGCGGGTGTGCCGGTCGAGCGACTCTGCCAGATGCACGAATGTCGCAGTCTTAGGCAGAAAAAACAAGGTGCCGCGACAACGGCACCGCGTCTTTGGGAGCCGAACCCCACCAAGCAAGCGGATTATCGCTTTGATCTCGGCTCCCTTCAAGTCCTTACCCGGTGGCCGTCGTCAGTCAACCGGACGAACAAAATAAACGAAGGGAGTTTGCTGATATGCGACATTTGGAACGCATCTTAAGTCGCCTCGAAAATGTTCGACCTCAAGGTCACAACCACCTCGCATGTTGCCCAGCACATAACGACGCCCGCCCGTCGCTCACGATCAGCTTGCACCCGGATGGTTATGTGCGACTGTGTTGCAGGTCTGCGCATTGTCCGACTGCGGACATCCTTCGCGCGATGAACCTGATTCCCACCGACCTTTTGCCAGACCCCGGCGACGACATCATCATCAGGGAGAATACGTCTCACGTTGTTGGTGATTCTGAGGCACTCGCCAATTCATGTTTGGCTGTGGGTGAAGAAAACCTCGAATTGCGAAATCGCGTCTACGCTGAATTTCTGCAAGCATTGACGCTCTCAGATCAGCACAGGAGCGATCTCCAACGGCGCGGTCTGATCGACACAGAAATCGACACGCGCAGTTATCGTTCGCTGACTTTTGCATCGCGACGCGAAGCCCTCGCAGAACTTCGATCCGAGTTCACTGACACGGATCTGCTCTCAGTCCCGGGCTTCGCGGAATCCGACGGAACCGGGGTGTCTATCGTCGGCCCCAGTGCTGGGCTGGTCGTTCCCGTTCGTGACTTGTCTGGACGGATCGTCGCTCTGAAAGTACGCCGTGATGACGGAGACGATCAACGTGGGAAATATGGACTGATTTCCGGCGGCGGTGGGCGAAGCTGCGGGATACCGACACACGTTCCTTTGGGTATTCGGGGACCGGTCTCTGAAGTCCGAATCACAGAAGGCGAGTTGAAGTCCGACGTGGCAACCGTCCTCAGCGGCCTGCCAACGATCGGCTTCCCCGGTGTCGACAATTGGTCGGCAGTGATTCCAGTGTTGCAGGATCTCGGAGCGCAAACCGTCAGGTTGGCGTTTGACGCAGATTGGATCACGAAGCCACAAGTTGAAGTGCGTTTGAGAGAATGTGCAACGGCACTGCGCGCTCATGGCTACATCGTTGTGATCGAGACTTGGCAACTTGAGAACGGGAAAGGAATCGACGATCTGCTTGCCGCAGGGCATTCGCCTGAACTTCTCGCAGAAGGAGATGAGGGCGTCCGGCCCGTTCTGGCAATTGAGGTCGAGGTCGCGTCACCGTGTAATCCCCCTACCGTCGGCACCGCGGAAGCGGCACTGTGCCTTGAGTCATCGATTGCGATTAGAGATTGCCTAGCATCAACTGAAGTCGTATTGCCGTTTCCAGTTCAAGTATTCCCGCATCGCCTTCAGCATTTTGCGAGGCAGGCCGCCGAATCAATTCCGTGTCCATTGGATCTCGTTGCCATCCCTATGCTCGGCATGGCAGCGACCGCAATCGGAGCCAGCCGCGCGCTTGAAGTGAAACCAGGTTGGCGTGAATCATCACGCGTTTATCTTGCCACCGTGGCCCCTCCCGGCAGTGGCAAGTCACCCGCTGAATCGCTCGTTACCAGAGCAGTTTTCCGACTGCAAAATCGCTTCAAGCGACAGCATCAAGAGGAACTGGCTGCCTATGCGGCTGTTATCGCTCAACATTCTCAAACTCGTGGCAGGCGCGGACCACGGTCAAATGACGCGGCGATGCCAGTCGCACACGCAGGCCGACTCGCGTCCGACAGTGTCTCAAGTGCCGGCGAAACGGAGAATTCAACGGCGGTCCCCGCCAACTCGTTGCTCACCACGACGACCGAGCCGCCATTGCCGCCGAAGCCTGTGCTGAGGCGCATCGCGACTGTTGACGCTACGACCGAAAGCCTCGCGCCCTTGTTGGCGAATAACCCGCGAGGCATGGTCACGCTAAAAGACGAACTGTCGGGATGGATCAGTTCGATGAATCAGTACAAAGGTGGAAAGGGTTCGGATCGCCAGTTCTATCTGAGTTGCTGGTCAGGCCAGCCGGCGATCGTGGACCGCAAGTCGCAGCCCGAACCGATCATCGTGGCTCGGCCCTTTCTCAACGTGATCGGCGGAATCCAGCCAGACATGCTTTCCGTGCTGCGCGACGAGCAAGGAAGAGCTGACGGTTTTGTGGACCGGATTCTTTTCGCGTATCCGAATGGATTAGGAGTGCCGCCTTGGTCGGAGCAAGGAGTGGACGAAGTCGTCGAGCGAGATTGGTCGCAACCATTGGAATTGTTGTTCCGCTTAGAAATGCGACACTGTGAAGATGAAGGCATCGACCTGCCGCAAACCATGCATCTGACGCAGGATGGCCGCGCGGCCTGGGTGGAATGGTACAACGCACATGCTCGCGAAATGGAATCACCGGACCTTGCCGCCATTCTCAAGGGGCCTTGGTCAAAGTTGCGGTCGTACTGTCTCCGGTTGGCATTAGTCATTCATCTTTTGCGACTTGTCTGCAACGAAGTCGATCGCGAAGACGTCGATGCGGAGAGCGTTACGCGTGCGATCCAACTAATCGACTATTTCAAGTCGCACGCCCGCAAGGTGTACCGCCACTTACATCGTGATGCCGACGACCGACGCATCGAACAAGTCGTGGCCTGGATCCGCAGTCACGATGGCGAGTGCTGCGCTCGGGATCTGCAACGAGCGAATGTGGCCGGCATCAAGAAGGCGAGCGACGCCAACCAAGTGATGAAGGATCTGGTCGATTTGGCGTTAGGAGACCTTCAAGACCGTGCTTCAGATAACCACCGAAAGGTGACTTATTTCGTCCTGGGCGGCGCGGCGTCGGGCCGCGTCGGGTGACAACCCGACGCTGTCTTTTGGCGCAACCGATAGCAAACAAAGGAAAAGTGGCGGCAACGTCGGGTGTCGGGTGAGAGCCTGCAATGGCGCAAATCCAGTCCGACTGAAACCAATGGGGGAAGTCGCACCACCAGAAATAGGCCCCTCACCCGACACCCGACGCCGTGGCCACAGTGATCGAGCCAGTCGGCACTTAAACGAAATCTCAGCGTCGGGTCGGTAGCCGACACTGCCCCAACAACAAATAGGAGATGAGTCAGCAATGCAAACAATGATGAAATTACCTCGCCGCAGTCCGAACAGGGACAAGCAAGTCACAATTAGCGGATTCCCATTTTCCTTTGGCCGTTGGCATCCAGGCCAGCGGCTACGTGGGCATCTCGTGGCCATCGACACGGAGACCGCCGCGATCAACGGACTCGACGTGCCTCCCTTGGCAGTGGCCGCAGCCAGTGATGGTCAGCGACATCTGCTGATTCATCCGAACGACCTCGCCGGGTTCCTTCGGAGTCATGCGAATGCCGAGTTTGTTTGTCACAACGCGGCCTTCGATTTCTGGGTCATTCACCAACATCTGAGCAACGCAAATGAAGTTGAGGCTCTGCAGTTGTGGAGGCAGACTGTCGAAGACTGCCGACTCCATGACACGATGCTGTCGGACATCCTCATCCGACTTGCCGGCACTCATGCCGACAACCGACAAGGTGACGCACAAGAATACTTTCCGCGTGATCTCGCCGAGGTACTGCGTGCCTACACGGGATTGGAAATCTCAAAGGACGATCCTTATCGGTTACGGTTCGGCGAGATCATTGGTGCCGACTGGAACTCGGTCGATCCTAAATTCTTCGAGTACGCGATCAAAGATCCGATCGGCACCGGTCTGGCTTACCGCGAGATGCGTTCGCTGGCATTCGAGATAATGTGCGAGCACGGGTTTGGCTCGGAGCAAACCGATCAATACCTCATCTATCCAGATGCAATCAAACGTTTCGGCCTACTCAGCGAGGCGATCCAAGTCGAAGGGGCGATTGCTTTAGCTCAACTCAGTCGCGACGGACTACACACCGCCCCAGAGCGGCTCCGTGAGGCGCGCGAGAAGTACCTGCGAGAGCTGCAACCACTGATCGACACGTTCCGCACAGATTATCCCGGAATCCTGTTATTCGACGAAATGGGAAATTCCAAGCTGACTCCATCCGGGTTGCCAAGCAAGTCGCTTCGGGAACTTGATCTACAACTCGTGAAAGCGGTGGACGAGATCAACCAGAAATACAGCACCGAAGCGACGGTGCCTCGGACGCCGACACTCGCCGTCGCTCATGCACTGAATGATTGGGAGCACCTGGTCAAGAAGCACCCGTTCCTGCAAACCTGGAGCGACTACGAAAAGAAGGCGAAACGCTGGCAGTTCTTCGACGCGCTCAATCAGCCCGTCATTCATCCTCGCTATCGCGTGCTCGTGAACACGGGCCGCACAAGTTGCTCCAAGCCGAACCTGCAGCAGGTTCCGCGCGAGGACACCTTTCGGGAAATCATCGTCCCATCGCCTGGGCATTGGTTGTTGAGCGTGGATTACTCCTACGTCGAACTGGTCACGTTAGCGGCGGTCTGCCAGAAGCGATTTGGGTTCTCGCGACTGGGAGACGTGATTCGGAGTGGGATCGACCCACACTGCTATACAGCGGCCATGTTGATGGACGTCCCGCTCGAAGAGTTTATGAGCTGGAAGGACACGAATAAGGTCACATTCAAGGAGACGCGACAGCAGGCGAAGCCGGTCAACTTCGGCGTGCCGGGCGGTATGGGACCGGAAGCGCTCGTGGATTACGCGTGGAAAGCCTACGGGGTCGTCATGGAATTGTCCGTTGCACAAGACTTCCACCGGCGACTGACCGAAGTCATCTATCCCGAACTCGCCCTCTACCTTGCTGACTCAAGCATGGCTCAGCTTGCCAGCAAGTTGAACATTCCCGAGTCGATCTGCCGCGACACTTTTTGCATTGGCGACATGACGCCATCCAACGCGGCAAGTGTCGTCCGGAAAACTGTGGCTGGACAAGCTCGCAAGAAAGACGGCACGCCCTATCAACCTCATTTCGTAAGTCAGGTTTGGGACAAGCTCCTCTTGGTGAACCGGAACCCTGATCTGTCCGCCGATCTGCAACCGCGTGTCGGCAGTTCAAGACTGGCCGCCCGTCTGTTTGAGACGGCCGCCGTCACGTTGACGGGACGCGTGCGTGGAAACACGGGATACACGCAGCAACGGAATACGCCATTCCAGGCGCTGGCCAGCGACGGAGCCAAGCGTGCTCTGGCTCGGCTGGTGCTCGCCGGCTATCGGACAGTGGGTTTCATTCACGACGAAGTCTTGGTCGAGCTACCGGATCAGGGAGGTTACGTCGACCTCAGCACGGTGGAGTCTGTCGTCACAATCATGCGCGAGTCCATGCAAGAAATGACTGGCGATGTACCTGTCGGCTGCGAGTACGCCCTGAGCGATCGTTGGTCGAAGAGTGCCGAATTGATCGTCGAAGATGGCAAAGTCCGGCCGTGGAAGCGGGCGGAACAATAGTGCCGATCTGCCGAAGCTGTCCGTGTCGTCCAGGGCCGCCACGGCGACAGGCGCGAGGTAATGAAGGTGAAAGCGGGATTTATTTTTCTGTAGCACAACTCTGAAAGGGGGGCGAAATGGCTTGGGAGAAGCGGAAAGGCAAAGCGTATTTCTACGAATCCGAGCGTGTCGATGACCGCGTGCGTAAGAAGTATTACGGGCGCGGGCTCTCGGCGATGGCGCGGTCGCTGCTGGCGATGCGCGAGCAGACGCGAAAGCGTGAGGAACGACAGCAGGTGCTCGATTTCGAAGAGGCGGTCGAACTGGGCGACGAATGGGCTCAGCTCGTCGAAAACTCGTGCAACACGATGATGACGGCCACGTTGGTCGCGGCCGGACTAAACAAGGAAAAAGGTCGAGAATGGAGGCAACCCCATGGACGGTAAAAGTGAGCAACCCGCCAACAGTGTCGAGATTGCTTTTCGCGATTTCGAGCAGCTTCACAAATTGATCAACGCCGCCCGGAAGGGCGACCTGCAAGCCCGCAAGCAGCTCACCGATTTCTTGGATCGGACGCGCATGTGGGCGAGTGCGGGTGACGTTGCCCAGCGTGCGATCGACCAATGGATTCAGACGATCGCGCCGACGAATTGTCCAGAGCTTGTCCGGGCCATTGAAGCGAAGCTCGCTCAGCTTTGGTTTGCACTCGGTGGCCCGGACGGCACGACATTGGAACGGTTGTTGATTCAGCGGATTCAGGTTTGTTGGCTGCAAACGCACTACGCCGACGTAGCCTTTGCCGCAGCGAATCGTATGCAGGGCATGTCGGACAAGTTCATTCGGGCTGCTTGTGAACGCGTCGAGACCTGTCAGCGTTCATATCTACGAGCCATCCGAGAACTCGCCGTCGTTCGGCGACTTCAACCTGCGATCGTCAAGGCACGAGTTAATGCCGCGACGAAAGATCAGGCATCCGAGAATGCAGCAGCCTCGCCGCGAGCAAAACGCAACCCACCAGATGACATGAGTGACGTCGAACTTGCAGAGGTGATGCGGATTCAACAGGGCCGGGAACGCCCCGAGGACTATCCGCCGTCCGCCACTCCCGACGTGCTCAGTACGAAGCTCCACGTTTCTGACCTGATGGACGACGGAGTTTTGGTTGAAGTCGATTAGCCAGCTCAAAGGTCTCGACATCACTGCGTTTGAATGCGTTTCTTTACGTCTTGGCGGCGAGGTCAACGCCGCCGAGATCTCTGTTTTCATTTTCCAATAAGGAATCCAAATAACATGGCCACCAAGTCCAAGTCCACGCGAACACAGGCGTCGTTCAAGAAGTTGATTTCCGGCCGTCGCGTCAACACGAACCATAAGCCCGTCACCACAATTCTCCCAAGTCTCCGGCGTAACTGTCGGTGGCGATTTCGTGATACCGTGAGTCCAGAAAAGCTGGTGGACCATCTGCAGTTCATACGGCTGTTTCCGACGCTCGAACCGTCGAACCGCTTGCCCAATTGGGGGGACGAGGAGATCTTCGCGGTCGGTCAGAAAGTCCAAAATGAGATCCTTGCGCGTACTTGGCGACCTCGGCTGCCGTTGGTCGCCGGGAGCCAAGATGACGATCCGCATGATCTTGTCATGCGGCGTGCGGTCGACCAAGGCGTGATCGCACTGACCGAAAACATGCTGTGGCAGTTGCTTGAGGAGGCGTGGCCGCCGGCCGTGATGACTCGTCGCGGTCGCGGAATTCACAGCCAACTGATCCTCCTCGACCAGCTTGTTCAGAGTGGCGAGTATCGCTTTGGTTACATGGCCCTCATTCCTGGTTGCCGTGAGAACGTGACTCTCAATGAGGTCATCGGTGACTTCGCTGCGTACGGCGTTGATGAAGATCTACAGTCTGTGATCGAGGCCGTTTTTAGGGCCAATCAGAAAGAGCGTTCCGATCTGACCTGGGACAATCCCTTGGGAAGTCCGGCGTTCGAACTACATCTGCATCGCGCGATTGATGCTCGCGAGGAAAACGGAATGGGTCTACCTGTCGTCAACTTCCGATTGAACAGCGAAGTGCTGATCGTTGGGAACACAGCCAAAAAAGTTCGAACGGAATGGGACCGCACCAAACACGCGGCGGACAGCGCGGGGATGTCGCTGTTCGACTACGACAACGAGCAACCCCTCGAATTCACACGTCACAGGATCCGGTTGTCGGACTTCTTTGTAGGCGTGACGGCCGGCCAACTGCGGATTGAATTCGAGGTGTCTGCTTACAGGCGATTGGAACGCGACTTGGAACTTGCCGCGGAGTCCGGCAACCCGCCGTTTTGGGTCCGACATGAAATCGAACAATGGATGGCACACTTCGTCCCAGGCTTCCATCGCGCCGGCCATAGCGCCGTCATTGCCGGTGTTGCCAGCATCGTTGATCGCGCCGGGTTCAAGCGAGGATTCTCACTCAGCCAGTTTCAGGCTATTTTGGAACACAGCGTTCGCAGTTGGGAGGCCAAGCGGAACCGCGAATCACTCGCCATTCTTTGGGATGATTAGTTGACTTCGACTGCGTCGGTCTGCTGATAGCTAAAAAGAAGTTCGTCAAGATCACACCACATCCCGACCCGCGCGCCGTTCAGTCGCCTGTTACCGGCAGACTGAAACACGGCGCGACGGGTCGGGAGTGGGTGTGCCCTGGATGGGCAAGAAATGTTAGCCGGACCATTGGCGGCAGGCGTTGCGATACGGACAGCCATTGCAGTTCATCGGCGAAGGCGAGGGAATGAAGTGGCC
>CAMDPK010000205.1 GCA_945904015.1 Candidatus Kuenenia stuttgartensis | reverse complement strand
CGGATAGGAGCCGCTCCATCTGAGTGAGATGAGTGAGCGCTGAATACGCTCTCGGCAGGGCTTATGAAAAGTGGACAGGGGCGGGATCGAACCGCCGACACCAGGATTTTCAGTCCTGTGCTCTACCGACTGAGCTACCTGTCCTCGGAAAAGCCGAAGGGGCGGAAATCTATTTGGGGACTGTGTCAGATTCAACTCACTCTCCAGGTTGGACTCGGTTGACGCGGCAAGCTCAAGTCGGAGAATCACGCCCGTTCGTTGAGCAGGCGGCTCGCCTGCTGCGTTAAATCGAAACTCAGTCACTCCAGCAGGCGAGCCGCCTGCTCGATGAGAAAGCACCATGAAAAAGAATCCGGTCAAGGCCGCGCTTAAAGCGGGCCAGCCGCAAGTCGGCACTTGGTTGTCGTTGGGAAATGTGTTTGCGACCCGATTTATGGCTCGCACGGGCTTCCCGTGGCTGACGGTCGATCTGGAGCACTCGCCGATCGACTGGTCGGACGCGGCGATTTGTTTCGCGGCGATTGCCGAGGCCGGCTGTGTGCCGATCGCGCGAGTCCCGCGTGGCAATCACGATCACATCAAGCGAGTGCTCGACGGCGGCGCGATGGGGATCGTCGTGCCGATGGTCAACACGGTCGCCGAGGCGAAAGCCGCGATCGCGGCGGCAAAGTATCCGCCTGCCGGCAATCGCTCGGTGGGCGGGGCGCTGCACGCTTTGAATTTCGACGCGACTGCGGGTGACTATTTCAAGCACGCCAACGACGAGATTCTGGTCATCCTGCAAACCGAGTCCCCCGAAGGTGTCGAAAACGCCGAGGCGATTTACAGCCTGCCGGGAGTCGATGCCATCTTCGTCGGCCCGAATGATTTGAACGCTCAGATGCGCGGCCCCGATGGGATCGATCCGTCGCCGGCGGAACTCGAAGCGATGCTGCAACGAGTCCTCGCGGCCGGCAAGAAGACCGGCACGCCAGTCGGCCTGCATGTGCAATCGACCGACGACGTCCAGAAACGCATCGCAGAAGGCTGGCGGTTCATCGCCATTGGCAGCGAACTGCGAATGATGGTCGTTGGTGCTCAAGACATCGTCAACAAGCTGAACCTCAAGCAACAGGCGGGCGACTTGGCGAGGTATTGATCCGTATGGTGGGTCGAGTCCGCCGGTGGCGGACGAGACCCACCAATGCGGTCGCCTCCGCTCCGATGAAGCCGCTGTCCTTGGTGGGTCGCCCGATGGTTGACCCACCCTACGAAGATTCCCTCCAACTCAAAGCCCACCACCATGACCGACTCCTTCACCGCACTCACCGAATCAAAATCGTCCGGCGCGGCTGCCGTGTTCGACAAGTTGCTCGAATCGCTCAAAGCGAGCAAGGACTATCACCGGCTGTTCGATGCCACGTTGATGCGGAAGAAGCAGGAACTTGGCTTACCGCTGCTGCGGCCGACTTCGCTCGACGATGTGCCGACGGAGAAGCGGACGGAGTTTGAGAAGACGTACGTCGAGGCGGCTCGCGCGGCCGGGCAGTTGTTCCTGGATGCCGGGCAGATTGCGAATGCCTGGCTTTACTTTCGCACGATTCGCGAACCGGAGCCGGTGGCGAAGGCACTGGCCGCGATGCCGTCGCGCCGCGAACCGGGCGACGAGACCGAAGAGCTGATTCAGGTGGCTCTCTTTGAAGGTGCGAATCCGACGAAGGGGGTCGAGTGGATGCTGAAGACTCACGGGACGTGCAGCACGATCACTTCGCTCGAACAGCAGATGGCTCGGCTGCCGTCCGACGACCGCAAACGTTGCGCGGCGATTCTGGTCAAGCACCTTTACACCGACCTCACCGAGTCCGTGCAGGCCGACGTGCAGCGGCGGATGGCACTCGCACCGCCGACCGACTCGCTGCGTGAGGCGATTGCCGGTCGCGATTGGATCTTCCAAGAGGGGAACTATCACATCGACGTGTCGCACTTGAACGCGGTTGTGCGGTTCGCGCGGTTCCTCGACAAGAGCTGCCCCGAACTCAAGCTGGCCATCGAACTGTCCGAGTACGGCAGTCATCTCGACCCGCAATTCCAATATCCCAGCGATCCGCCATTCGGCGAGTTCTATCCGGCTCACCGCCACTTCCTCCTGGCACTGGCTGGCGAGAAAGTCGATGAAGCGCTCGCGTACTTCCGCGAGAAGCTCAATGCCGAGCCAGATGAACGGGACAAGCAGCTCATCGCCTACGTGCTGGTCGATCTGACATCGCGCATCGGCCGTTGGGACGACGCGGTGCAACTCGCCGAGCAACACTTGCTGAACCTCGAAGACAGCAGCTCATTCTCGTTCTCCGAACTCTGCCGCGACGCCGGCCGCATGGACGTGTTGCAGCGCGTGGCTCAATCGAAGAACGACCTCGTCACCTTCACAGCGGCGTTGTTGTCGTGAGCGAGTTCCTCCAAGAAAACCGTGCGGCGTGGAATCGGATGGCGAAAGGGAGTCCGTTCTCGAAGGTCGCAACGGACGAAGAATGCCGGACGCCTTTAGCGACACTCGACAGTCGAAGCTGGTTGCCAGCCAGTGTGACGGGGCTGAATGTGCTCTGCTTGGCTGGTGCGGGCGGGTGGCAGTCGATTTTATACGCCGTCGCGGGCGCGAATGTGACGGTCGTCGATCTCAGCCCGGAGATGCTGCGGCTGGATCAGCAAGAGTCTGCCAAACGTCAACTCTCCGTGCGGACGATTGAGGCTTCGATGGACAACATGGCGATGCTGGAGGACGCCAGCTTTGACATCGTGCATCAGCCAGTCAGCACCTGCTACGTGCGTGACCTCTCCCAGACATATCGCGAGATCGCTCGCGTGCTGCGGGACGGCGGCCTGTACATCAGCCAGCACAAGCAGCCGACCAGCTTGCAGATTTCGCATCGCGACGAGGAGGATCGCTATGTGATCGGCGTCGAATACTATCGCGACGGGCCGCTGCCGAATGTCTCCGACGATTCGTATCGCGAGCGAGGTGCCGTCGAATTCCTGCACCGCTGGGACGATTTGATTGGTGAGTTGTGTCGCAGCGGCTTCGTGCTCGAAGACCTGCGCGAGCCGTTTCGCGCCGATCACAAGGCCGCACCGGGGCACTTCGGGCATCGCGGACGATTCGTGCCGCCGTATGTCCGGATGAAAGCTCGCCGAGTCGTTCGAGCTTGCGTTGCCGAGTCCACTCAGCGAATTTGGATACCGAATTGACGTAGCCCGGACGCCTACGTCCGGGCGGGAGTTCGGACGTAGGCGTCCGAACTACGAATCCCTCGATCGGAGCACCGCCATGCGTCTCGTCATCGCTGTTTTGGTTCTGATCTCGTCGGCTACTCCCGCGATGATTTCCGCCGAGGACGCATGGAAGTCGCATCGTCCGTTGCGAGTCGTTCCGGCTGCCTCGAATCGAGTGCTGCCTGCCGGAACGCTGCTCGTGGTCGATGCCGCGAAAGGGGACGACGGTAACGCAGGCACTCAGGCCGCACCGCTGCGAACCGCGCAAGTTGCGATCAACCGAGCAACTCCAGGCACGACGGTCGCCTTGCGCGGCGGCACATATTTCGAGAGACTAATCATCGCAGCGCGCGGGTCGTCGGAAAAACCGCTCACGCTGCGATCGTGGCCGGGCGAGACGGCGATCATCGACGGCGGTTGGCCGGAGTTCTCGCAGTCGCCGGAGACCGCTTGGCAGCCGGTCGGCGATGGCGCGAGTGGCGAGTTTCGGTCGACAAAACCGTATCCCAACGTGCGTGAGGCCATCGGCGCGTTCGGTGATTCGATGATCGGGTTGAACTCGTACTTTCACCGGTCGGACTTGCAGGCGACCAATGAACTGATCGACTACGACGACTGGACTCAGTCGAAGACGACCGACATCAAACCGCTGTGGTGCGGGCCGGGGTTGTGGTACGACGCGGCGACCGGGCACATTCATTGCCGGTTGAGTCACACACATCTGCCGGGACTCGACAACTATTCTGGCGAGACCGATCCTCGCAAGCTGCCGTTGATCGTTGCGCCGTTTCGTTCGGTGCCGTTGTTGATCGACGGAGCGGCTCATGTGCGCGTGCAAGACCTCACGTTTCGCGGAGCCGGTTACGACGCGGTGATCCTCGACCGGGCGGAGCACATCGAACTCGACAACGTGACGGTTTGGTGTGGCTCGTATGGTGTGCGAGCACGCGCGACGGGGCCTTTGAAACTGCATCGGTGCGGGTTGTACGGCAGTTGTCCGCCGTGGTTGTTTCGCACCGACACCAGCAAACGAGCGTATCCCGGCCGGCCGAATCGGGACATCACGCGGCTGAACACGCACGCGACGCTGGTCGTGGACAACGGCCGCGAGTTCGAGGTCTTCGCTCACCCGTGCAACGACAACTGGGAGATTTCTCACTGCGAGTTCACCGACTCGCACGATGGACCGTACCTCGGTGGCGTGAGCCTGAAGTTTCATCACAACCTGATCGACGGGACGCAGGATGACGGCGTGTATCTCAGCCCGATGTATCCTCGGCATCTTTTCATGAGGGACGGTGCCGAGATTCACATTTATCAAAACATCTTTCGCGGCTGCCTGACCGCGCTGGCGTTCGGCGGCTCGGAGGACACTCGCGACCACGTCTTCATTTACCGCAACCTGTTCGATCTGCGTCCGGCGGTGCTGACGGGACGCCCTTCGGTTCGCGACCGAGAACTGCGCACTTCGCACGGCAAGCTGATGGGCGATCATGGCTCGCCCCCGTGGTCGGCGATGACGATTTATCACAACACGATCATCGCGCGCGAACCGGCTCGCGATGCCTCGATGGCCGCACTGGGAGCCGTCCGAGCCGAACATCCGCGCCAAACTTTCAACAACCTTTTCGTGCATCTCGAAAAGCTGCCGGCCTTCACGCCGCCGATTGCTGGCTTGCCGATTGAGGCGGACGGCAACCTGTATTGGACGCCGGGCACGACCGAACAAACGGCCGCCGGATTCTTTCAGCGGTATCGGCAGTCGAAGGACTTTGCCGCTCAGAAAGACAAATCACCGAACGGTCTCAGTGAGCGGTCTCTAGTCGCCGATCCGCGATTCGCGATGCCTGATTTAGACGCCGCCACGTTCGACTTTCGATTGAGCCGCGAAAGTCCGGCGGTGAATTCGGGAGTCTCGTTGCCGAGCGAATGGCCGGACCCGTTGCGTGAACTCGACAAGGACGGTCCCGATCGAGGTGCGATTCCGTTGGGGGGTGGTCCCCTGGAAGTTGGGCGTCGAGCAGGACAAACTGCGGCTGGACTCAATCCCTAATTCGCATTCATCGTTCTGCCCCCATCGTTCTGCCAAATGCGTTTTGGCAGAACGATGGGGGCAGAGCGATGGGACAGGTTCGATGTCGCTGATTCATCCCGCTCTGATTTACGCCGCTGGCTTGGCCGTGATTCCGGTCATCCTGCACTTTTTGTTGCGGGCGAAGCCGAGGAAGTTGCCATTTCCTGCGCTGCGGCTGATTCTGATGCGGCGGCGGCAAAACGTGCGGCGGCTGAAGCTGCGGCATGTGTGGCTGATGCTGCTGCGGATGCTGGTCATCATCGGACTGGCGATCGCCGCATCGAGGCCGTCGCTGCCGGAGGCGAGTTACGAATTCAGTACGAGCGAGATGCTGACGCTGTTCGGCGTCGTCGCGGTGGCGCTCGGGACGTATTTTGGTTTGATGCGGACCTGGCAAAGGAAGAAGTTGTCGGTCCAGACGTTGGCGTATCGCCGGACGATGTTGCGAGGCGGACTGGGGACAGCCGTCGCGGCGTTGATCGCGCTGGCAGTCATTCTGCCGTACGTGAATCGGTTGCGAGCGGAAATTTCCGCACCGGCTCCGGCGGTCGGAAGTGACTTGCCGGTGGCAGCGGTGTTCCTGTTCGACACCAGTTTGTCGATGCAGTACACGCAGGAGGGCAAGACGCGGCTCGATCAGGGCAAAGCGATCGCACTCGGTCACATGGACACGCTGCCGCCGCGCAGCCGGATCGCGGTCGGCGAAACGAACTCGACGTCGCCGATTTTGTTTCAGGCCGATTTGGTCGGCGTGAAATCGAAGATTCAAAGCCTCGCGCCGCAGCCGGTGTCGCAGCCGCTGAACGAACGCCTGCGAGCGGCTCTCGCTCTGCAAGAGCAGGATCAAGGCCGGACGCTCAACGAGCAGGAATCGGTGGCGCAAGACGCTCGGCGCGACCGCTTCATCCGCGAGATCTATCTCTTCACCGATCTCGGCGCGACGTCGTGGCGAATGAGCGGCGCTCAGCTTTTGAATGACGAGTTGGAACGCTTGTCGTGGGTGGGCGTCTATGTGATCGACGTGGGCGAGTTGGCTCCCCACGACATCGGCATCACCGACGTGACGCTGTCTCGGCAGAGCCTTTCCGAAGGCAGCTCGCTGACGATCGAGGCCGCGCTGTCGGCGATCGGCGTTGAGGAATCCGAAAAGACGGTCGAGCTGTCGATGATCAGCCGGGACGGGAAACGCCTCCCTTCCGGTCAAAAGTCCGTGAAGGTCGGAGGTCAACAAGGCGCTCGCGTGCAAATGCACGTCGCGAACCTGCAAGGCCCGGTGCAGCATGGTGAGTTGCGTCTGCTTTCCAGCGATCCGCTGGCGATGAACGACGTCCGGCATTTCACGCTCGAAATCAAGCCTCCGCCGAAAGTGCTGTTGGTCTCACCGAGTGAGAGGGTTGCCGAGTTGTTGAGCAGCGTGCTGGTCTTCGACGACGAACGGAAGTCGGGCAAGGCGCGTTTTCAACTCGACGAGATTCGGCCGGCGAAGTTGCCCGAGACAAAGCTGGGAAACTACTCGGTCGTCGTGCTCAACAGCGTGCCCTCGTTGAGCGAGACCACCTGGAAGTCGCTGCACAAGTTCGTGAACAACGGCGGCGGACTGGCCGTGTTCGTCGGGTCGAATGGCTTGAGCGAAGCTGGCGGTGTTGACCCCGTGTCGTACAACTCGCCAGCCGCGAGCACCGTCTTGCCGTGCGAATTGGCTGCGGGTTTGTCCTTCAATCCGCCGGCGTTCATCGACGCGAAGAATCCAAATCATCCGGTGCTGAAGAAGCTCGACGAAGCCGGAGGGATCGGCGTGCTCTCCGAAATCCGCATCAATAAGTATTGGTCGGTGGTGCCGCTCGATGGCGCGAACGTGTTGGCGACGTTCTCGAATCCGAAAACGCATCCCGCGCTGATTGAGAAGCGAGTCGGAGCGGGTCGCGTTGCTCTGCTGGCAACGGCAGCCGACGCTCGCGGTTGGATCGATCATGCCGAAGCTGCCAACAACTGGGCGTTCTTCATGCTCACCGACCATCTGATTCAGTATCTCTCAGGCCGCAGCGAAGCGACGTTCAATTACCTTGCCGGTGAGGACGTCTTTGTGCGCGCCGACAGCGAACCGCCGTTGACGAAATACTTGCTCCGCAAGCCGAGCGGTCAGCAATTGCAAGGTGCCGTGCCGGCCGGAGCCGCGTCGTTCGCGATTCGCGAGGCGGATCAGCTTGGTCACTACGACGTGCTGTCGGCTGATCCGCAATCCAAATTCGCAAGCGGATTCAGCGTCAATGCCTCTCCGAGCGAAAGCGATTTCCGTCGTATGAGCGAAGACGATCTGACACAGATGTTCGGCGAAAAACGATTCTCGCTGTCACGCGACATCGCCACGCTGCAACGCCGAGTCAACACCGGCCGATTGGGCGAGGAGGTTTATCCGCTGCTTTTGCTGATCGTGCTGATTGTCTTCTGCGGCGAGCACTTCGTGGCGAATTGGTTTTATTCGGAGGAACCGGCACCGGAGCCGGCGTGATTTGGAGGATGGGCACTCTTGCCCGTCTGCATTTCGGACGGACGGGCAAGAGTGCCCATCCTCCGGCATGACGCCCCGACTTGCTCGATTCGGCCAAGGCACCATAATTCGGCCCGTTCACGGAACGACGTTTCGAGACTGACGAATACTCTGGAAATCGAAAGGCGAATGGAGATGCGAACGCAAGCAGGAATGTGGTTGTTGTCGGCGGCAGTGATGCTGGGGCTGTCAGGACTGGCCGGCTGTGGCGGCGACAAGGGGGGCGAGTACCGCACCTTCGACAAAGGCAAAGACACCGCGCACGATGCCGAGCACGGACATGCTCACGATCATGGGCACGGCCACGGGCCGCACGACGGCGACTTGATTGAACTCGGCGAAGAGGAATTTCACGCCGAGGTCGTGTTCGACGAAGCGGGCAACAAAGTGATTCTGTACTTGCTGGGTGCGGACGCGAAGACGGCCGTCGCCATCGAAGCGAAAGAACTCACTCTGGAGTTGCCTGGCAAGGACGCTCCGGTCACACATGCTCTGACGGCTGGGCCGCCGGACGCAGACGGCAAGGCTTCGCGTTTCGAGATCACAAGCGAAGCGTTGATCGAAGCGTTCCATCACGACCCGAAGACCGTCGGCAAATTCAAAGTCAGCATCGGCGGCAAGGAGTTCGAGGGCGCGATCAAGCACGATCACGGCGACCACGATCACAAGCACGAGGAGAAGAAGTAGAAGCGGTTTCGATTCCAGTAGGTCAGGCTTTCTAGCCTGACGCGAATTGGCAAATCGCGTCGATCGTTGATCGGGTCAGCCTGGAAGGGCTGACCTACCTCCGAATTCCCACTTTTGCAGGGGGCGAATTCATGAGTCCACTCGATCCATTCTTGTCAGAGCATCAACTTCTCACGCGGCGATTTTTTCTGAGCGTCGGTGCAGCGGGTGCCTCACTGATCGCCGCTTGGCCGCGAACCGCGCGAGCCAACGAACTCGCGCCGGAGTTGGCGGAGGCGATCGGCAAGCTCGAATCATTTCTCACGCCGTTGGACAAGTTCCGCGATGTCTCGCGCGGAAAACCGCTGCCGCATTCGCTGCCGCCGGAGAAGAAAACGGAAGTTGGACTCACACGCGAGACATGGAAGCTGGAAGTCGTCTCGGACACGGACAAGTCGGTGACTCGTCTCAAGAAGCCGATGAAAAAGGAGGACGGCACCGCGCTCGACTTCAACGGGCTGATGCAGATCGCGGAGACACATGCGGTGCGGTTCGCCAAGGTGATGACGTGCCTCAACATCGGCTGTCCGCTCGGCACAGGTATTTGGGAGGGGGTGCCGCTGCGAGAGATCATCTGGCGCACACAACCTGTTGAGAATCTGCGGCGCGTGTTTTATTACGGCTACCACAACGACGATCCCGGCCAGATGTTTCGCAGCTCGCTGCCGATCGGCCGAGTGTTTGAAGACCCGTATGACCTGCCGCCGGTGATCCTGTGCTACAAGCTCAACGGTCAGTTCTTGTCGCCCGAACGGGGCGGGCCGGTGCGGGTCGTCGTGCCGGAAGCGTACGGCTTCAAGTCGATCAAGTGGCTTAGCCATATCGTGCTGACGAATCTCGGCTTTGCGAATGACACGTACATCGACGGCAACAATGATGTCGATAGCCCGCTCAAGACCTGGGCCGCGACGCTGTCGGTGCCGAAAGAGGTAGCCGCCAATCAGCCGATCCCGGTGACCGGATATGCGCAGGTCGGTATCTCCGGGTTGAGCAAAGTCCAAGTTTGGATTTGCCCGAAAGGCCAGGAACCGGAGAACGATCCCAACTTCACGACGGCAAAATGGACCGACGCGACGATCCTCGCACCTCCAAAGGTGTGGGGTGGTGACTTGCCCGACGGCAAGATTCCCGCTGGCACGCAGGGCTTTGAGGCTGATGGAAGTCCGAAGACTTGGCCAATGCGGCTCAGCAAAATTCATTGGGCCGCGCTGCTGCCGGGGCAGCCGGCTGGAGAGTACACGCTGCGCTCGCGAACCGTGGATGAAAAAGGACAAGCGCAGCCGATGCCGCGTCCATTCCGCAAATCCGGTCACGCGGCGATTGAGCAAGTGAGCCTGGTCGTGAAGTGACTCCCAGAGCGGAATCAGTTCTCTCGGAGGTGCGGCTCGCCGAATGGCCAGCCATGACGCCGATCACGATCCGGATGGCCGAGCAGCGTACAGCTCGCGCAGCCGCTGGGCGGCCAACGCTTCGTTCTTGAGTTTGGCGTAGGCTTCCTCGAGCGGGATGTCGTGATCTTTGCCGGGCGCGAAACCGCAGTCCGGGTTGAGCGTGATTCGCTCCGGTGCGACATGGGCAAGTGCCTTTTGGACTCGTTCGACAATTTGCTCCGGCGTGTCGATCTCCGGAAAGCGAACATCCACGCAGCCCAGGCCGATCCGCATGTGTTCGGGCAGCTCGCGAAGGATGGCCATGTCACCGGCCGCCGGAATCGAGAACTCCAGCATGAGTTGTTCGACTTCGATTCGTTGAATGTGCGACAGGATCGCCTCGTAGCCTCCCGCCGCACCCCAACCGCGGCGGCCCCAATTGCGTCGGCACAGATGCACGGCCAGCGTGACTCCGCGCACGCCGGAGATGATTTGATTGATCCAATCCACCGCCTTGCGCATCTCGGCTTCCGGGTCGGCGAACGTCGCTCGTACCTTCGGGTCCACCAGCACGCACAGGTGCGGTTCGTCGAGTTGAATCACATCCACGCCAACGTCGCGGATCGCGAGCAATTCGGCTCGCAGCACCGGCACCAACGCTTCGCAGAACTCGTCGCGCGTCGCGTACGCACTCTGCGAATACGCCGGTTCCCACATCCGCTGGCCGACAAGATACGGCGACGGCAAGCAGACCTTCACATGCCGATCGGTGTTCTCGCGCAGGAACCGAGCTTCTTCCGCCACGACGCCCGGACGGCGCGGCTGCATGCGTTCGACCACGACTTGGTGATATTGAAATTGGTCGCGCTGCACCCAACGAAAACCGGTCATGATCTCGCCGATGACGTCGACGTAGCTTTCGCGCCGCCACTCGCCGTCGGAAATGATGTCGATGCCGGCACGCTCCTGCATGCCGATGACAAACCGGACCGCGTCATCCGTGCGTCGCTGCCAGAGGGCGTCATGCTCGCCGGTGCGTGAACCGGCCCGCAGCAAATCTTTGACGTACTGCGGCCGCGGCATACTGCCGATCACGGTGGTCGGGAAGAGCGGAAGCGAGTTGGTCATGGTGTGATTCCAAAGGTCAGCATTTGAAGACGGTCTTGATCCTACTCTCGTGCCTTCGCCCTCTCCCGGAGGAGCGGTGACTCCGCCAAGCGGAAGAGCACGACTTCTTCGCCTGTGGATGTGCTGATGTCGTGATGCAGGCTTAGCACCTCGACTCCGGTGATTTCGTGAACCATCGATTCCAAGGTCGGCCGCGCGGTTTCGATCAGGTGGGTCCGAACTTGCTTGAGCAGGTCTCTTCCCTTTTCGGGAGCAAGCGTCTTCACCA
>CAMDPK010000204.1 GCA_945904015.1 Candidatus Kuenenia stuttgartensis | reverse complement strand
CCACCTGCTCCCGAACCGCTGGCATCAACAACTCGGATTTCACTTGTGGGACATCATCCATGATCGACTCCAGAAAGAGGTTCCGAACATTTTCAACCTCATTCTGACAACTCTGTATTCATCGCGCCAGGCAAAATTGGCACACCCATGACGCGGCTGCACGCCATCACCGGCAATCCGGTAGCTGCACGTCGCGGCCGAACCGACGGTCCAGCGACCGGGCTTCAACAGCAGCTTTGGCAGTGACGATGTCCGTGGAGCCAAGACCATGAAGTTTCCAACGATGCGGGTCGCAGCGCTTGATAGAATCCGTCCGGTTGTCGGGAACACGCGGACCGCCTGGTCAGAACCGCTTGGTGCGATCAGACAGATCCTGTCGGCAGGGCGACGGCCGACCTTGTTGACCGGTCGATTTCGACTCTCTCATAATCGGTCGTCAGGGAATGCGGACTCTTGGCTGAACTGGAGACGAACGGCATGTCGGGGTGGCTCGCGCGAGCGAAAGGAGCTTTGAGCAGTCGTGAGGCCGAAGTCGTTCTCGAACCGATCGAGTTCGCTTGTCCCTGCGGCCGCAAAGTCGAAGCTACGCGCGGCCCGGAGTTTCAGCGAGTCCTCTGCACGGAATGCGGTGAGCGATTTTTCTTGTTGCCACTCGACGTTTACCCGCGGCCGGTGATGAAGGTCCGCAAGGTCCAATCGCCAAAGTCGGCGGAGACGACAAAGACGAAATCCTCCAGCAAGTTGTCCACGCCGACAGAAATTGCTCCCGCGCGCATGGGGATCGACCTTCAGGCCGAACTGACGACCGTCCTCACAAAGGTTCGCACGCCGTTCACGCCTCTGCGGCTGATCGTGTTGAGCTTGCTGACGGTCATCGGTCTGACCGGCTGGTGGCAATGGAACCGCGCAGCTCGATCATCGGCGGAGTCCGATTTCAAATCGGCCAACGAATCCGGAATGGTTGCCTTGCAGAAGTCCGATTTTGTCGAGGCCGCACAACATTTCAGCCGCGCCGCGGCCGCCGCCGATCTGCTGCATCGCGCGGACGCATCCGCCGAACAAGCTCGGCAGATGCACCGGCAACTGACCGCGCTCAACTCGTTGCTGACTCGCTCGCTCATCGAAATGATCGAAGCCGCGCGAGCGACTCGGTTGCGCGAAAACGTGCTCGCTGCCGAGTCGGAATTCGCGAACCTCCATGCCGGACGGTGGCTCGTCATGCAAAGCGAGATCGCTCCGCCGGCAGGATCCGCGACGCCAGCGGAGGTCCATTGGGAACAGCGAATCCAGATCTTCGACGAACCGTTGATCCTGACCGCCAATCTGCCGGTCTTCTCGAAGATCCAAGCGACCTTCCCCGTGCCGGCCGCAACCTCCGACGCCGTCCCGGCCGATCCTCCTCCGCCCGGCGCGTCCGCGCTGAATGATCTTGGACAACGTGAAGTCGTGTTTGCCGCGCAGGTCGAATCGCTCAAATGGAACTCCGAGCAATCGGCCTGGGTGCTGACACTCACGGCCTCATCTGGCTTCTTGTGGACGGACTACGGCTTATTGCTCGCGGCGGGACTGCCGCCGGATGAACTGCACACGGAAGCTCGACTGCGCGCGATGCTGACCGAACAAAGCGGCTGGATCGGAGCCATCGAATGACGAGGAACCAATCGCGACTTTCAGTTTTCAAAGTGCAGAGTGCCGAGTGCAAAGTGCAAAGTGCAAAGTGCGGAGAGAGGGTCTGTGTTCGTGTCTTCCACTTTGCACTTTGCACTCTGCACTCTGCACTTTGCACTGGCCTCCTTCCTCTCGTCCTCCTGCTGCTCGCACCCACCACAGTCTCCGCCGCCGGCGCGCAGTCGTTGCAGAGCTTCCTGGACCTCAAACCGCAGTGGCCGGATCTCGTTGGCTCGTCCTTCCGCATCGAGGGACACTACGCGATTCTCGTTCGCGACTCGTTGCGGATGAAGAATTGCGATCTGCCGTTCAAGGCGTCGCAGCCAATTAAGCTGGTGGGCAATTCCAAAGTCCTCGAGGTCTCTGGCCGGCTGGCGAAGGAGGCCACCAGCGGCAAGCTGTATTTCGAAGTCGAGCAAGTCCGTCAATTGCCGACTGACGTGCAAACACTGGCGGAGCGCGAGCGCGCGATCACACGGGGCACATCGAAGCAGTGGTACGAATTGGCCGAGTGGGCTGGCCCGCGCGGCAAGTTCTACAACGACGAGGAACTCATCGAACGAGCGAAACTCGCCAACCGCAAAGGGTTGAACCTCGAACGGCAGGAGTTGAAAGAACTCACACCCGCAGCTTTGCGCACTTTGACTTTGCGCATCCCCGAATTGGGTCTGGACGATTCGCTGCGGCTCGACTGGCTGCACGAGTCCTACTGGTTGGAGTGGGAAGCGTTGAAAAAGTCCGCACCGCAAGTCGATCTCACGGTCGAGGACATCGACCTCACGAAAGACCCGGTGTTTCAGTTTCTCAATCGGCTCGACAAGGATTTGCCCGGCGCGAAGGCCCGTGTCGCGGACGTCTTACCGCTGCTGGCCAACGAGTACCGCAGAAACTCCGTGCTGACGTACCACAACGCTTCGGACGCCAAACGCCGCACGCTCGAACGCTTGTTCCACACCGAGATCGCGACTGCGGCGATTGCGCGTGCCACGAAGCCGGACGGCAGTAACGGCAGCGAGATCGCCAATCGCATTGACGAGCTGATCGCCGAACAACACGAACTGGCCGAAAAGTACCGTGACGCGGAACTCCAATTCATGGCGAAGAATTCGGCGGCACTGACACGCAACCAACTCGGTGACCTCGTTCAGCGTTGCCGTGACCGCAAACAAGAGAGTCTCGCCAAGGAATCGATCGCGCGTTGGCTGGCACGGCGCGAACAGTCACTCCGCAAAGATGGCGTGACCGGATTGATCCAGCTCTCTGACGAACGCCTCGCGCTGCTGCAAGACCAGCCGGGTGCCGGTGCCTTGCTGCTCGAGGCGTTGCAACTCGCGCCAAAAAATGAAGACATCCTCGAACGGCTGAAGAAGCTCGGCTATCAAGAGGTCAACGGCCAGTGGGTCGCTCCCCAGGTGAATCCCGCAGCACCGAACACTCGATTGCCGGTCACAATCGAGACGGAACTCGAACGATTCATTCGCCTCGGAGTGCCAAAGATCGGCATGACGCCCGCTCAACTGCTGAAGTGCCTGGGTTCACCACAGTCGCTGACGCGCGTCGCGACGTCCGGCCGAGTCACAGAGACCTGGACCTACCGCGACGGCACGACCGTCCGCTACAGCGTCACCGTTGAGCGCCGTCCCAGCCGCGGCACAGCCGAGGTCGTGTCCGTGCAGTGAGACTCTTTGGACCGCGGCCACTGGACGCCGCTTTGTGGAATTCACCAACTCGGAAAGCCAATCGATGTCCCCGCTGACCGCTGCATTTGTTCTCACACTTCTGGCCGCCGATCCGGCCGACCTCATCGTCCACCACGCCAAGGTCGTAACGGTCGATCCTCAGTTCCGCATCGCCGAGGCCATCGCCGTTCGTGGCGAGCGGATCGTCGCCGTCGGTGAAGACGAAGACATTCTCAAACTGGCTGGTCCGAAGACGAAGGTGATCGACCTCGCAGGCCGAACTGTGTTGCCGGGACTTATGGACTCGCACACGCATCCGACCGGGGCGGCCATGTACGAGTTCGATCATCCCATCCCGGAAATGGAGACGATCGCAGACGTCCTGAAGTACATCGAACAGCGCGCGCAACTTGCCGACGAAGGGGACTGGATCACGATCTCGCAGGTGTTCGTCACGCGGCTGCGCGATCAGCGGTTTCCAAATCGGAACGAACTGGATCAGGTCGCACCGAAAAACCCCGTGCTGTTCGCGACAGGCCCAGATGGAGC
This sequence comes from Candidatus Kuenenia stuttgartensis, assembly GCA_945904015.1. Lineage (GTDB taxonomy): Bacteria > Planctomycetota > Planctomycetia > Planctomycetales > Planctomycetaceae > SXKJ01. The sequence goes on along the minus strand of CAMDPK010000204.1, from coordinate 7,484 downwards.
AGTGAATTCGCTGGCGTTAAAGCTCAGCGGCATCGACAAGGATTTCAAAATCACTGACGGTCAGCCCGGCTACCTCGAACGCGATCCGAAGACCGGCGAGCTGACCGGCATCCTGCGAAGCTGTACGCGGCTGGTGAAGACAAAGTCCAAGTCGAAATCCGCAACTGCTGCCGAGCAACTCGATCGGCTCAAGCAGATGCTCGCGGCCTACAACGCCGTGGGGCTGACCAGCATCTCTGACCGCAACTGCGGTGACGGTGCCGTCGATCAGTTCGAGAAGCTGTTGCAGGACGACGCTCTGACGTGCCGGATTTTCTGCTCGTATGCCGTCAACGCTCAGGATCCGCTCGACAAGATCGAGCAGCGATTGAAGAAAGCGGCCGAGCACCCACGACACGCGAAGAATGATTGGCTGTGGCTGCGCGGCGTGAAGTGCTTTCTCGACGGCGGCATGTTGACCGGCAGCGCGTACATGCGCGAGCCGTGGGGCGTCAGCACGATCTACGGCATCACCGACGCCGAGTACCGCGGCCTGCAATACATCCCGGCGGACAAGCTGAAGGCGATCGCTCGGCTGTCGTTCGACAACGGATTTCAATTCACGGCGCACTCGGTCGGAGATGGTGCGGTGCATGCTCTGATTGAAGCCTACGAGTCGATCAACCGCGACCTGCCTCTGCGCGATCATCGGCCGTGCATCACGCACTGCAACTTCATGAGTCGTGAAGCGATCGAACGGATGAAAGCTGTCGGCATCGTCGCCGACTTACAACCGGCCTGGCTGCGGCTCGACGGAGCCACGCTGCTCAAGCAATTCGGCGAGCGACGCACCGAGTACTTTCAGCCGTACAAATCACTCGCGGACAGCGGCGTGATTGTCGGCGGCGGCTCGGACCACATGCAGAAGTTCGGCAGCCTGCGGTCGATCAACCCGTACAACCCGTTCCTCGGAATGTGGATCGCGCTGACTCGCCAACCCCGCTGGGCCGAGCAACCGCTGCATCCCGAACAACGCATCACGCGCGAGCAAGCCTTACGGCTCTACACGATCAACAACGCCTTCGTGATGTTCGCCGAGAGTGACAAAGGCTCGCTGGAAGCCGGCAAGCTGGCCGACTTTATCGTTCTCGACCGCGATTATTTGACGTGCCCGGTAAATGACGTGGCTGACATCGGAGTACGACAAACATTCGTCGGGGGGAAGCAGGTTTACGACTCGATTGGAGCGAAATAGAGAGGGGATTAGGGGATCAGGTATTTATCCATCTTCTTGAACGTGAATTTCGCTTCAATTTCGATCCGGGTATCAGGCTTGCTCCCATCGTAGTAATTCACGTCAGTCGTGTAGCCAGACCAACGAGCCCAGAATACGTTGCCTTCTCGGCCGAGGATCTGGACCGTGTTGTCTCGTAATACCTCGTGTTCGACGTAGTAGATCATTCCAAGGCGATCGTCTGTTTCGGCATTCCAGGCGGGCACCTCGAAACTTTGACCCACGATTTTGTCTGGGTCGAAGGTTTTGAGGTTCACACAGACTTCAGCCTTTGGCCAAGCTCGCAGAGTGGCAGTGTCTTCGAGGCTCTTGACGCACTCGCCTTCTGTCTCCGCCTCGAACCACAAACTGATCCCGTCAGGCTCTCGAATCGCAAGGATATTGGCGGTTCGTATGATGAACTCCTCGTCACCGCAGAAGCGATGGAGGATGAATCGTCCAACACCATCCGCGAACGTGAGCATCGTACATTCCATGCTTTGGACGTATCAGACGATAGGCCGCGCCCAATGGTCGCGGTACTCGCGAGTCAGCAGCGTTGCGGCTTCGCTGTCGCCGGTGATCTGCTCTTTGGCTGGATCAAAGTGAATGACTCGGCCGGCGCGGGTCGCGATGTTGCCGAGGTGACACAGCGCCGTCGAAAGATGATTGATCTCGATATCGGCGTTCGGCCGTGCTCCGGTGCGAATGCACTCCAGGAAGTTGGCGTGATGCGCGGCGAGGTCTGGCGCGTTGCCGGTCGATTCTTCGATCAACTTGTTCTTCGGGCCGTAGACCGCGTACTTGCCGGCCTTGCCGAAGATCATCATTCCCTCGGTGCCGTAGTAGGCGTTGCCGTTCTCGAAGCCTTCTTGGACGTACGGGGACCAGATGCGTTGCTCGAAGATCAGTTGCTTTGGTTTGCCGGCTTTCGTCGCGGCGGCGTACTCGTAGACGATGTACTGCGTGTCGGCGTGCTGCATGTCGTCGTCGAAGAAGCTCTTGCCGCCCAGCGCGGCGATGCGGGTCGGGTGCGTTTTCATTCCCAAGCCCCATAGGGCCACGTCGATGTCATGCACGCCGTCGTTGCCGATGTCGCCGCAGCCAAAGTCGTACCACCACCTCCAAATGCCGTGCAAGAAGTTCGACTGGTACGGCCGATACGTCACCGGGCCGAGCCACAAATCGTAGTCGAGGTTCTTGGGCGGTTCGGACGGCTGTTGTTTGCCGATCGTGCTGCGTCGCTGACTGTTCCACGCCTTCGCGACCAGGATTTCGCCGATGACGCCGGTCTTGAGTTTCTCCATCCCCTTGATCGCGTGCGCGGTGCTGCGAGTCTGCGTGCCGACCTGCATGACGACTTTGTTCTTGCGAGCCGCCTCGATCATCAGCCGCCCTTCGCGCAGGTTGTGCGAGCAGGGCTTCTCGACATAAACGTGCTTGCCCGCATTCGCCGCCAAGATCGCGGCCGGAGCGTGCCAGTGATCCGGCGTCGCGATCCAGACCGCTTTGACCTCTTTGTCGTCGAACACCTGCCGCATGTCCTTGACGATCTTCGGAGCCTGCCCCGATCCCTTCGTGATCGTCTCCGCCGCGCGAGCCGCCCGTTGCTCATCGACATCGCATACGTAAGCCACGCGCACCGCCGAGTTCGTCGCAAGCAAATTCGTGTGCCCCATCCCCATCCCGCCGGGGCCGATGACGGCAACGGTCAGACGATTCGGATCGCTCTTGGCTTTGTCATCGGCATTCGCTTCCGATGCGTACAACCATGCGGCCGAAGCGGTCGTCGCGGCGATGGTGGTGGACTGTCCGAGGAATTCGCGGCGCGTGTTGGACATGGGAGGCTCCTGGTTTGTAGTACCGCCTTCAGGCGGAATCTCGAACATTCCGCCTGAAGGCGGGACTACGAACTTGTTACGCCAGCAACGCATCGACGACATCACCAGTCGGGACGAGGCGGAAGGGGCGGTTGGTTGCGTCGTGGATTTCGCGATCGTGACGCAGGCCCAGGCAGTGATACATCGTGGAAACGATGTCGCCGGGGATCAGTGCGTCGGACGCGGGGAAGGCTCCGGTTTTGTCGCTACTGCCGTAGATCAAACCTTGTTTGAAGCCACCGCCGAGCAGCATCAGGCTGTAGCAGTAGTTCCAGTGGTCTCGGCCGGCGTCGTTGGCGTTGATCTTCGGAGTGCGGCCGAAGTCGCCGAACACCGCGACGATCGTGCGATCGAGCAACCCGCGATCGGCGAGGTCGGTCAGCAAGCTCGAACAGGCGGCATCGAGTTGCGGAAGCAGCGTTCCCTTCAGCTTCTTGAAGTTGCTGCCGTGCGTGTCCCATGTCGCGTTCGCGTCCGGTGCCCACGACAGCGTGACGAGCCGCGTGCCCGCTTCGATCAACCGCCGTGCGAGCAGCGTGCTCTGACCGTAGATGTTCCGGCCGTAGGTATCGCGCACGGCGTCCGGTTCTTCCGAGAGTCGAAACGCTCGCTGCGTGTTTTCGGAGGTGAGCAGTTGCAGCGCTCGCTGTTGGAATCCGGTCATCGAGTCGGCGGCGTTCACTCCGGCTTGCTCGCGCAGTTGCGAATCGACGGTCTCGAACAATCGGCGGCGCATTGCGAGTCGTTCGGTCGAGACATCGGCCAACAGTGTCAGTTCCGGGATCGCGAACTCCGGCGAGTTCGGATCTCGCAGCACGAACAGCGGATCGCGCGAGCGGCCGAGGATGCCCGCGAAGAATCCCGGCTGAGGCGGACCGCCGGCTCCTTCAGCAGTGATGTACGGCAGATGGACCTGTGGGACGATGGGCCGATCCGGGGGCCGAACCATCGAGAGCACGCAACCGGGAGACGGGTAATCGGTCGGGCGCGTGCCGCCACCGATCTCGCCACGATCGTGGCCGGTCATCGCAGCGTACACGGCCGCCGCGTGAGCGTTGTTGACACCGTGGTGCATCGAACGCACGACCGTCGCACGGTGCATGTGCCGAGACAGCTTCGACATTTGATCGCTGACGAAGTAGCCGGGTAGCGACGTCGGGATCGGTTGAAACTCGCCGCGAATGCCGTCGGCCGCGTCGGGCTTCATGTCCCACATGTCGAGATGACTCGGCCCGCCGTTCAAGAACAGAATGACGCAGTGATCGGCCTTCGGAACGAGCGACGATTTTGGCGCGGCTTGCTCGCGAGCCGACAGAAAGTTTGGCAACGACAATCCCATCAGCCCCAAGCCGCCGACTTGCAGCAGATGGCGGCGAGACAACTCGTCCGCTCGATTCAGTCCGGTCAGATTGAGCATTCACAAACCTCGTAGCTCGACTCTCTGAGTCGAGTAAATTCGGACGGCTCGACTCGGAGAGTCAAGCTACGGGAAACGTCATCACCACCAGCGGCGATGAATTGCCGCGGTACTCGCCGTTCTTGTCCACGACTTTGCCGTTGCCGTTGCTGTTGGCGTTGGTCGTCAGCAGCGCGAACCATTTGCCGGACGGATGCTGCCGTACGGCGTGACAGTTCGAGAGCTTCGTTTCGGAGAGCGGCTGTTCGTCTTCCATTCGCCAGCAAAGAAACCTTCCTTGTCCGGGATTGCCGCTGGTCGTGACGAGCCAGCAGCCGTCGGGATGCCACGCGAAATCGGTGACGTACACATCGCCGACGGCACCGAGTTCTGTTTTCTTTTTGAGTTCGGCGGTCGCGACATCGAAGGCCAGCACCGTTGGCTTGCCCTGCACGTTGCCTCCGTTGACGGGCTGAGTCCCCCCGACCAGTAGCAACGCACCATCCGGACTGACGGCCATCGCGCGGATGCCGCCGACGTCTTGCAGTCGATCTGGTTTGAGCAACGGACTCGCATCGAAGTCGCGCAACTTCGTCGCGCCGGCCAGTTCCCATTGCGAGAGCTTGCCTGCGAGCGATCCGACGAACAGCGACTTCCCATCCGGCGCGAAGCGCATCTCGGAAAGATCGCCGCCGATCTTGATCTCGGACTGTTTCTTGCCATCCGCCGACCAGAACACGATGCGACCGTCGCGGCCGCAGGTCGCGATCTTTTGGCCGTCGGGAGACACCAGCACGACGCGAATCCAACCGTCGTGAGCGTTCTCGATTTTCCAAACCGGCTCGGTCGCGTCGTCGCAATACGACCAGCAGGCGAGATTGCCAAAGGAATCCGCCGCGACCGCCAACTTTCCATCGGGCAAACACACGCACGCACTGACCCAAGCGGTCAGTCCAGTCAGCGGCGGCTTCTCAGCGAGTTCCGGTTCCGGTTTGTCGGGCACAAGGCTCCAGCGGCCGACTTGGCCTTCCATGCTGCCGGCCAGCAGAAACACGCCCGTCGGACTGAAGCAGGCCGAGACGACCTGCTGCGACAAGTCGAGCGGTTTCTTGGCAGCCTTCGGAGTGAACTTGGCTTTGAGTTCGGGCGTCATGCCAGCACCTCCTTCACGGCGTGCATGTCTTCGTGAGCGATCGGCAGCGGCTGTCCGTGGTTGTCGAACTGCGTCTTGCCCGTGTCGATGCCCAGCGCGGCGAACCAGGTGTGAAACATGTGGCCGATGTCGTAGGCCTCCCCTTCGACCGCCGTCCCCTTCGCGTTTGTCTTGCCGACCGTGAGTCCGCGTTTCACTCCGCGTCCCGACATCGCCAGCGACCACGCCTCTGGAAAATGATCGCGGCCGACATGTCCGTTGATGCGCGGCGTGCGGCCGAACTCGGACATCGTGATGACCAGCACATTGTCGAGCATCCCGCGCTCTTGCAGGTCTTCGACGATCGACGCGAACGCCTGATCGTAGCGCGGCATCAGCGAAGCGTGTCCATTGAAGTTGTCGCCGTGAGTGTCCCAGCCGTAGCTGGTGACTTTGACGAACGTGATCCCGCTCTCGAGCATTCGCCGAGCCAGCAGCATGTGCCGTCCGAATTCATGATCGCCGTACCGTTCGCGGTCGCGCGGATCGACCTTCGACAAGTCGAACAGAGACTGCTGCCGCATCAACTCGCGAGCCGACTCGAAGACGTACCCATTCGCCTCGGCCGAGCCGGGGCGACGTCGCAGCCGATAGCGCTCGTCCGCTTTGACTCGCAGCGATTGCCGCAACTCTTCGTCCGCTTCGCTGACCGATTCAGGCCGAGCCATGTTCTCCGGCGGCTTGCCGTCGCCGAACGCGACCGCTCCGAATTGCGGGCCGAGGAACCCGGCGTCCTGATAGATGAACCCGCTGCTCCCCGGTTTGACCGAGACGTAGGCTGGCAAGCCGGTCCCCTGATTGCCGATCAACTTCGCGACCGACGAGCCGAAGAATGGATACGTCACGCCGCGGTTCTTCGGATCGCCGCGCTGAATGCGGGGCACGCCCGCCGAGTGCGAGTTGTCCTGAGTACACATCCCGCGCACGACGCAGAGATGCTGCATGATCTTCGCCGAGCGTGGCATCAACTCACAAACTTGAATGCCAGGGACCGATGTTTGAATCGGTCGAAACGGCCCGCCGAACTGCGAGTTCGGTTTCGGATCCCAGCTTTCGTACTGGCTCATCCCGCCATCGATCCAGACGAAGAGCACCTGCTTCTTCTGCTTGGCCAACTCATCGCCGATGGCGACCTCGAACGGCAGACCGCTCGCGGCGACGGCACCGGCAGCGGACATCCCGCCGAGCCACGCGCGGCGCGACAGCCGATGCTCCCAAGGTTTGCAGAGGTGTTGCATGTCGGTAAGACCTCCCGATTCCTGGATTGGTTCAAGGGGAGGAAGTCTAAAGTTTGCCGAAGTCGATCACCACTCCCATTCTCGGCGTCCTTCCCGTCATTCGCTGGTGTGGTGAACAGGTTTCGTGATAATCCGCCGCGTTCTGTTCCGACGTAGCCACGTTCGCCAGGCTCTGTTGAATTTCTCGCCTCTGGCCTTGTGCCAGAGGTTCCCGCGCTCTGCAGCTAGCCACAAGTCCGCTAGCTGCAGAGCGCGGGAACCACCCTGGCGAGCAGGGTGGCGAAATCTTTCAACAAGGTCGCCAGAACGCGGCTACGGTTGTGAATCCGCTCCTCCTGACCGGAGCGCCGCGCATGTCCGACGTCCGCACGATTCGCGTCTTCATCGCCTCGCCGGGGGATTTGGCGGTGGAGCGGGCGGCGTTCCAGCAGGTGCTGGAGGAACTCAACGCCGGCTTCGGCGACGCGCTGGACATCAAGTTCGAGCCGCTCGGCTGGGAGGACACGTTGGCCTCGACGGGGCGGCG